>CAUEUD010000196.1 GCA_959020865.1 Eubacterium limosum | reverse complement strand
AGCATTCTTGATTAAATAAAAAAGGCAGCGGCCCTGTGAAAGGGCAGCTGCCTTTTTTGCAAATGCGTTATCTAAAATGTAATAATCCCTTTTTTCATCACCTTACGGTCCAGTAGCTTTTCATAGGCTTCAATGCTGTCATCAAACTTAAAGTAGTCCGAAATAAAGTCTTTGATTTCCAGCTGACCGGAGCGCATCCATTCCAGAACCTGTTCATGGGCTTTTCCTTCTTCGCTCTTTCTTGGCATCTGCTGGTAAATAACACGCCAGTTGTAGTCAGCCTGGCTGAAATTAATGGTGATTTCTTCTTTTTCTGGCACACCGTAGCACAGCACCGCCCCACGGTCCTTGATCAGCCCCATGCCCTGGTTTACAATGGCTGGTGAACCGGCGGCGTCCAGTACAAAATCCACGCCTTCCGGGAAAATCTTCCGTACTTCCTCACGCACATCCTGATCCTTGCTGTTGATCAGATGTGTAGCGCCATGCGCTTTAGCCTGTTCCAGTTTTTCCGGTACAATGTCGCAGGCAATCAAATTTTTAACCCCAAGCAGGCTCATAAACTTCATATAGGTCAGCCCAACCGGACCGCAGCCAAAGACCACAACAGAGTCGGTGGGCTGGATACCGAAGTAACGGATGGAGGATAAAACCTCGCGGAAGGTGATGATCATGACCGCGTCTACCGGGTCCAGGTCGTCATCAAGCACAGTCTGGGCATAGGCACATTCCGGCGCTTCTCCCTCCGGGTAAGCCTGCGGGTCGCATACTACAGCGTACTCGCTCAGCGCGCCCCAGCCTGAGCCAAGCCCAGGCAGATTTTCTTCGTCTGGATCGACAAAGGGCAGCAGCACCTTATCGCCAGGTTTTAAGCCCTTTACCTTTGCGCCGACTTCAACGACCTCTCCCACGCCTTCATGGCCCAGCATAATCGGGTATACCGACTCTGGAAAGCCCTTAAAGGTGCGGTGAAGCAGCTTGACATCTGTACCGCACATACCGCAGGCAATTGTTTTAACCAATGCCTGGTGCTCATCATATTTTGGCTTATTTACCTCTTCAAGGGACATGCTTCCATCTTTTCCAACAACAAATGTTCTCATTATTAACTCCTCCTCTGGATCATGCCTGCACCCTATTATATTTCCCCTACTGAAAACAGTGTGCAGATTTCATGTTTTAATGTAATTACATAATAACGTAAATTCTTTAATAGGTATATTAGCACAGTCTTTGGAGAAAAGCAACACTATTTTTTAAATAAATTGGGTAACAAGATCCGGATGGTGTATCAGAAGACTTGCAAGTCCCACAATGACCAGCAAAATAAGCATGCAGACAATATGCGTCTTTTTATGCATTGCCAGAATTGCCACATACTCCCTAAGCAGCGCGTTATACCAAAAGTAAAATTTTGTTTTCGCGCCAATGCCCTGAGCCTTAAGCGCTGCCTTTCTGGCATAGATGCCTGCACGGAAAACATGATAATTGGAGGTTGAGAACAAAATGTGCAGGTGTTTCATATCCGCTTCCCGGCTTTCGATGAGTTGTCTGGAAAACAGCATATTTTCATAGGTATTTTCAGATTGATCCTCGACCAGAATACGATCCTCTGGAATCCCCTGCTCCAGGGCGTACTGCTTCATGGCTTCGCCCTCGGCAATCTGCTCATCGCCGCCCTTGCCGCCAGACATGATGAGCATGGGCGGTTTCTTTTTTTTATCCGCCTGCCGCCAGTAAACCTTGAGTGCCCTGTCGATCCGGCCAGCCAGCAGCGGCGTAACTCTATTACCGCCCATCAGGCCAGAGCCCAAGACAATTATGTAATCCTGCCTGAGAAGCGGCCTGTAAATTCCATAAATAAAGGATGACAGAATAAAATTTGAGAACACGAGCAGGAGGTATAATAAAATTGTGTTGACCACCAGCATAATAACTGAGAGTACATCGTTGATCTCGACATTTTTAAAGGAGACCATCCCCAAAACCAGCCACAGCAAAATACCGATGCCTACCAGCAGACTGAGCAGATTAGCTTTGCTGCGCCCTTCCTTTCTCAGCAGGTTCACGGCGCTGTAAAAAGAAATTGCCAGAATAATAAACACGCCTGTAAACAGAAGCAGGACGGCTGCCATTGCGATAATAACAAGCAGGAAAAATAAAAACGGATTTCCTGTTTCACCCGCCAGCATGACAAGTGAAAGACCACTGATCATCAATAAAATAAAAAACAGAAACCCATTGATCAGTCTTCTTCGATCCTGTAGATATACAAGTAGGAAAAACAAAAGATAAATGAGATTAACAGCATATATAAGCATTGTATTTCTCCTTATTTTCAACTTTTTCTTGTTTATACCCATTTTCATATTGTTTCTACCGCGTAAAACAATCATACATACAGCTATTACTAATCGCCTGTCTGAAACCGCCTCGTTGACACTAAAACGAAGAAAGGCTATAATCATCTTGATTACACTTGTAAGATCAGGAGGACTAGAATGAACGAAAAACTTCCCCAAATATCCGAAGCCGAGTTCGAGGTGATGCAGATCATCTGGGATAAAGCGCCCATCAACACCAACGAGATCGTCGGTCTGCTCAGTGCTACAAGCGACTGGAGCCCCAAAACCATCCAGACCATGCTCATCCGCCTCGAAAAAAAAGGCGCTGTCACCCACGAAAAGGAGGGCCGGGTATATGTCTATTCCCCACTCATCCCAAAGGAGGACTACATTTCCCACGAGAGCCACGCTTTTCTGAACAAATTTTTTAACGGCGCCCTGGACCAGATGGTTGTCAGCTATCTTTCCCAGAACGATTTGTCCCAGGAGGACATTGACAGCCTCCGGTCCATTTTAGACCAAAAGGCAAAGGGCTGAGGCAGCAGCATGTTTCTTATCCGTTTTTTAGCCGGCAATATCTTCTGCGGGCTGCTCATCTGCGTCATTTCCGGTATCAAAAAGCTCCTCGGCGACAGGCTGACCCGCAGGTACCATTATTACATCTGGTTCGTCCTGTTAATCTCCCTTTGCGTTGTGCTCCTGCCCGATTCTTTATTTAAAGCCGTTGGTTTTTCCAGCTTTCCAATGCCTGGTCAGAGCGCCGCAGCCGCCACAGCGGGCGGTACCGCCACACTGTCCGGGGGCTCTGGATGGATGCAGGATTTTTCCCAGTCTGTCAGCCGTGCTGATACCGGCCGGCTTACCGCCTGGGCCACAGCAATCTGGGGATGCGGCGCCCTACTCTCCGCCATGGTCTGCCTGGCCGGCGCCCTTCGGCTGCACTGGCTGAAAAAGCGCTTTCTTCAGCCTGATCCAGCGCTTTCTCTTGCATTAAAGGAATGTCAGTCTGTCATTCCCTGCCACGGCAGAGTAAAACTCCGCCAGTCCCGCGGGATAAAAGGTCCGCTGACCTTTGGGCTGTTCACCCATTATATTGTCCTGCCCGAAAGCACCACACAGCAGCTGACTCTCGCGGAAGTAAAGAACATTCTGCTTCACGAGCTGTGCCATATCAAAAACAAAGACATTTTTCTAAACCATCTGATGTGCGCGCTGCGGGCCGTTTACTGGTTTAACCCTCTTGTCTGGCACGCCTTTTCCCGGCTGCGCAGTGATCGTGAGCTTTTCTGTGACGATTCTGTCCTAGCGAGACTTCCCAGCGAAAAAGAACGCCTGAATTATGGCTATACCCTGCTCAATTTCGCCGGCAGCTCCCTTAGCGCTTTCAACACTGCGAGCAGCGCCGGAGGAACAAAAAAGCAGCTCCAGGAACGGATACTGGCGATCTCCCGATACGAGAAAGGACCCCCTAAAAAGCGATGGCAAAGCATCTTGGTGTGTCTGCTCACAGTCCTCATCGCGCTGGGCCAGGTACCGCTCATGTCCGCCTTTGCCTCCGGTTCCGACCATTATACGCTGCCCGGGGACATCACCCTGACCGCTGAAAATTTAGACGCCTATTTTGGCAGTACGTCAGGCTGCTTTGTCCTCTATGACCAGAGCCATGACCGTTATCAGGCATGGCACCCCGAAAAAACAACCGAACGCTCCTCCCCTTTTTCCACTTTTAAGATCTACAGCGCCCTCAACGCCCTGGAGCGGGGCGTTATCACACCAGACTCCAGCATGATGGACTGGGACCAGCAGCCATACCCCTTTGAAGCGTGGAATCAGGATCAGAATCTGGCAAACGCCATGCGCCATTCCGTCAACTGGTATTTTAAGCGGCTGGACGCGCAGTCCGGCATCAGCGAGCTGAGTCAGTTTTACCAGTCCATTGGCTATGGAAACGCAGAGGTCGGCCGCTCCACAGAGGACTACTGGAACGCGTCCACCCTCAAAATATCGCCCCTGGAGCAGATAGAGCTGCTAAGAAAGCTCCGTGAGAATGCTTGGGGCTTCTCAACCCAAAATATTGAAGCCGTAAAAAACGCTCTGCTTCTCTCAGACAGCCCAGACTGCCGTTTATACGGCAAAACAGGCTCTGGAAAGGTAAACGGCCAGAATGTCAGCGGCTGGTTTGTCGGCTACGTCGAAACCCCAGATAACACCTACTATTTTGCCACCAACCTCCAGGACAGCACCAACGCCACCGGCCCCGCAGCAGCACAGATGACCCTTTCAATCCTGCAGGATATGGGTATTCTTCAATAAAAAGGAGCGGTCATTTTAAGAATGGCCGCTCAGGCATATCAAAAAATCTGAGAGACGAAGCCTTTTACCTAAGGAAGAAAAAAGCGTCCTGCGGGCAATGCCTCCGCAGGGATAACTCCTTCACCAAAGTGGACACCAGATCTCGCCAGTGTCCGGCTGTTCCAGTCGCGCGGCACGACTCCTGGCCGTTATCTGCTGCGCCTGGACCTTTTTGCTTATCTGGATAAAAGGCGCAGTCTCGGGCTGCGCCTCTTTTTTGAAAACATGACTTGACTTTTAATCTTACATATGTAATAATTTGTCTGTAAAATTCTTACATATGTAAGATTAAGGAGGCACCCTTTGAAAAAGTTAAAAATTCTCTCCATATTTTTCTGTCTTGTTTTCCTGCTATCCGGCTGCTCAGCGCAGAACATTACGCCACAGTACAATCCGTCCGAAACACGTTCAAGCCCGGATTTCAGACTTTTGGGCGCGGAAAAGCTGGATGATGAAATCTCCGGAAAAATCGAAAAACGCTGTCTCGAAATCGCAGACCTCTACCAAAGCCAGTATCACGCCGCAAAAAAGGAAAAGCCTGAGCTCAGCTATGAGCAGTCAAGCGTGAGCGATACCGATCTGGAAAAGATTAAAGCCGCACTTCTAAAAGAAGGGATCTCCGTCATTAACGAAAACGGCGATGAAACCTCCACCCTGCTCAATCCAGAGCCCTTCTCAGATTTCTGGAACAATGTCTCCGCCCAGCAGGACGCAGAGCTCGAAGCCATTGCCCTCTCAGAATACGGCGGCTTTTATTACTATCTGTTCTCTTATCACAGCGGCAAACGGTATTTCGCTTACGCCAATCTGGAGTGGGACACTGCGGGCAGGCCAAAGGTAAAGGATTTTCAGAAAACAAGCATCGACAGCTGGCTGTATACCGAAGACGGCAATTTTATGTACACCCGCACCACCGGCTGCGCCGCTCCCCATGTATTTGAAAAAATGGGCCGCTACCAGCTGCTGCGCATCAAGCCAGTCCCCAGCGCACTGCTTCAGTACAGCCTCGCCTATATCGCTCCAGTGGGCTATAAGGGCAACAACCTGTTGATCAGCGATTGGAGTGAGCCGGATTTTGGCAGCCTCAATTTCAATGACCTGCTGGAATATCTGAAAAAGCTTGGCACCGGCAGCTATCTCAGCCCAAAGGATTATCCCTTTGACGAGCAGAGCGATAACTTCTATATCCCCAGCAGCGAATTTGAGGCTGTTATCCTGCCCTTTTTCAACATGACCGTCCCCCAACTGAAAAAGGCGGCCTCCTACGATGAAGACCGCAACGCCTATCCCTGGCAGGAATATAAAGGCACCAATACCTACCCCAATCCCACCTTGTACCCCAACGTCATCGCCAGCCAGGAAAACAGCGACGGCACCATCACCCTGACCGTAGACGCCATCTGCCCGGAAAAAGAAACCGATGCACTTTTCACCCATAAGCTTACCGTCCGTCCCCTGGAAGACGGCGGGTTTCAATATGTTTCCAATGCCATAACCGCTGGAAATAAAGAGGATATTCCGGTTTATTTTCCGCGGGTTCGGGAGCAGAGGGATGAGGGGTTTAGGGATTATTGGTAGCGTGTGAGATAAAGCGGAAAAGGTCAATTAAGTTTTTGCCGTTAACTTAAAAAACAAATCTCCAAGAACCGTGGATTCTTGAAGATTTGTTTTACTCTAAAGTTTCTTATTGTCTATTCCCACTCAATAGCCCAATTAAAATTTCACTATATTTTGTATTTATTATTTCCCATCTGGTCGATATACTGCATATCTTCTATATTTTTAGTATCAAATTGGTATAAAGATTTAATTATCTAAAAAATATGCTTAGATCCTATACGGATTTCAAAATTTTTTCCACATACGACAGGAATTTTAGATGCTATTTCAATTATTTCTTTTACCATCTCATCCCTTTCTTGTT
>CAUEUD010000195.1 GCA_959020865.1 Eubacterium limosum | reverse complement strand
GTTCAAATAATCTGCCAGAATAACGGCCTGATTCTGTTCCTTATTGCTGGCGGAATAGATTAAAGTAACATTTTCTTCCTTCAGACGCTTCTTCAAATCGGATAGAAAAGTTTTGACAGCCTGATTATTTTTAAGTTCTTCCAAATATTGCGATTTAAAGCTTTCGTATGAATCTTTTCCAGAATGAAAACGCCGAATCAATTCTTTGCTGGGAGCAAGTTCCTTTTTCCATATATCGACATTGGCGCTGGAGTGAGTAAACCCTCTGGGCCAGTAGCTGTCTACTAAAACGCGGTACCCATCCATAATGTTTTTGGGTTCATAGATGCGTTTTGTTTCAATCACCATGATCACTTCCTTAATCAATTAGAGTATTCTTATAGAAAATATACCCAAGTTTGACATAAAATTTGCTTTCTTTTGTTTTTTAGTTTATAATTAGATGTTATGTATTTAGAAAGGAAGTTATATGAAATTTAGAGAACTAGAGATTAACGAGCAATTGCTCAGGGCAATTGATGATATGGGATTTGTTGATATGACAGAAATTCAGGAACGCGCAATTCCCCGTTTGATGGAAGGCGGTGACCTTATTGGTAAATCCCAGACAGGAACAGGAAAGACAATGGCTTTTGCGATTCCTGCCATAGAGAAGATTGATCCAGAACTCAGAAAACCGCAGGTGCTGGTGCTGCTGCCGACACGTGAGCTGGCGCTGCAGGTTTCTGAAGAATTCAGAAAGGTTTTAAAATACAGCCACAGCATTAAAGTTGTTGCAGTGTTTGGCGGCGCTTCAATTGAAAACCAGATTCGTGATCTAAAATCCGGAGCACAGATTGTAGTGGGCACACCAGGACGCGTCATGGACCATATGCGTCGGAAAACCTTAAAATTCAACGCGCTGACAATGGCAGTGCTGGACGAGGCGGATGAAATGTTGAATATGGGTTTCAGAGAGGATATTGAGCTCATTTTAGATGCGGTAGACCACGACGTTCAGACCGTTTTATTCTCAGCCACAATGCCAAAACCCATTTTAAAGATTGCAGAAACCTACCAGAAAAATCCGACTATGATTGAAATTTCACCTAAAACAATGGTAGCCCCAAGTATTGAACAGAAGTATTTTAATATTTCTGACCAGAATAAGTTTGAAGCTTTAACCCGTCTGCTGGATGTCTATAAACCGCAGCGCTCACTTATTTTCTGCAACACCAAACACTATGTTGACGAAATTACTGAAAATCTGCAGGAACTGGGGTATTCCGTGGACAAAATTCATGGCGATATGCGCCAGGTATCCAGACTCAATGTCTTGAAACGCTTTAGCCAGGGGCGGCTGAAAATTTTGGTGGCCACCGATGTAGCGGCCAGAGGGATTGATGTTGACGATGTGGATATTGTTTTTAACTACGATGTACCAGACAACGAAGAATACTACGTACACCGTATCGGCCGAACCGGACGTGCAGGGAAGAGCGGTCTTTCACTGACACTTGCCCGTTCAAGGGATCAGTTTAAACTGCGGAAAATAACCGATTATACCAAGAAAAGCATCGAACGCGATTTAATTCCGACCAGTGAGGTGATCAATGATATTAAGATCGCCCATTTCAAGGAACGTTTTAAACTCAAAGCCGAAAAGGGAGAACTGGAACGTTACATTGCGATCATTCAAGAACTTGAAGAAAAGGGCTATGAAGCAGAATTTATCGCTGCGGTTCTTTTACAGGCGCAGCTTCCTTTGTCAGACGCGGAAGATTTAAATACTGAGTTTAAAAAACGCGGGCGCCGTGAAGGCAGACGTGAAAGAGATGGAAAGCGCCGCAGAGAAGTAAAGGGCAGTAAAGGAAAATCCTTTGGCCCAGAAAAGACAAAACGTCTTTTTATCAGTGTTGGTGAGAAAGACAAAGTGCAGAAAAGAGATATTCTCGGCGCTATTTGCGGCGAGTGTAATATTGCGTCTTCGACAGTTGGAAATATTGATATGTATAATAAATTTACCTTTGTGGATGTGGATGTGGATGTCGCCAAAAAAGTAGAAAAAAAACTGAATGGCAAAATGATCAAAGATAACAAAGTAAAAGTTGAAATTTCCAAAAAGAAAAAATAAAATTCGTTAAAAGTGAGGGGGAAGTGTTTTGGTGGAAGAACAACAGTTACAGCATGAAAACAAAATGGGGACGATGCATATCCCCCAATTACTTTTTAGTATGGCTCTGCCGGCAATCATCTCGATGTTTGTACAGGCAATGTACAATATCGTAGACAGCGTCTTTGTCGCGCAGACAGGAGAAAATGCACTCACCGCTGTTTCTCTGGCGTTTCCGGTGCAGATGCTGATTGTATCCTGCTTTGTAGGTATGGGTGTAGGGATCAATTCCGGAATTTCCAGACGCCTTGGTGAAAAAAAACACCGCGAGGCGGAAATGGTAGCGGAACATGGCTTTCTGGTCGCAGTGATTTTATCTTTAGCCGCAGCCATTTTAGGCGCTGTTTTTTCAAATATTTTTGTAAAAATGTTTACGGACAACCCGGAAATTATTAAGGGATGTACGGATTATCTGCTTATCGTTACAATTTTCAGCTTTGGAAGCATTATCACGCAGGCTGGTTTCAGCACACTGCAGGGCTCTGGCGATATGATTCAGCCAATGATCGGTCAGCTGATCGGAGCAATCACGAATATTATTCTGGATCCGATTATGATTTTCGGGCTGCTGGGCTTTCCGGCTCTGGGTGTTACTGGAGCCGCCATCGCGACGGTTACAGGCCAGATCATTGCAATGGTCTATATTTTAATTGTGGTCCTGAAGCGGAAAAAGAACCTTCTAAAACTTCATTTTCGTTCTTTTAAATATCGCGGGGCTATCATGAAGGATATTGCTGTGGTAGGGCTTCCATCTGCGATCATGCAGGGGATTGGTTCCTTCATGGTGACAGGCTACAACCTGATTCTGGCTGGATATGGTATGACGGCTGTGGCGGTTTTCGGGGTTTATTTTAAAGTGCAATCCTTCATTTTTATGCCGATTTTTGGCCTTGGACAGGGAGCAATGCCAATTTTTGGCTACAATTATGGCGCTCAGAATGCAAAGCGGTTTAAAGAGACATTAAAGGTCTCTATTCTGACGAGCTTGGTCATTATGTTTGTCGGGGTTCTTTTGTTCCAGCTTTTCCCAGCTCAGATTTTTATGCTTTTCAATGCATCGGAAGAAATGACGGCGATTGGGATTAACTGCTTTAGAGCAATAAGCCTTGCATTTCCGCTTGCGGGGATATCCATTATGCTCAGTACTTCTTTTCAAGCAATGGGAAAATCCTATCTCAGTATGATTTCCTCTTTCTTAAGACAGATGATTTTTTTACTGCCCTTTTCCTATCTGTTCTCTTTGATCGGAGGTCTGGATACGGTTTGGTATGGTTTCATCGTTTCTGAGATTGCCTGCCTTGTTTTTGAAGTTATCGTGTACCGGCATTATAAAAAGAAAGTTTTAGATCGCTGGTAAAATGATACGTTGAGGGATGCTAAAGTGCATCCTTTTTTATTTTTGTACAAAATAAAGGAATTGTCACTGTACAAAAATATTCGGCTTTGGGTATAATTTAAGTATACGAGGAGGAAATCAATGAAAATTTTATTAGTTATGGACCAATTTGATCATACCAACAATGGCACCACGATGTCAGCAGTCCGCTTTGCAGAATCATTGAAAAAGCATGGGCATGAAGTGAGAATTGTCAGTACAGGAAAGGAAAGCCCTGACAAATATATGGTGCGTTCATATCATTTTCCCCCTGTTGTCAAACAGATTATTCAGAATCAGGGTATGACATTGGCGAAGCCCAGCAGGGAAGTTCTGAAAAAGGCCATTACATGGGCGGATATTGTCCATTTTTTAATGCCTTTTCCACTTTCGATCCAGGGCGCTAAGATCGCAAGGAAGCTGTCTGTCCCCGCAACAGCGGCCTTCCATGTGCAACCGGAAAATATTACCTACACGCTGAAAATTAATAAAGTAGAAAAAATTAATACAGCCCTGTACCAGGGCTTCAAGAATATTTTTTATAACCAATTTTCACATATTCACTGTCCCAGTAACTTTATCGCAGAAGAACTGCGTAAAAATGGTTATACGGCAAAGCTGCATGTCATCTCAAATGGTGTCGACCCGGACTTCTATTACCGTAAGATTGATAAGATTCCGTTGCTTAGGGGTAAGTTTGTGATTTTAATGGTTGGCCGCCTGGCCAATGAAAAAAGGCAGGATCTTCTCATAGAAGCGGCGGGATTATCCAAGTACAGGGATAAAATATGCTTGATATTAGCAGGGCAGGGACCAAAGAAAAAGTCTTACGAGAAAGCTGGAAAAAAGCTGCCGAACAAGGTTTTTATTGATTTTTTTGACAAGGAAAAGTTGCGTGATATCATTGCAATGAGTGATCTTTATGTTCATACAGCAGATGCCGAAAGTGAGGCGATCTCCTGTATTGAAGCATTCTGCAGCGGGCTGGTTCCGGTTATCTCCAACAGTCCTAAATCAGCAACCTCTCAGTTTGCTTTAAATGACCGATGCCTCTTTAATGCGGGCGACCCTTACGATTTGGCTGATAAAATTGATTATTTTATTGAACATCCTAAAGAAAAAAAGCTTTTAGAAAAAGAATATGCAGCGTACGGTAAGCAATATAATATAGAGGACTGCGTTTATAGGATGGAAGAAATGTTTAGGGAGGCTATTGACGAGTATGGCACAATACGCGGCTGACAATTTGGGCGAGAATATTATTATGGAACGCGATGAAGATAAACGATATTTTAAGAATCGTTTTGTTTTAAGAAAAATAGCATTGACCCTATTGCCTGTATATAATCGCCTGATGTTTGGCCTCACAGTCTCAGGAGAGGATAATTTGGCTGATGTCAGCGGTGGGATGGTGACAATCTGCAACCATGTTCATACGTTGGACTGCACGATGGTAGCCGGTGTTTGCAGGCAGCATCGGATGTATTTTCCAACCCTGGATGAAAATCTGAAAATGCCCTTTGTGGGGTATTTGGTTGATGACCTGGGTGGAATACCGATTCCAGGAAGGATTTCTGAATTCAGGGGCTTTATGGAAGGAATAGAGGCAACCTTGAGGCAGGGGGACGCCATCCATCTTTTTCCGGAAGGAAGTCTGGAGCCGTATTGCCCTACTTTACGGCCTTTTCAAAAAGGTGCATTTACGTTTGCGTATGACGCAGAGGTTCCGCTGGTACCTATGGTATTGACTTACAGATCTGTAAATGGGGTAAGAAGCCTGCTTCGGAAAAAGCCGCTCCTGCATTTAGAAATTTTAAAACCGGTTTATCCAGATGTTAACAATAAAAAAAGCCATGAAATCCAGCGTCTTTTGGAAAAATGCCGCTTGGAAATGCAAAAAGTTTTAGAAAACAAATAACCCCGGAGAAGTTCTCCGGGGTTTGATTTTGCCTGAATATGGATTAAACAGTTGCCATCCATAATCCATGTAGGTTACAATATTCATATGCAGCGATCACTTCATCACCAGGTGTTAAAGCGAAAACAGCCTTTGGCTCGCCGCCGATTTCCAGACATTTACGCTGGCCACCTTCTTTGGTTTCAAGATAAATCCAGGCGATATGATGTTCTTCGAGCATTGGATGTGGAACACTGCCGACTTCAACAGTGACGGTATTTCCATCAATTTTGATTACTGGAACGTGTTTTTCCTGAGCTGCATCGACGGTATTAGGAGTTAAAACTTCCATCGGATCACCACAGCAAACCGGTGTTACGCCGCTGTCTTCAACAACACCAAAGATGTTGCCGCAATGTCTACAGATATAAAATTTTGGTTTTTTGCACATAATAAAGACCTCCTATAGTCCAAATATAATTTTGAGCAGTCCGTGTAACCCACTTATCCGCTTAATGATATGATTAATTATACCACAATTTTTAAACTTTAAACGGAAAATGCCTATAAAATTTTGTTGTAAATAAGAATAATATCAAGAAAGGAATAATTATGGAAGAAAAATGGTTGGCGTGGGCAAAGCAGCTTCAGTCAATTGCGCAGGCTGGTTTGACTTACTCTACAAATAAATATGACAGAGAGCGTTTTGAACAGATTCGGGAGATGTCCGTTGATATTTTAAATAATTATACCGATGCTGGCGAGGAAAAAATAAGAGATCTGTTTTGCTTTGAAACTGGATACCAGACGCCAAAGGTTGATGTGCGGGGAGCGATTTTTAAACAAGACACAATTCTTCTGGTAAAAGAAAGTATTGACGGTTGCTGGTCAATGCCAGGTGGCTGGGCAGATATAGGGTTGTCTGTTAAAGAAAATATCGAGAAGGAAGCCCGTGAGGAGGCTGGCCTGCATGTGGTTGCCAAAAAATTGGTCGGCGTATTCGACTGGGTAAAAAATGTTGATCTGCCCAATCCTTTTGCCATTTACAAGACGGTTATGCTGTGCGATGTCATTGATGGTGCATTCCAGAAGAATATCGAGACTGAAGATGCCCGGTATTTTGATTTGGGACATTTGCCGGAATTATCAAGAGGCCGTACGACCATCTGATTGTCCGCCAGCACGCGCATGGCTTTGGCAAATTCGCCGGGGTGGTCG
>CAUEUD010000194.1 GCA_959020865.1 Eubacterium limosum | reverse complement strand
AAAGCGAAAAGAAACGCTTTTCACAAATATCTGTATTTTTCATAAATTAATTATTGAATTTTTAAGAAATATCCGTTATAATATATTCATAAATTAATTTTTGAAAGGAGTCGTTCTCATGGACCCATATGAACAGATTCGGCTGCTGGAGGATCAGCTCCAGACAAAAAAAGATTATATCTCCAAGCTCGAGGCTCAGCTTGAGGCGCAGAACAGCCGTGGTGCCGGAAGAAAGCGCAAGCTGAACAGTAAGGATATTGAATTGATTAAGAGCTACCGCGCAAAGGGCTGTACCTACGCAGAAATTGCGGAAAACTTTGGTCTGAGTGTCGGTTCTGTCTATAATTACTGCAACCATTAAAAAAACCCGGATATCCATTCCGGGTTTTCTTTTTATGCTTCGTTTCTGGCTTCTTCATTTAGCCGCAAAATTTCTGCCACCTGTTCATCTGTCAGCTTCTGTGGCTGCAGATTTGGCCTGCCCAGATAGAAGCCCTGGACATAGTCCACGCCAAAGCGGATCAGCGCACTCAGCTCACTGACGGTTTCCACCCCTTCGGCAATAATCTTGATTTTTCTTTCCTTGAAATAGGTTACCAGGTTTTGCAGCAGCTTTTGCCGGTTAACATCCGCATCAATATTCTGAACAATCGACATATCAATCTTTACATAATCCGGCGTTATAAAAAGCAGGTTTGCGTCGCTGTTGTAGCCTGTTCCAAAGTCATCCAGGGCCAAGCCCGCTCCCCAGTTTCGGATGTAACGCTGTTTTTTGCGCGTGAAGCTTTCATTTGTCCGCTCTTCCTCTGTCAGCTCGACAACAACCTGCCCCAGAATGGGCTGATAAAGCTGTTCCAGCTCTTCCATCTCATCGCTGGAGAGCAGCTGATTTGAAATGGAGTTGATGAACATCCGCGCGCCGCCGAAGGCTTCCTGATTTTCTTTGAGTGCCTTGAGGCTGTTAAACCAGGTCAGCCACTCAATCTGGTGAAGCTTGGACTGTGACTTGGCAAGCGCCAGAATTTCCATCGGAGTCTTCAGGGTTGAGAGTCTGGAGCGCATAAGCGCCTCATAGCCGATGATCTGCCCATCGCGTATATCAACGATGGGCTGGAAGTGGTAATCGACCAGATTGCCGTCAATAAATTTATTCAGCTCCTCTTTGTTTTCAAGAAGATAGGCGTTTTCGCTGTAGCTCTTGGAATCAAACTCGCAGAACTCACCCTTTACAGAATTTTTTATCTGGTACATGGCAAAATCAGCATATTTTAAAAGCGCCTCATAGGAGCATGAATCATCCGGATACCAGGCCACACCACCGGAGGCCCGTATCTTGAGGTCAGGGTCATTCAGCAGTGGGAAGGCTGTGTTCAAAAGTCTCTGCCGTATCTCCGATATAATCGGGCGTATCTGATCCTTGCTGTCATAGCCATAAATCAGAGCATAAAATTCATCGCCGGATATTCTCGCAAAAATCGCGTTGGCAGATGCAAACTGCTTAAGTATATTCGCTGTGCTGCGTATGTATTCATCCCCAAAATCATGGCCGTAGGTATCGTTGATGTATTTCAGGTTATCCAGGTCAAGCATGAGAATCGCTGCCGTTTTAAGCGTCTCAGGCGCCCCAAAACGCTCGTTCAGCGCGGCGTAGAAGGCTCTCCGGTTCAGCAGGTTGGTCAGAATGTCATAGTCGCGTTCATGCTCTATTTTCAGCCGTTCCAGTGTCTCAATGGTCACATCCCGGATGACGCCGAGAATGTTCACATCGTCCTCTACCAGCTTGATTTCGATCCATTTGCTCTGCTTGTTCTGATCCATGATTTCAATAACCGTCACATTTGTCTGAGAATCAAAATCCTGATTCAGAATTTTAAGGCCAAGCATGATGGCTTTAAAATCTTCTTTGTTCAGACCGTCAGCCGTTTCTTTCACATGGCTCAAATTCAGCATCTTAAAAAAGCTGTCTGTGCAGTAGACCTCTTCTGTCACCTTATTAATCTCAAAAGCGGCGATCGGTATGCCCGCAATGGCGATGATGCGCGAGAGCTTGGAGGCCGAACTGGCCACATCCTGGCTCAGAGTCTCGATGGCGCCGGCCAGCTCATCAATCTCTGTAATGTTTGTTTTATCGAGATTTACCGGCATCCTCGGGTTACTCTTTTTAACCTGCTGCACCAGTGTTGTAATGGGCTTGGTAAAATGGATACCGGCGAGCAGAATGCCAATCAGCCCGATGGCAAGTGAAATAACCAGCGCGATCATAACCATCCGCATGACCATATCCGAAAAGGCAAACAGGTTTTTATTGGTGGTCACACCGACAAGGGCCCACTTATCTCCTGAAAAGGGCGTATTGCTGTTGTACAGGTTCAGGTATTGAACCGCGCCGAGCGCGTCCTCTGTGATTCGCTCATTCTTTTTTATGCCATAGATGTTTTTATAATAGGGATCATCTTCAAAGGTCGTGTGGTCGGCATTTCCGGCAAGCCGTTTATAGGCTGTCCCGGTAGTGACCACATTCTGGAAGCTTCCGTCCAGATTAGTATCCACTGCCAGCAGGTAGGAGGCATTCTTATTGGAATCCAGCTCCGTGTTCGGGAGAATCTTCTGGAGATAATCCGCTGAGACTTCAACACCCAGCACACCATAAATCGTCCCATTTTCTGTCCTCAGCGGCACCGAATAGGTAATCACATCGCTTTCGTCTGAATTCAGCTTAAAAGGACGGCTCCAGTAGGCAAGATCTGAATAGGCAAAATCAGGGTTCTCCGCCGCGGCTTTAAGCGGTTTGTAATAAAAAGCCGACGCGTCAGGATCATCTCCCGAGAAGTTCAGCAGCGGCGCCCATCCGGTTGCCATGGTCACATTCGTGGCCTTTGTAACATCGACCGGCGCCCGCTCCAGTGAAAGGTCAGAATTGTCGACAACATCGCTCCCCGGGTCTGAGTCCCGGATGTACAAAGAGGTCTTCTGTACAGACTGACCTGGCTCCAGCTCATAATTTGTGTCATTGCCCGTCAAGACAATAAAGGCGCCTGTCACAAAATTTTTTCGGATCAGATAAATCAGATTCTGGGTATTTGAGGAAATGACCGCTTCAGGCAGGGCTGCGTTTGTACCGAGGTCCTGCACCGAAGCATTTTTTTCCTTCAGCACTTTTTCAACAGTGCTGTTGATACTCTTAACGGACTCATCCACATTAGACCAGCGTTGAATCATTTCGTTCTCAAGATAATTTTTCCGGTTAATGACTCTTTCATTGAGGATGTCCAAGGCGTTGTTATTTAATTGTTCAATTGTTCCACCCCACAGGATGACAAAGGAAAATAGAATTGCCTGTATCACCATAACAATAATCATTGGAGTGAAGATTTTTCGGATAATGGACCGGTTACCCCAATCCAAAAATTTATGTTTTGCCATTGAACACCTCATCGAGCATTATTTTTGAGTTTCATCCAGTTCTTTTTTCAGCTTTTCATACCATTGATTGAAATTTTCATCGGTATTGTAGGCTGCAATGGCGGCTTCCTTAGCTGTACCGGAAGCAACGGCAGCTTTAACAGCTTCTGCATCTGCCGCGGCTTTCTTTTTCATTGAAGCCTCAAGAATATTACGGGCATTCGTGCCGCCTTCAAAAGCTTTGTTAGTGTAAAGCTCGTTATTATTCGTAATATCTACGGCTATCGGAAGGGTTTTGGCCAGATTATCCGAAATGGCATTATCGCCAGCTTCTTCCACTGCGGTCTCAAGCATTTCACGCGTGTTAGCCTCTTTCTTGACAGGCAGATAGCCAGAGGTGATTGAAAAGTCAATGTTTCTCTTCGCATCGGTCAGCCATTTCAGGAAAACAGTTGATGCGTATTCCTTTCGCTCATCCGATTTAACAACGACCATACCAGCTCCCTGTTGCACTGCTACCTTTTTGCCGTCCTTAAATTCCGGTGCCTGCATTACCACCGTTTCGATCGGATAGCTCTCGGTATCGCTGACTGTTACTTTTGTAGGATAGTAAGTAGCGCCTGATGATGAGCCAACGAGTGCAATAATATCGCCGGTCTTAGCGTCATCAGAAGCAAAACGTCCATAAGATGCAAAATACCCGTTAATAAAAGGTACGTAATAGTTGTCCCAAAGCTTACGCATGACATCTTTGTCCAGGTTAAACGTCACCTCTCCGTTTTTGACCTCAAAAATTTCAACGCCAAGCTGTTTAGAACCGATAATCATATAATTCGCCATGGCGTCACGGTTAAAGAAAGCCTTCCCGCCAGACCAGTCATAGTATTTTTTGGCTGTATCAGTTAATCCTTCAATGGTATTTAGGCTGTCCAGTGAAGCGCCTGTGGCAGAAGCAAATTTATCCCAGTCAGTCTTGTTGATCATCATGACTTCCATTGATTTGGCAAATGGAAAAATTTTCAGATTTTCCTCACTGTCAAAACGACCCTCTTCGATATAGCTCGGGATATACTCCTCAATTTCCTTTTTGGTCAGATAGTTATCCAGAGAAGCAACCATTCCAAGCTTGTCAACCTGATAGGCCGTATCGGCATAACCGGCAAAAATATCCGGCACCTCATCCGCACCAACCTTTTTATTGGCCGATGCCAGCACCGCGTCAGTCAGCTCGTTAACATTCCCCTTATTAAAAGCCTCGACGGTAATACCCTTTTCCATACCGACGGTATCATTAAACTCTGCTACCATTTCGTCAAAGGCCTCTTTCTGCGGGCCGTTGTAATAATGCCAGACTTCAAGCGATACCGGATCATCAGGACTCAGCTTAACCTTGGTCGCTGGTGAGGCGCTGCACCCCGCTAATGTAACCGATAAAACAAGCAGCACGGCAAGTGAAAAAACACCAATTTTCTTTTTCATACTTTTCCCCCTTTTCATTTAAGTATATTGTAATGATTATATACCATAACAGACAAATTAGCCAGCTTAAAATAAAGTTCAGCTATTAATAAAATTCATAACATAATAAAAAAAGCCTGATTTCTTTTTGTTAGAGACCAAGCTTTGAAAATTTCATATTATATGGTGCGCCCGATTGGATTCGAACCAACGGCACATGGCTTCGGAGACCATTGCTCTATCCACCTGAGCTACGGGCGCATTTGTTACTGGTCTATTATACTATAAAGAAAATAAAATGCAAATACATTTTTCAAAAAACTCTCGGCAAACAGAAAATATGCAATCCTTATTATAGAACAAACCATCGTCATTATCGATCTTTTTACCAAATCAAACGCTTTTTTACCAAAATAAGAAAGCCAGCTTTCACTGGCTTTCTGTTATTCCTGATGCACCACCACACCAGTCCTTATTAATTTTACCGAATTTTCCAGGCAATCGCCTACCGGGCAGCGTGATTCGATGAAATCCGCCAGTTTTTCTGCTTTTTTCTGTGATGCGTCAGTTGTCATGTGCATGGTAAAACGAACTTCAGAAAAACCATTTCGCACTTCTTTGTTCAGTCCCATAAAGCCATCCGGATCGAGGTCACCCTCCAGTTCGACGTAAAAGTCTTTTAAATCAATGTGCATGGCTCCCGCAAAAGCATACGCGCAGATAGTCTGGCAGGCGCCCAGAGCGCTCAATACTGCTTCCACAGGATTTAATCCTTTGTCGGTCCCGCCCAGATCTTCTGGTTCGTCCAATAAAATTTTGAAATTCCGTGCAGTTGTCTCAACCTGTAAACCTTCTGGTAGTTTTTTTGCTGTTGCCTTAAATACTGTATTCATTGCAAACCTCCTCATTTTTTTACTATTATATCCCACTTAGGACTCTGTGTCAGTGACAAAGTCACTGAGTCTCTTTATGGCTAAATTTAGAATAAACTGTTATAATGAATTTAATAAAATAAACAATCGGAGGTTCATCATGTCTGAATCTATTTCCTTTCTCCCGTTTTGGGATGACCTGACCGATTCAGAAAAGGCCGTCATCAATCAAAGCATTTTTATCCAGAAATATGAAAAGGGAACTGTGATCCATCAATACAGCGGCAATTGTATCGGTCTCAATATTCTTCAAAAGGGGCGCGCGCGCATTTTCATTACCTCACCCGAAGGGGATGAAATCACTTTATGCCGCCTGCTTGAAGGCGAGGTCTGCATCCTCAGCGCTGCCTGCATGATCCACAATCTGAATTTTGATATTGATATTGCCTATGAGGAGGATACGGAGAGCTGTATCATCCCAAAGGATGTCTTTAAGGCCATCAGCGATACAAACCCCAGTGTGAAGGATTTTACCCTCGGCATGGTCGCTAACAACTTTTCCATCATCATGGATCGTTTTAATCAGTTTGCCTTCTCCAGCATGCGAAACCGCCTATCCAGCGCTCTTTTAGAGCACTACCGTCTGGAAAAAAGCAAGACGCTCCATTTAACGCATGATGCACTGGCGCGGGATTTAGGAACGGCTCGCGAGGTCGTAACCCGTCTGCTCAACCAGTTTCAATCCGAAGGACTCGTTCACCTTTCCCGCGGAGAAATCACGCTTCTGGACCCGGAAGCGCTTGGCTTAAGCGCCTAAATGCCTGTTGATAATATTATTTCGTATTTAAAAAGCCGGCATCTCTGATCTGAACCCAAAAAGTTAGACAAAAGAATTAAATCAAGCAGCTTCGAGGGCT
>CAUEUD010000193.1 GCA_959020865.1 Eubacterium limosum | reverse complement strand
TCTGGTTGTGGGTACTATAGGGGGCTGTACCTACAAATATGCTTTCTCATATGCTTATGCCCAGGGATTTGCGATTGTACCAAAATCCCGGTATGACGATTCAGTATCCATCTCGACAGCGGTTTACGGCATTGGCTCTTTTGCCAGTACTTACTACGCAACATGGCTGACACAGATCATGCACACCGATTCCTTCGTAAAAACATGGATTATTTCAGCCATTATACTGGCAGTACTGTTTGTGGCAGAAATATTTGTATCGGCAATTGAAAAGAAACGTTTTACAAAGACCAGTGAAGCGTAAAAGCATCGGTTTAACAAATCAAAAGGAGATTAAAATAAATGAGAGATGACGTAAAAAAAACATGTGAAGAACGAACACAAAATATCAAAGATGTATTTGACAATAAAATTCCGAAACGGGTACCTATTTCGGTCAGCCTGCCTTTAACAGCAGTGGCAGATTATGGTAAAGTAGACCGAAAGGCCGCCTACTGGGATCCTTCACTGCTTGAGCCGGCAGCGGAGGAGCTGTGCGAAATGATCCCGACCGATACTTGTATTTATGCGGGATCTGTCTACGTACCTTACTCATCCCAGACTCTGGGCGCCAAAAACAAGCTGATGTCCAATACCGGGATCATGCAGCACCCCAACACAGAGTGTATGCAGGCCGATGAGTACAGCGAGCTCATCGAAGATCCCTATGCCTTTTTAATTGATAAATGTGTTCCGCGGCTTTATAAAAACCTTAATGTGGAGGAAAGTGCGGGAAAGGTTTTGTTTTCATTGTATGAGGAGATGGTTCTGGAGGGCGACTACTATGCAAAAACAGGGTCCATGGTAGAGAGGCTTAACGAAAAATACGGCTACCCATCAGATGTCGGCATTCAGGGCTTTGGCCGTGCCCCGATGGACTGGATCGGGGATCAGCTCAGGAGCTTTTCAGGAATCTGCATGGATGTCCGAAGACACCGGAAGGAGCTGTCAGAAGCCCTTGACGCCATTTATCCAATGATGTACAAAATGGGAAAATGCACAGACAGCCGCCAGATCAACCGCTATAATCCAACCATGTTCCAGCTGCATATGGCAACCTATATCCGTGAGAAGGATTTTGCAGAGGTGTGGCTGCCTTCTTGGAAACGCCTGGTAACAGATTACGCGGCCCTCGGAATGCGCTGCGGCGCCTTTTTAGAGCACGACTGGACAAGGCTGCTGGACTATCTGTATGAGCTGCCAACGGGTATGTACTTTACCTTTGAACTGACCGACCCACGCGAAATCAAGAAAAAACTGGGCAAAAAGTTTGTTTTGGGCGGCGGCTTCCCGCTGAACAATCTTTTAACCTGTACAAAGCAGGAGATTATTGATAAAACAAAGGCCTGGCTGGATATTATGGCGCCCGGCGGACAATATATTTTCGGCTTTGACAAGGACCCCATCACACTGGCGGATATCAAGCTTGAAAATCTGGCGGCGGTCTGTGAAACAGTGCGGGATTATGGCGTATATGAAAATGCCGGAACCGCCACGGGCGAAGTCTTCAGGAAGGAAGACTATCACCATTCAGAGGTTCCGGCATTTAAAAGCCGCTATTACCAGAGCTGGGACGATTATCTGAAATACTATCCCAATACGCCAGATAACGCCAGAGCATTGGTAATGGCAGCCCAGGATGCAGTATTTGAAAAATTTTTCTATATGAGCTGCTAGACCTATTCCTGAGGACAGGGTGCGATGGAGAGTTTGAAGTCCTCGGATATCCGGATATCCAGAGTACCCAGATCCTCATAAACGCGGGATATGCGTTTGGAGAAATCCGTTTTTTCCAGGAAGGAGTAGTGTAGCTCAATATAATAATTAAAGATTTCATCAAAGGTCAGATGGTCAATGTCCCGGTCAATATAGGACTCCAGGTAACCGTCCATTCCAATCATAGCGGCAAAGTAGAACAGGGCTTTCTGTTCGCTCATGTACTCCTTGGCGACAAGAAAGGGCTCCGAATAGCTGTAGACAAAACGTGACAGCTCCTTGTCATAAGCGCGCTGTGTGCAGACCTCGGCCGAAAAACGCCGGTATTTGGCGTTGTCATAAAGCAGACGTAAATGCATGGCAAGTGCCAGCATGCGCTGCTGTGTCAGATCGCTGTCGGGAAAAAGTGCCTTGGATTCGTTTGAGAGCGTCTCCATGATTTCTTGATAGATCAGCAGGGCAATGTTAATCTTGCTTTTAAAATGGTAGGAGACTGAGCCGGGGTTTGTATTTGTCGCTTTACAGATTCCAGCAAAGGTTACGGCAGAAAACCCTTCTTCATAAAACAGATGCCTGCAAGTGCTGAGAATTTTCTTTCGTGTCGAAATACCGTTTTTATTTTCTGTTGCCATTTTGATTACGCCTCCTTTTTTAATCGCGGTCAAATAATAATGTACCATTATGATAACACAAAATATATAGAGATTAAAACAGAAGAATTATTTTATTTAAAGGATAAAGTATCCAGAATCAGAGGTCTATTATGTTAGAGGCGTTCTCCAGAACAAGAAGGCTGCTGGCTTATATCAGTATCTTGACCACCTCCTTTGCGGTGATGTACACCACCATTTTTCAGGTGATCAATTATAATATATACGAAGCCTTTCCAGAACAGGCAATGGCTGTCAATTTCTTTATTTCCGGTCCATATATTGTAATAATGTGCGTATCCTTTATCTCACCAGCGATCTACAGCCGGACAAACCGGAAAAAAGCCCTGCTGACAGCCTGTGTGATCTTTACCGTTTCAGCGCTGCTTTTTACACGTCAGGTTACTATTTATGGTTTTATCGCAGTAAATCTGATCTGTGGGACAGCCTCTGCTTATATCAATGTCGCGGCAGTTACGATGATCGCGGAGCTGTATGTCGATGAGCGTATCCGGGCAAAATACATGGGATATTACAATTCTGCCATGGCAGCGGCGGGGTCTCTTTTTTCAGTGGCGGCAGGCTATCTGGCACACCGGTCATGGGTCGGTGCCTTTAATGTTTATTGGACTGCGGCTTTGATGACTCTGATGGTGGCTTTGTTTATCCCAAGCCTTCCCAAAACGCTTTTCGACCAGGAGAAAGACAAAATGGAAAATGGCACGGGCATTGTCAGACTAGGCTCCAGGTTCTGGATAATGCTTTTAAATTTCATCGTGCTGGGCATAACCTATTTTGTTCCGGGTTTCTTTTTATCCTTATATATTGTAGAACATGGTCTGGGCGATGTCGGTTATGCCGGCATCGCACTTTCAGTCGATACCCTGGGCGGTGCCGTCTTTGCCTTTTTTTTTGATCGGACCTATCGAAAATTGGGAAGCTTTACCTCGGTTGTATCGGATGTCCTGATGTCTGTTGTACTTTTACTTTTATATCTTTTTCCGAACTGCTTTCTGCTGATTATAATTGTAACCCTGATGGGAGGGGCCTATATGACGTCCATTGCCTATGTCTATCAGGAGGTGACAGAGGTGGTACCCTCGGTATGTATGACACGCGCAATGGGAATTGTGGTCGGGGTCCAGTACATCGCCACCTTTTTGGCTACATATATCACCACCGGGTTGATGAAGCTTCTGGATACCGCTGAGCTCACGCCAGTCCTTATTTTTCCAGTCATATGGATTCTGCTGTCTGCCCTGATGGAGTACCGCAGCGTAAGATGTGATCAGGCTTCCCGTTTCAGGGAGACTACTAAAACGAGCCATTAAAACTGAAAGTTTTCAAAGCACCGGGCACTGTGATATAATAATCCTGAAAAACGAATCAGGAGGAGTATGATCATGAGCTGCAACACATGTCAGGCACCCGAAACTGCCGAAGACCGTATCTGCCGGAAGGATAAAAATGAACAGGGCTGTACCTGTACCGAATTTGGCTGTAAACAGCATGGCTACTGCTGTGAATGTATCGCCAAGCATCGGGGCCGGGGACAAATACCAGGCTGCCTGTTTTCCGAAGAAGGAGAAAAGCTTCACGACAGAAGCCTGGAAGCATTTTTAGAGGATGTAAAGAGAAGACGGCAGGCTTAGGCCCTCCATTAAAGAGACAGACGATTTTTCTTTGGAAAAACTGCCTGCCTCTTTCTTTTTGTGTCCGCGATAAAACAGGCTTGACAAAAGGGAATGGTTTATCTATAATACTAAACAGACATAAAACGATAGGTACCTAACGATAATGAGCGTATTTATAAACTAAAAATAGGAGAAAAACGCCTTGAATATCACAAATCATGAAATCATTGAGTTGTTTTTTAATGTTGCGAGAATGAACAGCTATATTCCATCCCGGGATAATACCGAGGGAGACAACCTGAGACCATTTATGGGGCAATACCGGTGTTTATTTTTTCTCGCAGACAAACAAGAAATCAGCCAGAGAGAGATGGCTGACGCCCTTCAGATTCGCCCGCCCTCTTTAAGCGAGCTGCTGTCTAAATTGGAGGAAAAGGGATATGTGCAGCGTGTTCCGTCTAAAAAGGATAGACGAAGCTTAATGGTATCTCTGACCGAAATGGGAACGGAAGCAGTAAAAAAAAGCCGGGAAAAACAGAAGAAAGCACACAGCCGTATGCTGGCGTCTTTAACAGACGATGAAAAGCAGACGTTTTATGCGCTTTTAAATAAGATATACAATCACAGTGCAAAAGGAGAAGAACATTGAGCAGCACCATTAACATTACCGACAGGAAAAGAACACTGATTTTTATTAATATATTAATCACCTGTATTGCCTCATCCATGCTGGCAACAGCGCTGACAACGGCTCTGCCGCCTATTATCAAGACCTTTGACATCAGTGTGACGACAGGACAATGGCTCACAAGCGGTTATTCGCTGGCTATGGGAACCATGATGCCGCTGACGGCCTTTCTCATAACCCGTTTTCCAACCAGAAAACTTTATCTGTCCGCTATCGGCTGTTTTATCTTAGGACTGCTGCTCTGTGCCGTCGCGCCTAATTTTCAGTTCATGATGTTAGGAAGAATTCTTCAGGCCTGCGGAAACGGCGTCCTGATCTCCATGGCTCAGGTCATCCTTCTGACCATCTATCCGGATGAGAAAAAAGGGACTATTATGGGGTGGTACGGCCTCTCGATTGGGGCCGCTCCTGTAATCGCGCCGACAATTGCAGGGCTGTTGGTAGACTCAGTGGGCTGGCGGATGATCTTTTGCATCGTCATTTTCATTATGCTCATCGCACTGGTCTTTGCCATTTTTGTTTTTGATAATGTGCTGGAGACGGTCATTACCCGGTTTGACTTGCTGTCCTTTATCCTCAGTGCCCTTGCCTTTGGCGGCATTACGCTGGGTATTGGAAATATGGGAAACGGTGCTTTCGTCAGTTTTAAAATCCTCCTGCCGCTTGCGGTTGGCTGCATAGCCTCAGTCTTTTTCGTTCACCGGCAGCTCCATTTAAAGGAGCCCTTCCTGGAGCTGCGCGTTCTCAAAAACAAGGAGTATACCCTGAGCCTGATTGGCAGCATGCTGTTGTATTTTGTGATGATGGGGTCCTCCATCATCATGCCTCTTTACGTTCAGTCCATTATGGGCTATTCGGCAACGCTCTCCGGGCTGGTCACCCTTCCCGGGTCGCTGGTTATGGCCATTGTGAGCCCTTTTGCCGGCAAGATTTATGACCGGATCGGGATTAAAAAAATATTTGTTGCCGGCGCGCTTTTCATGCTGATCAGTAATATCGGTATGTTCTTTATCACGATGAATACCTCTGTCTGGGTCGCGTCCATTTACAATACGATTCGCTGTGCCGCCATTGGCTGCCTGCTGATGCCGTTGGTTACCTGGGGTATCAGTGGGATTAAAATTGAGCTGGCCGCCCACGGTAGTGCTCTCCTGACTTCGCTCAGGACAATTGCCGGGGCCATTGGCTCTGCTGTTTTTGTAGGTATTATGACCACTGTGACAAACAGCTCCCTTGCCAGCTATGGCGCGCGTGCGCAGATCCATGGCTTAAATGTTGCCTTTCTGGTCATGGCATTCTCCACCACGGTTTTGCTGGCCGTTGCTGTATTTTTGGTAAAACCGGGTAAAGAGTAGGCTTCACGGAAACAGACCACTTTTTATCTTGAATTTTTGCTGAAATTCTTTGGCGTAAGGTGTATAATAGACGAGGAAAATTGACAGAATGAGGTGGAATGGATGGAATTTAGATTTGAAACAGAGCTGGGTGGTAAAAATGCCGTGTTTGAACTCCGCACAGCCCCTTTAACCGATGAGGATGCCGCCAAGAAAACGACTTTGCGCGGTTATAAATGTGAACAGGTCATGGTAAACGGTGAAGCCCTGAAAAATCCGGCTTTTATCAGCTGTTACGCCGAAACCAATAAAAAAGAAGGTCCTGCGCTATGCTTTAAGTTTGGTATGGCCAAGTGGATGGAGGAGCAGTTCGGCATTGAAAATAAAAAGGGACAGGCCCTCTATGTGGCTATCCCCGAAAGCGTGCAGGCAGCTTATCTGGAGCAGATTGAAAGTCTTGATAAAGAGATCGAGGAGCTGCAGGCAGAGGCCGAAAAACGGCGGGATGAAAATGACAAAAACGTTCGGGATGATGATATTATTGAGCTTTCCTACAGCCCGCGCTTTGTGGGGGTTCGTTACCCCTTCGATTCAAACCGGGAAAAGGCCGAGTCAAAAATATGGTCTCAGTTTGATGGCAATCTGGACCTGGACGACTGGATAGAGGTACATTTGGAGCCATACT
>CAUEUD010000192.1 GCA_959020865.1 Eubacterium limosum | reverse complement strand
CTTGATTATCTGCGAGATTTTGTAGGGGTCAGCAAAGATTTAAGAAGACACCCAAATGAATTTTTAGAGGCTTGTAACGGAATCCACAAGTATGTACAAAAGCTTTTGTATGAATCTTATCCGACACCTCAGGATGGCTTTGTGGTCTTTTCTCCGCTGCATTTACCCACTTTTTTAAAGCCAAAAGATTTTGAAAAGTTTTATTTTCCATTTATGAAACGCTATATTGAAGAAGTCAGCGTGAAACGCGGCTATACTATTTTGTTCTTCATGGAAAATGACTGGACGCCATATCTTAGTATTTTACAGGATTTACCCTCAAACGCAAAAGTCATCGGCTTATTTGAACACGGAGATCTGAAGACCTATAAAAAACAGCTCGGATCTAAAATGGTTATTATGGGCGGGATGCCCTTAAATCTATTAAAAACCGGTACTAAAGAGCAGTGCGTCGATAAAGCAAAGCAATGCCTGGATGATTATGCGCCAGATGGAAACTATATCTTTTCGGTAGATATGGTTCTGATGGACACGGAAGATGCAAAAGCTGAAAATATCATCGCTGCATTTGACTATATACATGAAAACGGAAAGTATTAGGAGGCAAATTATGGAAAATCAAAAAATCACCGCTGTTCTGGAAAGCGTAAAAAAAGAATACTTATCTGAGCTTCCCGACGAAGCCGCAGATGCTTTAATTCGAAAATTGGTCTATTTGCTTGTAACAAGGTAAGTGAATAAAATGAAAAAGGAATTGTCAAAGGGGTTAAAAAGGTTTTATGGAATTGGAGATCTTTGCTTTACGCTGATGTCCCAGGTTCAGGATGTTTTTTTCAACTTCTTTTTAACCAACATCGCGCTTTTCAGCCTGGGAACAACTACATTGATTACAACCATCACAACGGTTGTGGACGCTGCTTTTTCCTGGGTCTACGGGGCGATAATCAACGGAACAAAGCCCATGCGTTGGGGACGCTACCGCTCCTGGCTTGTAGCCTTTACCTGGATTGTCCCCTTTATCTATACTTTTAAATTTATTAAGATCGGCGAAGGACTTCTTCCCATTGTAATTATTATTGCTGCCGGGATTGTCAGCAGCTTCATTTGGAACTTTCCTTATGTTGCCAACATGAGTATTATTCCGGTAATCGGCAAGACTCCTGCAGACCGTATGCAGTTGTCCTCAACGAGAGCGGTCTATTCCAGAGCTTCCAGTATTTTATTTTCATATATGGGGCTCCCTCTCGCAGATTTTCTGTCAAATTTCGTAGGTGAAGCCTATAAATTTGGGGCGCTGGCATTTGTTTTAGGTGTTCTAATGGTCATCGGTTATTTCATTCACTTTAAACTGACCGAGGGCTATGAAGAGCCTCTTTATGAAGAGACGCCTGTTGTTGAAAAAAGCAATCGTCCCTCTAAGGAGAAAAAAGGGACCAGCGGTAAGAGCATGGTTAAGGGACTCTTCCAAAACGGCCCGTTACTTTCGTTGATTGTAGCGGAAATGACACGCTGGCTCGCTAATTTTGTCATCCTTGGCTGTGCGATGTACTATTTCCAATATGTCGCGGGTAATTCTGGTATGCTTGCCACTTATTTGCTGGTCGCTAACATTTTCTGTATGATCGGTGCCTTTGCGAGCAAATATTTCGCAAAAAAAATGTCTTCTAAAATCCTTTTTTTCTTGAGTTTTATGCTTATGGGAGGCATGCTAGTCATTGCGAGACTATTTTATAGTATTCCCTGGATTGTAATTATTTTGATGGCTGTCGCTCAGTTTGGCTTTGGCTGCATCTATTCAACCTCTCCAGCCATGTTTGCGGATACTGCGATACTGGCTGAATGGAAAACCGGTGAGGATGGCTCCGCCTGGATCATGGGTCTGGGTAACGTACCTTTAAAAGTTGCTCTGGTACTGCGTGGGCTTTTAATCAATGGCGTTTTTGCCCTTATTGGTTTTTCGGCTACCGAGACCGAACAGGCCTCAACAGCCATCCAATCAGGAATTTCCAATGTTTTTCTATTAATACCTGGAATTGCTGTTCTTATCGGCGGAATCATTATTTTGCTCGGTTTTAAGCTTACAAAACAACAGATCGAACAAATGTCAGAAGATATTGAAATGCGTAAATCAAGCTAGTTTAATTCATTTTTAGCTTTGTGTTATCAAAATGTTATCAAAAAATAAAGACAACCCTCGAAAGCACAGTTTACAGGGCTTTCGAGGGCTTTTGTTATCTATTCCCACTCAATCGTAGCACAAGGCTTAGGACTCAAATCGTAGCACACGCGGTTAACGTTCTTTACTTCGTTCAAGATCCGGTGGGTAATTTTCTGGAGGACGGGCCAGTCGATTTCTTCGATGGTGGCGGTCATGGCATCAACGGTGTTGATGGCGCGGAGGATGACGGGGTATTCGAAGCTTCTGGCGTTATCGCGGACGCCGACGGATTTAAAGTCTGGGACAACGGTAAAGTACTGCCATACCTTTTTATCCAGTCCGGCCGCTGCAAATTCTTCTCTCAGGATGGCGTCGGATTCTCTGACGGCTTCGAGGCGGTCACGGGTAATGGCGCCAAGGCAGCGTACGCCAAGGCCTGGGCCCGGGAATGGCTGGCGGTATACCATATCGTCTGGCAGACCAAGCTCTGTGCCGCAGGCGCGGACTTCGTCCTTGAACAGCTGGCGGACAGGTTCGACCAGCTCAAACTGTAAATCTTCGGGCAGGCCGCCGACATTGTGGTGGGATTTAACCATTTTGGCGGTTTTTGTGCCGCTTTCCACGATATCCGGGTAGATGGTTCCCTGACCCAGGAAGTCAATGCCTTCCAGCTTACGGGCTTCTTCTTCAAAGACGCGGATAAATTCTGCGCCGATGATCTTACGTTTTTCTTCAGGATCGGCCACACCGGCCAGCTTGGTTAAAAAGCGTTCAGTGGCATCCACATAGACGAGGTTGGCGTCCAGCTGGTTTTTAAAAACCTCGACCACGCTTTCGGATTCGCCTTTACGCATGAGGCCATGATTGACGTGGACACAGACAAGCTGTTTTCCGATGGCTTTGATGAGAAGGGCGGCTACAACGGAGCTGTCCACACCGCCGGACAGGGCCAGCAGAATCTTGCGGTCGCCTACCTGGCGTTTAATAAGCTCAACCTGGTCGGCAATAAAGTTTTTCATATTCCAGTTCTTTTCTGCTTTGCACTGTACCAGCACAAATTCTTCCAGGCTTCCCTTTAATTCTGCTTCATCCTCAGGCCATTTTTCCAGTGTGTCCGCGCATTTGGCCGGGGCATGGTCTACTGCCAGCACCGGGCAGCCTGCTTCGTAAACCCACGGGCCTACATCAATTTTTTCACCGTCTACCACGTTATTCGGGCCGCCGTTTACGATAATCCCTTTGACATTTGGCAGCGCTTCCAGTTCTGCCTTTGTAATATCGTGGGGATAAATTTCACTGTATACGCCCAGGCTGCGGATCGCTCTGGCCAGGGTTGTGTTTTCGGTATTTCCCAAGTCTAAAATGACAATCATGTCTTGTTTCATCTTCCACTCTCCTCAATAAAATTTCAAAATAGTTCGTGCTCTTATTTTATCATAGGAGAATAGATACCCGCAAGCACAACGGCCATATGCCACCAGCCTATTTTTTACGTCTTCTGAGATACAAAGCCGCGATCAGGACAGCCACCACCACAAGCACACCCACAAGGATAAAGGTCGTTGTCTGGTGCGACCCTTCAATTCCCGTCTGTGTATTTTTAGCCGCTTCGGACGCTCCGGCCGTATCTGCTCCCAATTCCTGAATATTCTGATCCGGTTCTCCCGCACCCTCATTGGGCTGCGGATCAACCTCTGGTGTTACGGGTTCTTCGGACAAATCACTGGTAAAGGCCTTGATCATGGCATTGCCGTAGTTTCGGATGGCCGTTTTACCATATAGATCTATGGTTTCATCAGGCAGATTTGTGACATCCTGCCAGCCTTCACCGTCTTTTCTGATAAAGCTCTGTCCTGTGTCGGCCTTTGCAATGCAGTGAAAGGTTCCCTCCATACCATAGAAATCATACGCACCAGTTCCAGTCTCGATGGGCCAGTAATATCCGTCACTGCCTGAAATTTCCTGGATAACGGCAAAGGTCTCGCCCGCCTCCAATGGGACGGCCTGCTCCAGAGAAAGAGTATGGTAGCCGCCGTATTTTACAGTCTCTGTCTGATCCGCTGCCAGTGTTCCGCTCTCTGGATCATTTTTATCCTTTAAATTCTGATAAACACGGGTATGAACCGTTGATCCTGGGGTAATGGTAACCGCGGAGACAGCCTTCATGCTTTGGTTTCCAGCGGCTGTAAACACATTGGCGGCCTCAGCAGACTGCTCCTGAAGCCCCAGCGGCGCATAGGATTTTAATCCCAGAAAATCATACTGAATAATTATGGTCATAGGAAAACTGCCCCTCCCCATCCGGGATATCCACCTGATAAGAGGCAAAGGACTGTACGCTCCGGTCATAGTAAGACAGATAAAAGTACCCGTCGTTTCCCCAGCCGCTGCCCCAGCTGTTCTTGACGATCCAGGCGCCGTCGTCCTCCGGGGCTTCGGCAAAATTACTGGCTGAATAGCCATCATCCCAGCCCACAATGGACACGAGGTGGTTGGGCGCCGCATAAGTTTTATTAAACTCGGCGGCATCTTTCTTTTCAGCGCCGCCGTTATTGTCTGCTGTGGCCTCCTGCGGGGTACTCTGGCCTGCGGCAAAGTATACCTGAACCTCTCCTTTTTCCTTCAGGCTTTCCTTAATGACCTTCTCTGCGTTTTCATCATAGACAAAGTTTTGTTTTTCGGCATCTGTAAAGGTGGCTGTCCCAGGCAGAAAGTCGGCGTTCTGAAGGTGTACGGCCGCGTTAAAAAATTTATCCTCGGCGACTTCCCAGTTCATTTCCTTGGGATTTTCGGTCGGATGCCACTCGTAGGGAGTCCCTTCATAGGGCACATCGGACTCGGTGTCAACGCCGCACCAGGTGCTCAGGGTTCCGGTCAGCAGCTCCCGGGTACCGCCCAGATCCATAAAAAGGCCTTTAGCGGATGCGGTTCCCTCGGCACGGTTATTTACACCGGCAGCATCTGCCAGGCGATAGGCGAAATACGATAAATGCCGTTCGGAATAATCCGGCTCAGCGGCTGTCTGTACCCCTTTATTTTTCTCCTGTGTCAGCACATTGGACTCGATGGCAGACATTCCGCTGAAAGCCCAGCAGGAGGACCAGGGGTCTTGATTTTTCACGCTGGTGCTCCTGCCAAGGGTGCGCAGATCGTAAGCTTCGGACAAAGGCTCATCGTAGCTTTCCGAATACTTGAGGTTATAATATGACTGGTCAAGGCCTGGCTGCGCGCTCTTCTGCTCTTCCGCATGCACAGGAGATATCAGTCCAAAAACCGCTATCAGCACTGCCGCCATAATGCCCGCTGTCCGATTAAGGCTGTTTCTCTTTCTGATTTTCACGTTCTCATCCTCCGCTCATTTTTGATTTAATCATACTGTATTTTTTATTCATGGTCAAATTGATTTAAGGCTGACTTTTATAGCATTTTTAATCAAAATACGTTACAATAATAATATACACACGTATAACAATGCATTTTTGAAAGGAGAGTCTCATGCTGAACATTGAAAAAATTCAAAAAGAAGTGGCGCCTATTGCCCAAAAATACGGAATTCCCCGGGTATATCTTTTTGGCTCTTATGCACGAGGTGAAGAAAAAACAGATAGTGACATTGATTTAAAGGTCGATATTCAAGGCACAAAAATTGGTCTTTTTGAACTCTCCGGTCTTCGTCTGGATTTAAAAAACCGGCTTGGTGTTTCTGTCGATGTTGTAACCGAGGGCGGACTGTATGAAAATGTAAAAAATGAAATTTCAAAAGACCAGATATTAATCTATGAGCATAAAAAATAGAAACATCGACATTATTGATCATATTTTAAATTACTGCTACCAGATTGACGAAACACGCCAACGCTTTGGCAACAATTTTGACAACTTTCAGGCAGATAAAATATATCAAAATGCCGTTTGTATGTGTATTCTTCAAATCGAAGAACTCAGTAAATATTTAACAGATGATTTTAAAAACCTGTATTCAGAAATCCCTTGGAAACAGATCCGGGGTATCCGTAACATCTTTGCCCATGATTATGGCAGCATTGACGTCCTTACTATTTGGAATACAATAAATTACAATATACCTGAACTAAAAGATTTTTGCGAAAATATTCTGGCATAAAACAAATCTTTAAATCAGGAAGCCTTACATGATCCAGATATTTCCGATGATAATTTTTAAACCAGAAAATCCCCAGGGCATTAATGCCTTGGGGATTCTTAATTCCATATCTCCACATGGTCAAACGCCTGTCCCGGGTACTCGATCACGCCGAGGTCCAGGGTTCTGGCGACGTGGGCAACCTCGGTATAGGGGACGCCAGGGCAGTACAGATCGGCGGCGTGGCCGAAGCGTTTGGCTATAGTTGATATTTTTGAGTTTTTAATACCGAATTCCTGAAAACATTTGATTGCTTCCTGTAGTATTTTTTATATTTTTTTGACATAGTTCCTCGTTTGCCATTATTGCCTTTCTTTTATAGATACTTTTGGGGGCATATTTGTCACTTCATATGACGGATATGTTTTTACAAAAATTCATCTCTAAAAATACAGATGACTTTTTTATTTAACCTTCAATAAACTTCTTTAAGT
>CAUEUD010000191.1 GCA_959020865.1 Eubacterium limosum | reverse complement strand
TTGCAAAAAGCCGGCATAGACCACCTTGCCCCGGCCCGGAGCCCAGACCGCATCTGTTAGTCGAAAGATAATTTTAGGGGTAAAATTAAATATTTATATGAGGAGAGATAAAATGGGGAAATATGTATTAGTAATTGATGAAGGCACTACCGGCACCCGGGCTTTGATTTTTGATTCGGATTTTAACATTGCCGCCCAGGCCTATCAGGAATTTACGCAGTATACACCGCAGGAAAACATGGTTGAGCATGACGCCATGGAAATCTATGCCAAGAGTGTGGGCGTCTGCCGCGAGGCCATCGAGATGGCAGGACTTAGCAGTGATGATATTGCCTGTATGGGCATTACCAATCAACGGAATACCTGCGTTATCTGGGATAAAAATACCGGCGAACCGCTGTACAATGCCATTGTATGGCAGGACAGCCGAACAGGACAGGCCGTAGACGCCATTAAGCAGACCGAATGGGCGGAAAAGATTTTACAGGAGACCGGCAAGGTGATCGCGCCGCACAACAATGCCCTGATCATCAAATGGTACATGGACAATGTGCCGGAAATTAAAGAAAAAATCGAAAATGGCGAGGCGCTGTATGGAACCATGGATACATGGATGATCTGGAAACTGACGGGTGGAAAGACCCATGCGGTTTCCTGCTCTAACGCTTCCAGCAGCGGCTGTATTGATTTGAGAACCGGCGAATGGCACAATGAGTTTCTGGATTATATCGGTGTCCCGAAGGATATTTTTCCAGTTATTCAGTCAGAATCCTCCGACTATGGGACCACCGATCTTTTTGGCAGCGCAATCCCGATCACCGGGGCGGTTGCAGATCAGCAGTCCGCATTGTTTGCCCAGGGCTGCCTTGAGCCCGGGACCATGAAATGTACCAATGGTACTGGCAGCTTTATGGATATTAACATCGGCCCAGAATTTAATATTGCCTCAGGCGGTGTGGATAATCTGATCGCCTGGAAGCTTGGCGATACCATTACCTATGCGGTTGAAGGCTTTGTGTCTGTTACCGGCTCAGCAGTCCAGTGGCTGCGTGATGGCCTGAAAATCATTCGTAAATCATCAGATATTGAGGCTTTGGCGGCTTCGGTTCCAGATACCAACGGCGTTTACTTTGTACCGGCTTTGGTGGGACTGACCACGCCGCACAACGATCCCTTTGCCCGAGGTATGCTCATCGGCATTACCCGCGGAACCACAGAAGCCCATATCGCCCGTGCAACCCTTGAATGTATCGCCTTTGGCATCAAGGATATTCTGGATGTGGTAGAACGGGAATGCAGTGTAAAAATTGAGGAAATCAAGATTGACGGCGGCGCTTCTGAAAACAATCTGCTGGTTCAGATGCTGGCAGATTACTGTGACGCAAGGGTCTCACGTCCGGATACACTGGAAGCCACCAGTCTTGGAGCAGCGCTGATGGCAGCATTGTACGTAAACATGATCGGCCTGGAGGATGTCAAAAATGTGTTGAACACAGACCAGGTCTTTGAGCCCAAAATTGACCCTGTGCTTCGTCACACCCGCAGCCAGGAGTGGAAAGAAGCCGTAAAACGTTCGCTGAATTGGATTAGACACTAACACTTAACCCCTGTTAGTATTTTATAAAAAAGGTTTCTGCTGGTTAATCGCCGGCAGAAACCTTTTTTAAATTGTTATGCGCAGGACAGGATACGTCGTTTCGACGTATCGTCAGTCTGTCAAAGAAGTGGAGCAACCCGAGACTGCGCCTTTTATCCAGATAAGAAAAAAGATCCAGGCGCTGTGGTAAACGGTCAGGAATCAAACTGCTTTACCGGAACAGCCGGACATTGACGAGATCAGGTATCAACATTCATGAAAAAGATACAGATGAGTAGGCAGTGCCCGCAGGACGCTTTTTCCTTCCTTAGGTAAAAGGTTTCGTCTCTCAGGTTTTTTGACCCGCTCAGGATACGCCGTTTCGACGTATCCTGTCTACGATGTGGCGGTGTCCCGCTTTGTAAGACGGTGGATTGCCAGCCCTGTGAAAACAAGGGTATACGCAGCGCAGAGGATAAAGAACAAAATATGCTCAAGTGGGCTGAGGGCTGCCTGGTTCAGCGCGCCAAAGCCCTTGACCAGCAGGGAAGTAGGATAGAGCATCCACAGGCCAGTGACGCAAAGCCCCAACCCCAGCACACAGGTGCCCAGACAGATGCCGATGGGCAGAGCAAAGCTTTTAACGATCATGGATAAATAAAGTTGAACGGCCGCTACTGCGATGGAGGCTGCAAGGCCGCAGAGGCTGAAATTTACAATATCCAGTGGAAAGCCGCCTTTGACGCCGAGGAGCAGTCCGGCTGTCAGATAGAGTATTACCAGAAAAGCCTGGACAATCAGGCTGACTGTGGAGGTGACAATAAGCTTTGACAGGATAACAGCTCCCGGTCGAACTGGGCAGGTCATCATTGCGTTCCAGTTATGGTTGCTCTTTTCAAGCTGTATGGTGTACGCACAGCAGATGGAAATAATGATTGGATAAAAGAAATAGCCGTAAAACAGAGCGACCTGTGTCCAGAGACTGTACCACCCGTTGGTAAGCTCGTGAGGGTTGGCAGCAAAGTTGCCGCTGCCAAGCAGAACACTGATCAGGGGCAGAAGAATTACAGGCAAAGCGATTTTTGAGCCCTTAAGCTTTAGGCTTTCAGCTAAAACAGCATTTTTAAACATAACAGACTCCTTTCAAAACTCTTTTTTGCTAAGGCAGTAACGCCCCGCAAGATAGAGGATAATGCCCAGAAAAAGCGCGACGGCAAATGGCCAGACAGGCACTGCTGTCAGCCGGATTTCCCCAGAGGGATATGCCATGACAGCCGGGGATAAATCCAGATAGTAGCAGGATAAAACCAGATGCCTCAAAGCGGAGGGAAGCAGGCTCCCCATGATTCCCAGAAAGCCGAAAACAATGCCTGCGACCATCACGATGAGCTGGTTTTTAAAATACAGCGCGATCGCCTGGAAAAAGGCGAGCAAAGCTGCGTTAACCAGAGCTGTCCCCACAAGGGCGGTCAGAAAGGCTGTGACGGGAAAGGAAGCTGAGAAAGCCTTGACGAAAAAGCCATAGACGATCAGGGTACCAAAGGTGATGAAGGAGGATATTAAGAGCAGCAGGTTGCTGGCAGTAAATTTGGCAAGGTAAAGGCGGCTTCTGGTTTCAGAGGTGGTTTCCAGCCATTTCAGAGTATTGCCCATATGTTCAATATCGCATATGCGGCTGCTGAGCACTGCGGCGGCAATGGGAAAGAAAATCACCTGCATGGAGGTAAAGGTCATGAGCAAGGATTCCCAGGGGAAATCAAGCATTCGTCCTCTCGATAAATATTGGTCTGTAGCGGCAATGACCCAGACAGCCTGGATCAGCAGAATGGCTGTCGTTGTCAAAAAGATTTTGCGGCGTTTCAGTTTGTAAAATTCCAGTTTTAAATAGGTCATTATAACGCGCCTCCTTTACCGGTAAGCTTCAGGAAAATATCCTCGAGGCTCAGTGCGTGCTCATCAATGCGGTAGACATCAATCCCCTTTTCAATGAGCAGGCGGTTGATCCGCGCGGTCATTTTATCGTCAATACCATGGACAAGAACAGCATCATTTTCTATTTGTGGCTTCATACGGTGCAGAAGCGCTTCTGTAGCGACCGGGTTGCTGGTTTTAAAAGCTATACTGGCACTGCTGTACGCGTACAGAGATTTCAGACTGCCCTGAAAGATAAGCTCTCCATGATTGATAATGCCGCAAGTGGTGGCCATCTGGTCGATTTCGCTGAGCAGATGGCTTGAAATCATTACAGTAATGCCGTACTTTGAGGGAAGGGATTTGATCAATTCGCGGATTTCCTCGATTCCCGCAGGGTCAAGGCCGTTGGTAGGCTCATCGAGGATCAGAAGCTTCGGGAAGCCTGCGATGGCCATGGCGATACCAAGGCGCTGCTTCATGCCAAAGGAGAACTGGCTGACTTTTTTGTCCAGCTGGTTGTCAAGCCGCACGATGCGCAGGGCCTCAAGGGTGTCCTTTTCAGAAATATTCGAGAGCTTCTGCAAAATATGCATGTTCTCGCGGGCGGTCAGATGTCCATAATAGGACGGCGACTCAATGAGCGAGCCAGTATGCTTTAAAATATCCAGGCGGTTCTCTGCTGTGAAGGGTTTTCCGAAAACTGTAATATCTCCGGAGGTGGGATGCGCCAGGCCCAGAAGCATCTTCATGGTAGTGGACTTTCCGGCGCCGTTTGGCCCCAGAAAGCCATAAACCTCACCTTCACGCACTCGGAGATTTAAGTGTTTAACACGATAGATTGAATCGTATTCCTTGCAAAGTTTTTTTGTCTCAATAATATTTTTCATTTTTTCTACTCCTTTTTCTAAGCTGTTTATAGCTTACCACCGCCACTTCACAAATACTTTACAGCCATTCTACTTTTAGTCTACTTTTTTGTCTGTGGCACCGGAAGACGCTTAGAATGTGGTATAATCCCTTTAGAACAGGAGGTAAAATTATGGATTACATCAAAGATAAAGGCATTCTTCTGGTCGACGATGAACCAGAGCTTTTAAAGCTGGTGCTTAAGATACTCAAAAATGAAGGCTTTGCGAAGGTTTATACAGCGTCGAGTGTGGCCGAGGGAATGACCGTTTTCCTGGAAAAAGCTCCGGATATGTCCGTACTTGATGTGATGCTGCCAGATGGTGAGGGTTTTGAGCTGCTCAAATTCATCCGTGCCTCTTCGGATATCCCGGTGCTTTTTTTATCAGCCAGAGGCAATGCCGAGGACCGGTTCACCGGCTTTGGTCTGGGAGCGGATGATTATATTATCAAGCCCTTTTTGCCGCAGGAGCTTGTGTTTAGGATCAATGCTATTTTAAAACGTGCCTATAAAAATGAAGCGCCGACCTTTACTCTGGCTGACGCCACAGTCGATCTGGACCGCGCTGAGATTATCAGGGGAGAGGAGCTTCTGCCCCTTACGGCCAAAGAGCACGCCATTCTTCAAAAGCTCTATGAAAACGCAGGGAAAATCGTAACCATCGGCGCCCTCTGTAATTTTGTATGGGAGGGCGACAGCTATGGCTATGAAAAACCGCTCATGGCTCATATCGGGCGTATCCGGGAAAAAATCGAGGCTGACCCCAGCCATCCAAAGTCACTTATTACAGTCAAAGGGCTGGGCTATAAATTGTTAGTAAATAAATAGAGGAGCAAGATTATGTTTAAGCATATCCGCTTTTTTTTCAGACGCTATATGGTTTTAATCATGCTTTCCATTGTTGTGCTCTTTGTCCTCAATCTGTATTTGGGCTATGCGGTCGCAGTCTATCCGGTAACTGGAAATTTGAAGGAGTCGCCAGGCGCGATCATCGAAAAGGTATCCGATGGCCTGCTGAAAAGTGAAAGCGGTACACTTGAGCTTTCGGAGGAGGGAAAAACCCTGCTTGCAGAGAGTGGCGCCTGGGCCATCCTCATTGACAATGCGACCAGTGATGTTATCTGGAGTGACCATGCGCCCCCGGAAATACCCAGCCATTTCACACCAACAGATATCGCTGGTTTTTCGCGCTATTACCTGAAAGACTACCCGGCCTTTACCTGGGAAAATCCCAATGGCCTGTTAGTTTTGGGCTTTCCAAAGGACAGCTACATGCGTCTCGGGGACAAGTATTACAGCATACCAGTGCTTCAAAAGACCATTACCCAGGCTCTGCCCCTTATGCTGGCGCTCAATCTGCTGGTGATCATGGTGATTTATATCATCAGCGGAACCCTGATGATGCGCCCTGTCAAAAATGTAGTGGCAGGATTAGAGGCACTTTCCAGAGATCGTCCGGTTAAGCTCAAAGAAAAAGGAGCATTCTCAGAGCTGTTCGCGAGCATTAATCAGACCTCGGCCATATTGTCAGAAAAAAATGAAGCTCTTAAAAAAAAGGACAGCGCACGCGCAAACTGGATTGCCGGAGTATCCCATGATATCCGAACGCCATTGTCCGTTATCCTTGGCTACGCCGAGGGGCTTAAGACAAGCGATGATACCGAAACCCGGCAGGCAGGGGAAACCATCAGCCATCAAACCCTGCGTATCCGTTCACTGGTCAATGATCTGAATCTGGCGTCAAAGCTGGAATATGAAATGCAGCCCCTGTGCCTTGAGCCCATAGATGTTATGGAATGCCTGCGCCAGGTTATCAGCGACACTTTAAACAATGGTCTTCCAGAGCAGTATACTATTGATTTTGATTACAGTGACGACTGCGGTGGATGTCTGGTAAAGGGGGATGCCAGACTCTTTGAGAGGGCCCTTGTCAATCTGATACAAAACAGCATCCGGCATAACCCGGATGGCTGTGATATTCTGGTGAAGATGGAAAAAAGAGGGGAGAGGCTGGAGCTGGTAGTATCGGATAACGGGATTGGGGCCGGGCCTGAAAAGCTTGAACAAATCCGAAACGCCACCCATTATATCCAAAACGAGCAGGAGAGCGCTGTGCAGAATCACGGCCTTGGCCTTTTCATTGTAAAAAAGGTGGTGGGCGTTATGGCCGGCAAAATAACTTTTGAGAGTCAGAAAAACAAGTGCTTTTCTGTCAAAATTGTTCTGCCAGTATTTCTCACTGCGCAGGAAAAAGATGCTAATTTACCGCGGGAGGAATAGTGCGTATTAAAAAACGAACGCTGACACAGTACAAAACTGCTCAGCGTTCGTCTCATTATTTTTCTTCTGTGATCCGTACATAAAAATT
>CAUEUD010000190.1 GCA_959020865.1 Eubacterium limosum | reverse complement strand
TTGGTCTCCAGATCCAGCACGCTTTTAGACGGGCGCATAATGGCCGTGGCGTTGACCAGGCCCGTCAGCTCGTCAATGGTGTAAAGGACCTTTTCCATCTGCGACTGTGGCTCGATATCCACGCAGATTCCATAGCCATGGCTGGCCACTGCCCGGATGATTTCGGGGTCGATGTCACGCTCCTGCATAATTTCCTGAACCTTTACACAGTGCTGATCCGGATACTTTTCATAATCCAGGTCATGGAGGAGTCCGACGATTCCCCATTTTTCCTCATCCTCGCCGTATTTCCGCGCAAAATGGCGCATAACACCTTCCACCGCCAGACCGTGCTTTACCAGCGCGTCGCTCTCATTGTATTCCTTCAGAAGCGCCAGGGCTTCATCTCGTGTTAACGTTTTTGACATATTCTGCCTCCTGTTATTTAAAATATTTATTTTGGACATCATATACCGGCATTTCCTGTCCGGTCCACAGTTTAAAAGCGTCTGCCCCCTGCCAGAGCAGCATGCCCAGACCGCCGACGGTCTTACAGCCCTGTTCCTCCGCCATTTTTAGAAGCTTGGTTTCTCTGGGGTTGTATACAATATCTGATACCACAAGCCCGGGATGGAGCAGGCTTTTGTCCTCAATCACCGACTCCCCGCATCTTGGCGCCATGCCAATCTGGGTGGCATTGGTGAACAGCGCGGCGCCCTCAAGTGCTCGGCTGAGCTGGGCGGTGTCCGCAATGCTGTAGGCCGAGGCGGCGCAGCCGGTGTGCCTGTTGATATCATCGGCAATTTTAACGGCTTTGTCCAGGCTCCGGTTAAAGATCACAATTTCTGCCACACCATCCAGGGCCGCCTGTATGGCAATGGCCCGGGCCGCGCCGCCGGCCCCGGCGAGCACCATCTTTTTATGGATAACATCCACGCCATATTCGCGCAGCATCCGCATATAGCCGCTGCCATCGGTCGTGTAGCCCTTTAGTACGCCGTCCTCGCTGACGACCGTGTTGACAGCCTCCATGAGCTGCGACGCTGGTGAGAGCTCATCGACCAGCTCACACATTTTTGTCTTGTTTGGCATGGTCAGGTTCCAGCCCCGGGCATTCAGAAGCTTCAGCCCTTTTACAGCTTCTGCCAGCTGCGTCTCGCCAACCTCGAAGGCAAGGTAGGCATAATCCAGCCCCAATAGCGAAAAGGCCATGTTGTGCATTGCCGGCGACACACTGTGGGTCACAGGGCTCCCCAGCAGACAGATCAATTGTGTTGTTCCTGTAATCTCTACCATCACGCTTATTCCTCACTTTTATCAAATCGTTATTGCTATTATAGCACAAATTTTCTAAACGGGATGGACTATATAAAATTCAAAGGGTATCGCGGCGATACGCTTTGAATAAAACTTATAAAAAACAGGAGACTGCCGCTGGCGTGTCTCCTGTTCTGGATTCGAGCTTTAGAAAATTGATACAACAGAGCCCTGGTAGGTATCTTCGATGAATTTTTTCACATCGTCGCTCTTTAAGGCTTCCATTAATGCTTTGGTTTTGTCAGAGTTTTCATCGCCTTCGCGGACTGCTACAACATTGGCGTAGGTCTGGGCAGCAACAGAATCTTTTTCTTCTTTTGCCAGCGCATCAGAGACCTTCAGGTCGGCCTGCAACGCGTAGTTGCCGTTGATGACAGCCATGTCAACATCCTGTAAGGAACGGCCCAGCTGTGCGGCTTCGAGCTCCTGAATGTTCAAATTTTTCGGATTTTCGGTGATGTCTTTTGGGGTGGCGGCTAAGCCAGCATCCGGGTTCAGTTTGATTAATCCATTGGTTTCAAGCAGCAATAAAGCACGCGCTTCATTGGTCGTATCATTTGGAACTGCAATGGTTGCGCCGTCTTTCAGATCTGCAAGCGCTTTGGTTTTGCCCGCATATAATCCCAGCGGTTCATAATGAATGGCTCCTGCTGATACCAGCTTTGTGTTGTTTTTCTGGTTAAAGTCATCCAGATACGGCTTATGCTGGAAGTAGTTCGCGTCCAGCTCTTTGTTTTCAAGGGTCATATTCGGCTGTACATAATCGGTAAATTCCTTGATTTCAAGCGTATATCCCTTTTCCTTCAGAGCATTTTCAGCTGCTTTCAGAATTTCAGCATGAGGGGTCGGCGATGCGCCCACCACGATGGTTTTATCATCCGAGCCAGAGGCTGATCCCCCGCCGGAAGAGCTGCAGCCTGCGGCCATCACCGTCACAAGGCCTAACGCTACCAGTACAGACAATACTTTTTTTAATTTCATCCTTCTTTTCCTCCTGGAAATTATTTTCTCTTATCCTGCTTTTCAGCGATCTTCATCCCGATTTCCTGGAATACCTGAACCACCAGAACCAGCAGTACAACAGTCACAATCATCACGCCGTTCTCGTAACGGTAATACCCGTAACGGATGGCAATATCACCGAGGCCGCCGCCGCCCACAATACCCGCCATGGCTGAATAGCCCAGGATGGTGGTGGTCGAAATGGCTGCGCCCACGATCAGCGAAGGCTTGGCTTCCGGCAGAAGCACCTTGCAGATTACCTGGAAGGGGCTGGCTCCCATAGAAAGCGACGCCTCGATCAATCCCTTATCCACCTCACGGAGTGAGGATTCCACCATACGCGCGATAAACGGCGCGGCCGCCATGACCAGCGGCACAATGGTCGCGTTGGAGCCAATGGTGGTACCGGTAATGAAGCGTGTGATCGGGATAACCGCGATCAGCAGGATCAAAAACGGAATGGAACGGGTAATATTAACAATAATATCTAAAATTTTATGGACAATGGGCAGAGGCTTAACCCCATCCCTGTCACAGGCCACCAGAATAACCCCCAACGGGATTCCCAGCACATAGGAAATCAGCGTGGATGCCAAAGTCATGTACAGGGTCTGAAGCAGGCCCCACCAGATCATATTAATCATTGTGCTATCCCACATAGTCCGGCACCTCCTCCACAGTCAATCCATTGGATCTCAGATAATTCAGCACCTTGCTGGCGGTTGTGCTGTCCTCAGGCAGCTGGATGACCATCTGTCCGCGGGCAATGCCGTCGATATTTTTCATGTCCGCATACATAATGTTGACCAGCGCCTTACACTCCAGAATCATCCGGGCTATTACCGGATCGTAGGACGAGCTTCCGTCAAAGACGATGCGGCAGCAGTTCTTGCCGACGTGGCCAGTGAGGTTTTCACCGTCCGGGAAAATCATTCTCCTGGCAATGGCAGTTTTTGGATTGGTGAATATTTCCTCCACACTGCCCTGCTCGGCAATATGGCTCTTATCAATAATGGCCACATGGCTGCATATTTCCTCCACCACGCTCATCTCATGGGTGATCACCACAATGGTGATGCCCAGACGCTTGTTTATATCCTTTAAAAGTGTGAGGATCGACCGTGTGGTGGTGGGGTCAAGAGCTGAGGTGGCTTCGTCACACAGCAGCACCTTCGGGTTGTTGGCCAGCGCACGCGCGATGGCAACACGCTGCTTCTGCCCGCCGGACAGCTGGGAAGGATAAGACTGCGCCCGGTCGCTGAGGCCGACGAGCTCTAAAAGCTCTGCCGCGCGTCCCTTGGCCTTGGACTTGTCATACCCCGCGATTTCAAGTGCAAATAAAATATTCTTTTCGGCAGTCCGCTGTTCCAAAAGGTTGAACTGCTGAAAGATCATCCCCATGGAATAACGTACTTTCCGAAGATCCTTTTCCGATATTTCCGAAATATCCTCACCGTCCACTAAAACGCTGCCCTCGGTTGGTTTCTCCAGCAGGTTCATACAGCGCACAAGCGTGCTTTTTCCAGCGCCGCTCATGCCGATGATGCCAAATATATCGCCTTTATGAATGGTAATATTAATATCATCCAAAGCCTTCACATCGCCACTTTTTGTATGGAAGGTTTTCCCCAAAGACCGTATCTCAATGATGGGCTGCGCCTGTTTGTTTATTGGTGTTTCCATTTCTACCTCCTCTCAAAAAGCTTGATTTTTCAAATATCATTTCGTACTCTTCCATATGGTATTGAAAGGATACACTTTTACAATTATATTCTAGATTTAAAGCCTTTGTCAAGGTATACAGCGTTCAAGTGCAAAACCTGCAATATTCATATAAATTTATTCATATATGTTTTATATGTTTTTATTATAAAGATTCTTTTCACTTTTGTCAATACTTTTGAAAAATATTCGTCCATGCCTTTTGTTCTGCGTTGAATCCCTGATTTTAAAGTGCTATAATGAGCTTTAAAAGGAATACTATTTTATGGCTATCAATTAGGAGTGAATTAAAATGATGTTTAAATTACCTGAGTATATCCCACCTGACTTTCACACAGAGCATTTTGCCGGTTCTCCGGACGTTCATACCGAGCCCGCCCCCATGGACGGTGTCGTCCCTGAAAATTTTTACGCAACCTCTATTTTTCCTGAATATTTCAAGATCGACGGCCACTGGATTCTGATCCGTGAAAGCCGGATGGACTGCGTTGTCGTCATTGAGGACGGCCTTCCCCACGCGGTCGAATTCCGCAACGTCAAAAAAGGCGACGCGGTTGTCATTGGCCGCAGCGACAACGGCGAAACCGGCGTCTACGTCCACCAAAACGCCTTTAACCGGAATTTCCAGGACAATACGGACAATTTTGCCTTTCGGATGAACAATTCCAGAGAGACGGCTTTTTCCAGCGATTATGACCGGCTTTACGATCTGCTGCGCTACGAAAAGGACCACGGCTACGTGGTCTGGGTGCTTGGGCCGGCAGCTGCCTTCGACTACGATTCCAGAAACGCCATGTCATCGCTCATAAAATCCGGTTACGTCGACGCTCTTTTTGCCGGCAATGCCCTGGCAACCCACGATCTGGAGGCAAGCTTTTTTCACACCGCTCTGGGGCAGGATATTTATTCAAAATGCAGCTGTAAAAACGGCCATTACCATCATATCGAAACCATTAACCGTGCCCGCTCCTCCGGCTCGCTTAAAAACCTGATCCATGACTATAACATCCGCGATGGCATTGTCCACGCCTGTCTGAAAAAGGACGTTCCCATGGTACTGGCCGGCTCGATCCGTGACGACGGCCCTCTACCCGGCGTCTATTCCGATGTCTACGAGGCTCAGGACGCCATGCGGGCCTATACGCGCAGGGCGACCACCGTCATCTGTCTCGCGACCCAGCTTCACACCATTGCGACCGGCAATATGACACCCTCTTACCAGCTGGTGGGCGGCGTGGTCCGGCCTGTCTACTTTTACACCGTTGACATCTCTGAATTTGTGGTAAACAAGCTTAAAGACCGGGGCAGTCTGAGCAGCGAATCCTTTATCACCAACATCCAGGATTTTGTCGTGAATCTGGAGCGCCATCTGCTCGGCAATGGATAAACTGTTTGCCACCCGGGCGGATATCGTATATAATTTTATTTAGAAAACAATTATCTGGAGGATACTATGGGTTACAAAGAAGACTTTATCGATTTTATGGTGCGCTCCGGCGTTTTGACCTTTGGCGATTTCGTGACCAAGAGCGGCCGTAAAACACCTTATTTCATCAATACCGGCAACTATAAAACCGCCGAACAGATTTCAAAGCTGGGTGAATACTACGCGGCCTGCATCAAAGAAAACATCGGGGAGATGGATTTTATGTACGGTCCTGCCTACAAGGGCATTCCGCTCGTCATTACCGCCGCGGTTTCCCTTTACAGAGACCACGGCGTCAACATTCCCTACTGCTTTAACCGCAAGGAAGCCAAGGACCACGGTGAAGGCGGCAGCATTATTGGCTACAAGCCCCAGGACGGCGATAAGGCCATCATCATCGAGGATGTCATCACTGCCGGCTCCTCTGTCCGCGAGAGCGTTCCGCTGCTCAAGAGTCTTGCCGATGTAGACATCACCGCCCTGATCATTTCGGTCGACCGGATGGAAAAGGGGAATAATGACAAAAGCGCGATCCAGGAAGTCAAAGAAGCGTTTGGTATTATCACTTACCCGATTGTAACCGTGCGGGATATCATCGCTCATCTCTACAATTACGAAATTGATGGAAAAATCGTGATCGACGACGAAATGAAAAAGCGTATGGAAGATCATCTTGATAAAAACGGTATTTAACCATAAAAGCTCCGGAAACCTCCGGAGCTTTTATTATACCGTTCATTAAACTCACGTTAAGTCCCTAAGAAGTCACTCTTTTTAAAATCATATTGCTTTCGCTCACATAAGATGCTACAATGGATTTAATTAGAGGTATTCTAAAATACATGAAAGGAGAAATCACATGTCCGATAGTATTTATTACTCTTCAACCGATGCGGGTGTTGCTGCTATTATTTTATCTTTTCTGGCCGCTTACTTCGTGATCATTTTAGTTATTGGTATCGTCTGCTATGTTTTTAACTCACTCAGCTTATACCAGATGGCCAAAAACCGCGGTATTGACAGCCCCTGGCTGGCCTGGATCCCCATCGCCAAGACTTACCTGATGGGTAAAATCATCAACGAAAAGGTCGCCTTTGGTTCATGGGTCATTCCATACGCCCATGTATTCCTGCCGCTGCTGCCATTTGCGAGCGGGCTGCTTTCCATGATTCCATTCATTGGCTGGCTGTTCCCCATCGCCTATGCCGTTTATTATTACGGCGCATTATACCGTCTTTACCGCATGTATAAACCGGAAAACGCTGTTTTATTCCTGGTGCTCAGCATTATTTTTGCGATTACCCAGCCGTTTTTCCTGTTCTCCAT
>CAUEUD010000189.1 GCA_959020865.1 Eubacterium limosum | reverse complement strand
TCTAAAGAAAAAATTAGATAAAATTTTACTGATTTTTTGAAATGTAAATTTACCAGCATACAGAAGATTTCAACAGATAATTCAGAAAAGTGTTGTGTGCTGGTATTTTTAAAGAACTATAAAGCTTTCTGAATTTTTAATTATTAAAATGGGGTGATGGATATGCAGGTTTACGAAGGACGGTTAAAAGTATTTTTACTCAAGGATATTTCAATTAATTCAGTTCAGGAAAAAATCAGCGCTTTGATTGACAAAGCGCTGGTCCAGAATGAAAAGATGGCGGCGTTTCATCAAAAGATCAGCTATAAAAATTATTGCTTTTCTGGTTTCTATCCGGTGGAAAATCAGAGAGTTTATAAGCAGGATAAAATTTATACCATACAGATACGGACAATAGATGAAAATTTGATGAATTATTTCAAGGAACACCTCATCAATGCTTATACCGAAGAGATAAAGTCCCTGACCATGACCGTAAGAAGAATCAAAAAAATTCCCATCAGCCGAATCTACACGTTAACGCCAGTCATCCAGAAATTCGATGGCGGTTATTGGAAAGAGATTGTCACACTTGATGAATTTGAACGGAGACTTAAGGAAAACCTGATCAAAAAATATAACAACTTCACGGGTGAAAAATGTGACGAAGACTTTGATCTTTACACGCATCTGCAATTTGACAATAAAGGCCCGATCTCCTGTCCTTATAAAGGAATAACCTTATTGGGAGACAAGATTACTTTACAGCTTGCGCAGAATCCCATGGCTCAGGAGCTTGCCTACATGGCACTGGGCTGCGGATTGGGAGAGAACAATGCGCGTGGAAATGGCTTCTGCGGTTATAAATACCTTTAGAAAGGGGTGAGAGAATGCTTAAGGAATGCCTTGATGTCTTTAAAAAAATATATGAAGAAAAAGGAGAAAGTCTGATTTTAGATACCTATGTTCCAGCGGAAGGCTCTTATGTTTTGGTCGACAGGGATGGAGCGATTAAAGAGATTAAAGAACTGCCGAAGCAGAAAGAACCGCCGGAGGATTTTGAAAGCTTTATTGAAAAGGATTATCTCTCTGCGCTCATTGATATGAATAAACCCATTGATAAAAAGAAGGTTATTCACAGCAATAATTATTACGCGTTTTGGGTGAAAAAGGACAGCATCAAACCAGATAAAAACGGAAAGGTTAAACTGACCCAGGAGATTATTGATGATTATTACGGACTTTTAAAAGCGCCGGAAAATAAGTATAGGAAAAAGGGACTGGAGCTTTATGAGGTGGTTGAGGCTGAGATTGGAAAGCCTGACTTGGCAATGATTGAAAGGCATAAAGACTGGATTAAAAACAATATTTTTTCCATTGTCCAGGATAACCATTTAAAAGACGATAAAAGCTACCTGAAAATCTATTTTGATGCGGATAGAGAAGCTTACCAGCGCGAAAACCGGCGTTATGTCATCCCGAACGTTTACAATACGACCGACTATAATGTGCCTGTGGGGGATAAAATTTTTGGTTTGCCCAACGACAATATGGGTCTTAACGCGAAAAAGCCCTATCTTGATAATAAAACCCGTAAAAATACTTTGCCTTATCTTATTTCTTCTAAAGAATTAGCGCTTCAAAATAAGTTTTTCTATTACTTATATAATCAGGCATGTCTTGGGAAAAATAATATTTATTTAAACGAGAAAGATGGAATAATAGCGCTCAGCAATAACGAATCACTCAAAAAATCCTTTAGAGGGTATTATTTGCGAATACAAAAGGGGAAAGAGCTTGAAGTGCACGACTTCGATGAAGTTACAGGGTTTGAAGCGGAAATCGAGCCCATTGATCTAAAACAGTTTATCCCTGTTCCGGAAAAGAATGCGACAGATCTGATATACGAAAAAGTTAAAAAACTCGAAGATGTAAAAATACTTATTAATTCAGTATTTTTCAAAAAGTTTTTAACCACAAATTTTTTTACAGACGCAAAGGATATCCGGCTCAATGATACAAAAGTTAAGGAGGAGTTGCTCAGGTGCCGTACCGGGTATTTCAACTGGTTTTTTAAAGGAGAGTCCGTGGCTGTAAGATCCTTTTTTGCGGAGAGCTCGCTGCTATTGATTAAGAATTCAATTTTAAACAGACATATTCCAAAAGCGATCGAACAGTTTAATGTGCGGGAATCAATATTGAATTATTTTGAAGGAGGAGAAAGAATGGAACAAACATATGAACAGATTTTTGAGCGTTTAAGTGAAATGATAAACAGCGGTACGCGAAGCACAATCGAGGATGACGCAATGTACTATTACGCTGCCGGACAAATCGCTCAGTTTTTGCTTTCTTTAAACCAGTCAAGCAAACCAACGCCGGCCCTCGTCAATCCGGTTATTAACGCGAGAACAGCGCAGCAGCTACAGGTTGTTTTAGAAAGATTGTATAAAAAGTATAATTACGCAATTAAATATCCCCAGAGGATTTCAAGGCTATACTCAATGTTTTTGCTGCATATCCCAGAGAATAAAAAAACGGACAGTCAGATGCTTATCGCGGGATATTTGGACAGAAGCCTGGTCTATGAAAAGAAAAATAAGAACGAAGGAGAATCAGAAAATGAATAAACGTGTTTACGGTGTACTTGGAATTAAATCGATTATGGCTAATTGGAATGCGGATTTTAGCGGCATGCCAAAAGCGATTTCCACAGGTGAGGTGTTTGGCAGTGACAAAGCCTTTAAATACCCTATGAAAAAAATGTGGGATGAACAGGGAGAAAAGGTGCTCTATATTAAATCCTTTAAAGCAGAAGAAGACAAAAAAGAAGGCATCAAGGTGCGTCCGCGCTCATTAAAGGAGCGCTATGAACAGATTTTTGAGGTAGAGGATCTTAAAAAAACAAATGATAATAAAGCAGTGTTAACAAATCTTTTTAAGGCCATCGATGTCAAAAACTTTGGTGCAACCTTTGCGGAGGGCGGTAATAACACCTCCATCACCGGGGCGGTCCAGATCACCCAGGGTTTTAATCAATATGACGGCCATAATGTTGAAGAACAGCAGATACTGTCACCCTTTAGAGATGGCACAAAGGAAGATGCCGAGCAGTCCACCCTCGGCACAAAAATTGTCAGCAACGAAGCCCATTATTTTTACGGATTTGCCATTAATCCGACAGCCTACAAAGATTTTGTGGAAATGGGCGTAACTGAAGGCTATACTGAAGCCGATTATGAAAAATTCAAGGAAGCCGCTTTAATGGCCGCCACGGCCTTTAACACCAATGCAAAGGTTGGCTGTGAAAATGAGTTTGGCCTGTTTGTGGAAACGGAAGCGGATCTGTACTTGCCGGATTTAGCGCAGTTTATCCGATTTAAAAAAACAGAGAATAATGAAAAAGGCGTCATATCTTTAGGGTTAGACGAGCTGTTAAACGCCTTTGGCGACCGGATTTTATCCATAGAAATCTATTATAATCCCCTGACGACAATCCTGGAAGGCAGCTTGGATAAGGCGGAGGCCTACCATATTTTCACAAAGGAAGCGCTCTAAAATGAAAGCCCTGAGATTTCTGTTAAGGGGGAAGACCGCTTTTTTCAAACAGCCGGATGTCAATACTTATTGCTATTATACCTACGGCTGTATCCATAAGGTTGCCCTGCTGGGAATATTTGGTGCGGTGATGGGTTTCCGGGGGTATAATGGGCAGACTAAAGCAGAAACTTACCCGGAGTTTTATGAAAAGCTAAAGAATCTGAAGGTATCGATCTGTCCGCTGAATGAAAAGGGCTATATTCCCAAAAAGGTACAGACCTTTAACAATTCGGTGGGCTATGCCTCTAAGGAGGAGGGCGGGAACCTCATCGTCAAGGAGCAATGGCTGGAAAATCCGAAGTGGGAGATCGCTTTTCTCGTAGATGATCCACAGTCTGAGAACCTCGCGGAGCGGATTTTAGAATCCCGGTTTGAGTTTTTACCCTACCTTGGAAAAAACGACCATACTGCGGTCATCGAAAATGTGGAGGAAGTGGAACTGGAGGCAGAGACAAAAAGGGAGAATTTGAGAGTATACGGACTTTTTCCGGCAAATCAGGGCAGCCTGTCAGAGGATTCTGCCCGCCGCCCTTTTGGCCGGGAAGTACCATACAAATACCAGGAACGACTTCCGGTGGCTCTGGAACCAGCGTGTAACCAATACGTGACACAGGCGATGATCGACACGAATCAGCGGGTTTCTCTGACCGATGCGGCCAGCGTTTTCCGTCTGGAGGAGAGACATTATGTCTTTTTCTAAAAAAGTAAATTCCTATTTTGAAAAAACGCCAATTTTTGATTTTGCAGGGCTTATCGAAACCGATAAGCCCTTTTATGCACACATCAAGGATGAAAAAAGACCGGAAAACTTACAGGAGCATCTGGATTTAACTCTGGATTATTTCGGTCGTCTGTGCCGGGAAAAACATCTGGAAAGTGTGTTCAGACGTCTGGAAAAAAACTTTTTTCCAGACTGTGCCAGAGAAACGGTGTCTTTGTGGCGCGAAATGATTTTGAATACCTTTTATCTGCATGACATTGGAAAGATTAATCCAAATTTTCAGCGGGATAAAATGCAAAATAAGGCTTTCAAACGCACTGAATCCAATAACCAGAACCACTCTGCTTTTTCAGCCCGCGTTTATTTTGATTATTATTATCAAAAAATTGATGCGGTAGAGGACGACCGGCAGTATGATTTGTTTTTCGTTTTTCTGCTGCTCAACACCTTTGTCATCCAAAAGCATCATGGCAGTCTGACGGAATTCAGCGTTTTTCTGGAACGGTTTGAGAATGATTTGAGCGAGACAAGAGAGGAACTGGAGGCTTACAGGAATCTGACGACTTTTGACACTGCCGCTGGGCTCGGTTTGTTTTTTGAGGAAAGGCTGAATATTATACATAAAAATAACCCGTGGAAATGTGTGGATTTTTACATCTACACCCGATTCCTCTACGCTATTCTGGTTGCCTGCGATTTCTACGCAACCTCAGAATACATGAACGGCGCCCCGGTTGATGGTTTTGGTGTACTGGATGACATTGCGCCCTATCTGGATGCATTCAATGCCGATCCCGTCACAAAAAACATTCGAAAAATTAAAAGAGATCAGGCGCCTGATGGTGATATTAATATTTTAAGAAGCCGGTTGTTTTTAGAAGCAGAAGAAAATCTGCTGCATAGCCAAAAGGATAATGTGTACTATTTAGAGGCACCCACGGGCTCTGGAAAAACCAAAACCTCCATCAATCTGGCTTTGCAGCTCATAAAAAAGGATCGACAGCTCAACCGGATTCTCTACGTTTTTCCATTCAACACCCTGGTCGAGCAAACCCGGGATTCCCTGGAAGAATGCTTTGGGAAAGCCCTCGGCGAAAAAATGGGGGTCATTAACAGCATTACACCCATCAAGAAATACGGGGAAACGACCGATGAAGGCGAATGGGATTACACAAGGCAGGATAAAATTGATTATGAAAAATCTCTGCTGGCTCGGCAGTTTATGCACTATCCCATTGTGCTGACCACCCATGTGAAATTTTTTGAAGGTCTTTTCGGAGCCGGCCGCGAGGCGGTATTTCCACTGGCGCATCTGGCGAATTCCGTCATCATTCTCGATGAAATACAGAGCTATAAAAACCGGATCTGGAAGGAAATCATTATCTTTCTGAAAGCCTACGCGCGTATTCTAAATTTTAAAGTGATCATTATGTCCGCAACCCTGCCAGATTTAAACCGGCTCAGTGTTGGAGATGAAAAGGTGACTTATCTCGTGAAAAACCGGGAATTTTATTTTCAGAATCCCCTGTTTAAAGACAGAGTAGAGCTGGATTTCTCCATGCTGGAGCTGGAACCGGAAGAAACCTTTGATGCGCTTTTAAAAAAGGTCCTTGAGGTTTCAAATGCGCTCAGGAAAAATTCGGGCGCTGAAAACAAGATTGTGGTTGAGTTTATCAAAAAAGCTTCGGCTGTTGATTTCTATAACCGTTTGAAGGACGTTGTGGAAAATGATCTGGTATCCATTGAACTGATGACCGGGGATGACCACAAGGCGGAACGCAAACGGATTATCAGCCAGGTGAGAACAGCAGAAAATATCATACTGGTAGCCACCCAGGTCATAGAAGCCGGCGTCGATATCGACATGGACATTGGCTTTAAAGATACCTCTATTCTGGACGCCGAGGAACAGTTTCTCGGGAGAATCAACCGTTCCTGCCGGAAAAAAGGCGCCGTCGTGTATTTTTTTAATCTGGATTCACCCGATATGATTTATCAGAAGGATATCCGTAAAGCCGATAATTTGAGGCTGACCGGCGCCAACAAGGCCATGCAGGAAATCCTGATCAATAAAGAATTTTCGAAATTTTATGCCTGCGTTTTAGAAGGCCTTGAGGCGCAGAGCCGAAAAGAAAATGATTTAAATCTGGAAGTTTTCCGGGACCGGCATCTGTGGACCTTCAATTTTCCCGAGATACAGGAAAGGATGCGCCTGATTGACGATAATCGAAGAAAGGTATCTCTGTTCCTCAATATGAGGGTCAACAGCGAAGACGGCGGAGTGCTCGTTGGAAGCGCGGTGTGGAAATCCTATGAAGCGCTATTACAGGATGCGGCGATGCCCTATGCTGAAAAGCGGGTCCGTCTGTCAGAGGTGCAGGCAAAGATGGACTATTTTATCTATGAAATTGACAAAAGCTTTGCTGATGCCTGTGTGTTGTGCCCTGACAAACTTTTGGGTGAGCTGTACTATTTTGAGGA
>CAUEUD010000188.1 GCA_959020865.1 Eubacterium limosum | reverse complement strand
AGAGGGTGTGTAGCAGCACGGTCTCTACTTCAAAATGCCTGTTGACTTGTTTATACCCTTATTATATACTATCTATTTTATTCTGTAAAGAATTTGGTTTTTTCGGACTAATTTCTTTAAATTTTTATCTCGAATACGATAAAAAGTCATAACTGAATTTTGGTATCCTGGGGTATCTGTCTCTAGAGCTACTCTTATGATAATACTCAGGTTGGTATCTTCAAGAGCCTTTATCAAAAAAATTGTGCCGATATGTTTTTCATCCTTGATTATCATGTCTGGAGAAGTAATAATTGTTTTTGCGAACTTTTCAAACAACGCGTAATCTTCTGGGTGTCTTGATTTTATATGATTTTCCCGTTCAGGGGTAATAATCACCTCATCTGTCTGCAGAAGACCAAAAACTTGGCAAAGGCAGACGCAATTGAGCGTTCCTATTTTTTTAAACATAATTATCTCCAGTCCCGATAAAGATACTTTCTATTATAATAAAGAAAAGTGACCGTGTCAAAAGGACTTATTTCTGGGACAAGAACTCTTTTTCTTTTTTAAACTCCAGCTTTGACAAAAGCACAGCGGCAAAGACCAGGCCGCAGCCCAGCGCCATGCGCGGCCCAAAGGGTTCATGCAGGAAAATGACGGAGACGATCAGGCCAAAAACGGACTCCAGTGAGATGAGCAGCGAGGCATGGGTGGAGGTGGTGTACTGCTGGGCGATGTTCTGGATGAGAAACGCCAGAGCCGTGTTAAAGAGCACCAGATAGAGAATGCCAAAGGCGCTGGTGGCGCTGACGCCATCAAGGGGCGGCGCGAAAACAAGGGCGGCAAAAAGCGATAAAATGCCCGCTGTCAGCATCTGGACCACTGTAAAGGACATCACATCCGTTTCCTTGACAAACAGCCCTAAAAAGACGATCTGGAAGGAATAGACCACTGCGAAGGCCAGGGTGAGGGCGTCACCCAGATTCATGCTGAAATCGGGTTTCAGGCTGATGACTGCCACGCCCACAAAGGTGAGTAATGCCGCGGCCACATCCAGCGCCCGGGGCTTTGTCCGGGTCATCATCCAGGAGACAAAGGGAACCAGCACCACATAGGATGGAATGAGGAAGGCCTGGTTGGAGGCTGTGGTATGGTCGAGGCCGATGGTCTGGAAAACCATGCCCGCAAACATAAAGCTGCCGACCACCATGCCCATGAGCACCGTGCGCTTATCAAGCCGCCGGACGCGTTTTAAAAAAAGGATCAGGAGTAAAACACCTGATCCTAAAAACCGAAAGGTCATGACCCAGAGTGGTGTAATGGTCACAAGCGCCGCCTTTGACGCGATAAAGCCCACGCCCCAGATAAGGGCGACAAATATCAGTGCAATGTCGGCAAGGCGTGCTTTATTTTTAGGCTGCATTGATTTATAGTCCTCGCTTTTTTAAATGGAAAATGGTAAATTGAAAATGGACAATGAAAGAACCCTTTTACTGACGTAAAAGCGATTAAAACAGCGGCCGTAGGCCGCTGTCTCATCAAATCTGCTTTACAGATTTGAACTATAATTTTCCACTTTCCATTTTCAATTTTCAATTATCGAAGGTTTTCTTATTTAAGGAAACCTTCGATAATGTGCTGTTCGGCCTCATGCTCGGTCAGGCCGAGGGTGCGGAGTTTGATGATCTGGTCACCGGCAATTTTGCCGATGGCAGCTTCGTGGATCAGTTCGGCCTCAAGGTCGTTGGCGGTAATTTCCGGAATCGCGGAGACAACGCCTTCGTCCATGATGATGGCGTCGCACTCAGAGTGGCCCGCGCATTGGTTGTTGCCATTGATCTTGGACAGGAAAAGCTGGCGGGAGCGGTCACGGGCGACGGAACGGGAGCTCAGGGTACAGCTGGAGCCTGCGCCGTCCATATCCACCTCAAAGGCGGTTTCGGCGTACTGGTCACCGTGTGTCATGAGCTTTTCCTTGATGACAAGCTTGGCGCCTTCGCCCAGCTTGGCCGCGGATTTACGCTTGGTGGAGTCCACGCCCTTAATCTGGGTGGTGTTCATCTCCATGTAGCTGTCGGCTTCCTGCTCGATGTAGGTTTCCGGGTTGATGACCCGCTTGCCGGTGCCCTCACCAACGCCGATATGTTTTTCGATGTACAGCACCTTTGAGCCCGGCTTCAGGAAAAAGCGGTGGATGCCGTTGTGCTCGGAGCCGTCACAGCCGTCGGTGGATACGCCGCAGCCTGCCACGATGGTCACGTCTGCGTCCTCACCGATATAGAAATCATTGTAAACCAGGTCGTGCACACCGCTGCAGGTCACCAGGGCAGGGATAAAAACCTTGTCGTTTTTAGTGCCCGGCTGCACGATGATGTCAATGCCGGAGCCGTCCTCCTTGCTCACAATCTGGATATTATCCGTGGAGTTGCGGCCAGCGCACTGGCTGTCCTCGCGGATATTAAAAGCAACGCCCTCAGGCTTGCCGTCAATGTCGGCAACGTCCTTCAAGAGCTCTCTTGCTACGTCATTCATTGGTATTTCGTTCATATTATTCCTCCATTCTGGGACAGAAATCCACTTTGTCTGTGCCGTTTAAAAGTCTTGGTAAAATGTCTTCTCTGGCCCCCTGGCTGATGATCTTGCCGTTTGCCAGCACAATGATTTCATCGGCAATGTTCAGGATACGCTCCTGGTGGGAGATAATCATGATGGAACCGTTAATTTTTTCATACATTTTCTGGAAAACAGAGATCAGGTTTTTAAAGCTCCAGAGGTCAATGCCGGCTTCCGGCTCATCAAAGATGGAAAGCTTGGTGCCGCGGGCAAGGATGGTCGCGATTTCGATACGCTTGATCTCCCCGCCGGACAGGCTGTCATTGAGTTCACGGTCGATATAGTCTCTGGCGCAGAGGCCGACTTCGGATAAATACTGGCAGGCTTCCACCTGGTTAAGCGGCGAGCCGGCAGCCAGCGAGATAAGATCATGGACGGTAATCCCCTTGAAGCGGACAGGCTGCTGGAAGGCAAAGCTGATGCCAAGCTTTGCGCGCTCAGTGATGTCGAGGCCTGTAATGTCCTGGCCGTCGAACAGGATCTGTCCCGATGTCGGGGTGAGAATACCGGAGATAATCCGGGCAAGGGTGGATTTCCCCCCGCCGTTGGGGCCGGTAATGACAACGAATTTACCAGAGTCAATCTTGAGACTGACATCCTTGAGGATGCCCTTTTTTTCATCCTCCACTTCAAAGCAGATATTTTTTAATTCTAGCATTTATTACTCCTTCACTGACCGCTCTAATAGCGAACGGTCAAACTCATGATAATTTGAAATCACCGCGTCCACGCCAGGCACCTGCATGAAATAATCATGACGCTCCGGCGCCGCGATGGCAATGATATGGCCGATACCGGCCGCATGGGCAGACTGGATACCGGAAAGGCCGTCTTCTACCACAATGCACGCCTCAGGACAGACACCCAGTTTTTCAGCCGCCAGACGGTAAATATCCGGGGAGGGCTTTCCCGGAAAAGTGTGGTTATCAAAAACGGTGGCGTCAAAATCGAACCATCTGTCAAGGGCAAAGGTCTTAAAAAAGAACGCCATGTTGGCAAGCTCTGAGCTGCTGGCAATGGTGTGGGGGATCTGCGAGGCGCAGATCCAGTCAAGAAGCTCCGGGGCGCCGCTTACCAGATGGAGGTTTTCAGTATCCTCCAGGCAAAGCTCCCGGTAAAGCGCTTCTTTATAATCACCAAAGGCGGTGATCTCCTCGGCTGTCAGCTCCCGGTCCTTTAAAATGGCCGGAATGATGGCGGCGTTGGTCTGACCGTAAAAGCCGTGCATTTCCTCAGGCGTAATGTGCCGCCCGCACTGCTCCAGCGTAAAACGGTCAAAAGCCGCGTCGTGCTTGTCCGAGTCGAAAAACAACGTGCCGTTGAAGTCAAAAATGATGGCCTTAAATGTCTTTTGCATGTGTAACCTTTCTGTTTACTGTTATTATATTAAATGATTCTTAAAATAGAATTATATTTTTTTATATTTACAGAGGACAGTCCTGATCCAGAGACTTGTGGGTAAAGCTGCGTTTTCCGTCCGCAAAGTCGCCCACAATATCCCCGTGTCCGATGAGCTTGTATTTATAGCTCAGCAGGCCGTCTAAGCCCACCGGGCCTCTGGCGTGCAGCTTGGAGGTGCTGATGCCCACCTCGGCCCCGAAGCCGTAGCGGAAACCGTCGGCAAAGCGGCTGGAGCAGTTTACGTAGACGCCCGCGGAATCCACCAGGGTGGTGAATTTCTTCGCGTGGGCCTCATCCTCAGTCACGATGACATCGGTGTGGCCGGAGCCATAGGTGTTGATATGATCAATGGCTTCCTCCAGGCTGTCGACAACCTTAATGGAAAGGATATAGTCCAGGTATTCAGTGGACCAGTCGTCATCGGTAGCAGCCTCGACGTCGATCACGGCGCGCACCCGGTCATCGCCCTTCAGGTGTACCTGCTTCTGGTCCATTCCGGCCTTCAGTCTGGGTAAAAATTCCCCGGCGATGTCCTTGTGCACCAGCAGGGTTTCGATGGTGTTGCAGGCCGAAACGTACTGGGTTTTGGCGTCCACCGCGATGTTCACAGCCTTGTCAGGATCAGCGGAAGCGTCGACATAGGCGTGGCAGATTCCGTCGGAGTGGCCCATGACTGGAATATTGGAGTGGTCCATGATGTATTTCACAAAGCTGTTGGACCCGCGTGGGATGATAAGGTCGATATAATCGTCCAGGGCCAGCATGGCATTGACGTCCTCGCGGCTTTCAAGATTCTGAATCCAGCCGTCCGGAATGCCCACAGAGGCAGTGGCTTCCGAAATGACCTTGCACAGCAGGCGGTTCGTCTCCAGCGCTTCGCGTCCGCCCTTTAAGAGCACCGCGTTGCCGCTTTTCAGGCACAGGGTGGAGATCTGGACAAAAGCGTCGGGACGGGATTCAAAAATGATGCCAATAACACCGATGGGGCAGGTTATCTTGTAGAGCTCCAGGCCGGTATCCAGCTCGGTAGCCATGCGGGTAGCGCCCAGAGGGTCCTCAAGCAGGGTCAGGCTGTGGATGCCGTCGATCACGTCGTCAATTTTATGGTCGTCAAAGGTCAGGCGTCCCAGCAGCGGCGCTGCCAGGTTTTCGGATGCGCTGCGCTCGTAATCTTTCTGGTTGGCGGCGATCAGCGCTGCGCGGTTTTTTTCCAGCGCGTCGGCAATGGCTGTAAGGGCCGCGCTGCGTGTCTGTGTATCTGTGGCGGATAGCTGAATGCCGGCCATCTTTGCGATTCTGCCTCGTTCAGGCATGGATAATGGGTTGTTTGTGGTGGTCATGGTTAACTCCTCTTCTTGAATGGAGTTGATAATTGATAGTTGATGGTTGATAGTTGAAGAACAAATCGGCTTTGCCGATTTGATTCGATTCAAATTCGCAAAGCGAATTTGTTCAATAACTATCCACTATCCACTATTCACTATCAACTAGTATTACTTGTGATAGGTCTCATTCCGTATAATCTTAAACGCCCGGTAAATCTGTTCCAGCAGCATGACGCGGAACAGCTGGTGGGGGAAGGTCATCTTTGAAAAGGACAAATCCCAGTGGGCGCGGGCTTCGATCTCGGGCGCCAGGCCCAGGGAGCCACCGATGATAAAGGTCAGGCTGCTCTTGCCCTGGAGGCCGTAATGCTCGATCTTTTTTGCGAAATCCGGTGAGGTCAGCTGCCTGCCGGTGATCTTGAGTGCGGCGATGATTTCATTGTCCTTTAGATGCCGGGCGATCCGTTCGCCCTCCAGCGCCACCGCCCGGGCCTTTTCGGCGTCGCTGAAGCGCTCCTCAATTTTTTCGTCTTTTACCTCGATGACGGATAGCCTGCAGTAGGCTCCCAGCCGCTTGCTGTACTCATCAATGGCCATCCTCAGGTATTTTTCCTTGATTTTGCCCACTGTAATGATTTTAATATTCATCCTTATATAACAAGCTCCTTAAAAGCTGTACATGGTCAGCAGACTGACAATGATGATGATCACCAGGATCAGGGCGCCGATCCGGTAGCTGTTTTTAATGTTGCTCTGGTGGCTCTGCTTCGTCTGCTTTTGCTTTGTTTTTTTCGTGGGATTATTTTTATTATTCGCCATCCTCCTGCTCACTTTCTGCTGCGGCTCTGGCAGCTTCTTCTTCCTTCTGTTTGCGGACACGCTCAGCATACTCTGCGCGCATCTCTTCGATAATCCGGTCCTGTTCCTCTTTTTCGGCCTGTTCCTTTGCCAGGTCGGCAGCGTACAAGTCCTCCAGCACCTGCGGAAGTCTGGGCTCTTCGCCCTCGGCCAGTGTGGTGCCCATGTGGGAGAGATAAATCCGACGGTCTGTGGAGGGGCCGTTGAACTCAACCATATAGATGCTCTGGTGCAGGCCCAGGATCAGCTCGCCGCTTTCCACCATTACCTGCTCCGACATCCCCACAAGGGAGGCCTTGACATTGGAGGTGGTCCAGCCTGTAAACTGCATGCCGTTATATTTGGGCAGGAACCGGTTGATTTTATTCAGAAAATCCTTGTCAATATTGAAGTCATCATTGATGGTAATGGTCACCGCACAGGTGCGCTCGGGAATCTGGATATGGACAAACCCGTCTTTCAGACGCACCTCACGGATGTATTCCCGCACCTGTTCCGTGATATCTGCTAAACCTTCCGGGGCAGATACGCCCGCTTCAATTATTTTCATGCTTTTCTCCTAAATTTTTTAAAATTTTTAAAAAATATGCTTGCAAAATATCTATGACTATATTACAATAACTGTTGTTGGTTTGCAAATCAAAAATATAAAAATATCGGGGTGTGGCTCAGTTTGGTAGAGCGCATGGTTCGGGACCATGAGGCCGGAGGTTCAAATCCTCTCACTCCGACCATTTTGTTAGTGTTTTAGCCCTTTTGAGGGCTTTT
>CAUEUD010000187.1 GCA_959020865.1 Eubacterium limosum | reverse complement strand
TCCAGAGCTTGACCCGGCTGTTAAAGAGGCGATCGAGGCTTTTATTGAGAAGCGAGAAAATGAAATTTTAAATTAACAGAAAAAACAAATAACTTTTAAGGAGAAATAAGATGTCTGCAATTTATGATGAAATTAAGGAAGCTATCTTTGACGGCGATGAGGATTTATCGGTAGAGCTGGCCGAACGTGTTGTAGAAGAAAAGATTGACGCTGTGGAGGCGGTGCAGAATGGCTTTATCAAGGGAATTGAGGAAGTCGGAAAAAACTGGCTCAACGGCGAAGCCTTTTTACCGGATGTTATGATGGCGGCAGACGCCATGTCGGCCGGAATGGAAATTTTAGAGCCCGCTCTGGCCGCGGCAGAGGGTGAGGATAACAGCTATGAGGATAAAGGAAAAATTATCCTGGGAACTGTTGAAGGTGATATACACGATATTGGTAAAAATATCGTCGGCGCTCTGCTGACTGCTGCAGGCTACAAAGTCTATGATATCGGAATTGACAAAAAGGCTGAGGATTTTGTTGAAAAGGCGAAAGAAGTCGACGCAAAGATCATCGCGGCCAGTGCCCTGCTGACCACCACAATGCCGGCTCAGTCTGCGCTGGTAAATTATCTGGATGAAAATAATCTGCGCGGCCAGTATAAGATCATCATCGGCGGGGGACCCACCAGCCCAAAATGGGCAGAGGAAATCGGTGCAGATGGCTGGGCCGAAACTGCGGATGAAGCAGTGCAGCTGTGCAAACAGCTGCTGAGCTAACCTGTTCGTTTGATCATTCTCTTTTTTGATCAATAACCATTAATTAATCCCTTCTCTATTTCAGCGTCGAGCCCTATATTCAGGCTTGACGCTTTTTATTTATATGTCATAGAAGGTGGAGCAGTGAAAAAGCACGAAATTCGTGAAAAAACAGCAGGAATACCCGGTGCTGTACGATAAAACAAACTTGCAAAATTAAGTTAAGTTTGATATGATAATATTTCAGAATAGTCACCCGACTGACGGTAAAAGTCATTCGTCAAAGTGGATGGACCAAACCGCCTGAGTGGAAGACAACAGTAGACAAATGGAGGCGCATTAAATGCGACAGACAATTAAGGAAGCAGAGACCATTGTCATCAAAATGGGGACCACCTCAGTGACCCATGCCAATGGTACCCTCAATTTAAAAAAGCTTGATCAGCTGGCAAGGGTTTTGACAGACCTTGAAAACAGCGGGAGAAAGATGGTTTTGGTATCTTCTGGTGCTATCGGTTGTGGAATGAACCGTTTGGGGTTAAAGGAACGGCCAAAGACACTGGAGGCCAAACAGGCCACCGCTTCGGTAGGACAGGGACTTTTGATGGAGATTTACCATAAGTTCTTTGACGAATACCACCAGAATGTGGGGCAGATCCTGCTGACGAAGGATGTCTTTAAGCATTCTATTAAAAGAAACAATGCCATCAACACCTTCAAGGCGCTGAAAAACCGCAGCATCATCCCAATCGTCAATGAAAATGACTGTATCGCTACGGATGAAATTCAGGAGGAGTGCTTTGGGGATAATGATATTCTGTCTGCCATGACTGCTGATATTGTGGATGCTGACCTTTTGATTATTCTCTCAGATGTGGATGGGCTGTACGACTCAAATCCCAATGAAAATGAGGATGCCAGACTGCTCCAGACCGTTGAGACGATTGATTCTGATGTTTTGAGCAGCGCGGGATGTTCCACCTCCGGCCTTGGAACAGGCGGCATGGTGACCAAAATCGGGGCGGCAAAATACGCCACAGATCGCGGAATCGACACGATTATCGCATCCGGTGAGGATGTTAAAGTGATTTATGATATTTTAGAAGGCAATGAAATAGGAACATTTTTTATTAAACAGGATTTACAGGAGGACCAAAATGTTAAAAAAAGTAATGATTAGTTTGTCTGCAGTAGCAGCTGGTATGCTGACCGTATTGGGCGCTTTTTATGTAGCAGAAAAACGTCGTGAAAAGGCAGTCGGCGGTAAGTTAATGAAGGTTCAGTACCGTTTCACCAAGGATTTTGACGACTAAAATCGAGCATTAAACAAAATAAAACAGACGAAAAAATTGGAGGGGTCAATGTCTAAGATCTTTATTTTTACAGCATCCACTGGTGCGGGACACAACCTGGCGGCAAAATCCATTGCCCAGGCTTTATCCGAATATGGTTTTGAGGTAGACGTTTATGATGCCTTCAAGGAAAGCAGCGCCGTTTTAGATAAAATTGTAACAAAGGGCTATAAGCAGCTGGTTGAAAATGTGCCAAAGCTTTATGAGCAGATTTACAACCAGTTTAATCACATGACGCCTTTTCAGCAGAATATCTTTAAAATGATGACAAAGGTAATGAATCCGGAGATCGTTCCCATGATTCAGAAGGAACAGCCACATCTGCTGATTTCAACCCATCCCTTTGTCACCAATATTTTAGGAACCTTAAAAGAGCACGGGGCCTTTGACCTGCCGGTGCTCTCTTTTGTGACAGACTATAAAATCCACAGTGTGTACCTGCACAAAAAAATTAATGCCTATGTGGTGGGCAGCGAGTATACAAAGGAAACCATGATTGAAAAGGGTGTAAACCCGGATATCATTTATCCTTTTGGCATTCCCATAAGACAGGAATTTGTGGAGGATACCAGGAAAAAGGCCGAGATCGAAGATCCAACCATCCGAGGAACAATCCTGCTCATGGCGGGCAGTATGGGTACCAGACAGATGGAAAAGGCCTTTGTCGCGCTGATGAAGGCTCAGGAAAAAATTAAAATCATTGTGGTCTGCGGCAACAATAAAAAGGTTGAGCGCTCCATAGAGTTTTTAAACAAGGTCTATGAGACCGAGGATAAAGTGGTGGAGATTCATGGCTTTGTCGACAATATCCCCGAGCTTATGGATGAGTCTGACGCCATCATCTCCAAGCCAGGCGGCCTGACAAGCACAGAGGCGATTGTCAAGTGTATTCCGATGATTATCCCGTATTATTATCCGGGACAGGAGGAGGAGAACGCGGATTATCTGGTGGAAAGCGGCATGGCGATCAAGGTAGACAAGATCAAGGAGCTGACTTCCATGGTCGACTTTCTCATTGAGAATAAATACATCATTCAGCAGATGGCTGAAAATATGTCTGAGGAAGCCAGAAACCACTCGATGGAAAAAACCATTGAGCTTTGCAAAAAACTGATTTCAGAATATGAAGCAGGAGAAATAATCCCGGAACTCTGATAAAAAAACTTTACACCGCTCTGCGGTTATGGTATCATTATTACGTTAAGCCCGTTCTCTTGGTTTTTCGAAACTCCAACGAAATACTGTGATTACGGAGTCTATTTATAATTTAAGGAGAAATGACACAAATGATTTCAAAAGAAGAAAAAGAACGCATTATTGCAGAGTACCAGACACACGAAGGTGACACTGGTTCTCCAGAAGTACAGATTGCTATTTTAACAGCAAGAATCAATGGTTTAAATGAACACTTTGCCGTTCATAAAAAAGACCATCACTCAAGAAGAGGTCTTCTGAAAATGGTCGGTCAGCGTAGAGGTTTATTAAACTATCTCAAAAAGAAAGATATCATGCGCTATCGTGAATTAATTCAGAGATTAGGCTTGAGAAAATAGTACTGTAAGGCGGAGTATTCCGCCTTTTTTCTTTGAATTTTCGAACATCTGTGCAGATGGTTTTGAAATAAACGGAGTCCAGCCGCTTCGTAAATCGGCTGATATCATTGGAGGTATTAATGAGAATATTTGAAACAGAAATTGCCGGTCGCCCTTTTAGAGTGGAAATCGGCGAGGTTGCACAGCTTGCTAAGGGCTCTGCAATGATCCGCTATGGTGAAACCAGTGTTCTGGCCATAGCCGCTGCATCTAAAAAACCCCGTGAAGGCATGGATTTTTTTCCGCTGAGCGTGGATTATGAAGAAAAACAATACGCAGTTGGTAAGATACCAGGAGGCTTTCTGAAAAGAGAAGGCCGTCCTTCTGAAAAAGCAATTTTAAACTCACGTTTAATTGACCGCCCAATTCGTCCGCTGTTCCCCAAGGGATTCCGCAACGATGTCCAGGTGGTCACTACGGTTATGTCTGTTGAACAGGATAACGCACCGGAAATCGCCGCGATGATCGGCGCGTCCATTGCCCTCAGCATTTCAGACATTCCTTTTGACGGTCCTACCGGTTCAGTAGCTGTCGGCCTGATCGATGGTGAGTTTATTTTAAACCCGACCGAAGCCCAGCGTGAAGTCAGCGATTTAAGCCTGACCGTTGCCGGTACCAAGGATGCCATCATGATGGTAGAAGCCGGCGCCAACGAAGTTTCTGAAGAAACCATGCTGGAAGCGATTTTATTCGCGCATGAAGAAATCAAGAAAATCGTGGCTTTCCAGGAAGAAATCGTCGCAGCTGTCGGCGTGGAAAAAAAGGATTATACTCTTTACCTGCCAACAGACGAGCTGACCGCAGAGGTAGAAGCTTTTGTGGGCGGTAAAATGCATGAAGCGGTTCACACTGAAGATAAAACAGAACGTCTTGAAAATATTGACGCAGTTAAGACTGAAGTTGTTGAACATTTTGGCGAGCTTTATCCTGAACAGTTAAATGATATTGATACCATTTTAACCGCTCTTCAGAAAAAAGAAGTCCGCAGCCTGATTCTGGTAGACCGTATCCGTCCCGATAACCGTAAGATGGATGAAGTTCGTCCGATCACTGCGAAAATCGATTATATCCCGAGAGTGCATGGTTCTGGCCTTTTCACCAGAGGGGAAACCCAGGTGCTTTCCATCGCGACTTTAGGTGTCCTGAGGGATGCTCAGGTGCTGGATGGCTTGTCCAACGATACGGAAAAACGCTATATGCACCAGTATAACTTCCCTGGCTACAGCGTTGGTGAAGCAAGACCAATGAGAAGCCCGGGCCGCCGCGAAATCGGCCACGGCGCACTGGCAGAGCGTGCGCTGCTGCCAATGATTCCGCCGGAAGAAGAATTCCCCTATGCTATCCGTGTCGTATCTGAGGTTTTAAGCTCAAACGGTTCGACCTCTCAGGCCAGCGTATGCGGCAGCAGTCTTGCTCTGATGGCAGCGGGTGTACCGCTTAAGAAGCCGGTTGCCGGTGTGGCAATGGGGCTGATCAAGGAAGATGAAAAGCTGGCGATTTTAACAGATATCCAGGGTATGGAAGACTTCCTTGGGGATATGGACTTTAAGGTTGCCGGTACTAAAGACGGAATCACCGCGATTCAGATGGATATCAAGATCCACGGTATCGACAGAGAGATTTTAACCCAGGCACTGGAACAGGCCCGCATTGGCCGCATGCATATTCTGGGGATCATGAATGAAGAAATTTCTGAACCACGCGCTGAGTTATCACCATATGCACCGCGTATTATGACCATGACCATTAACCCTGACAAGATTCGTGACGTTATCGGCTCAGGCGGAAAGGTCATCAATAAGATTATTGAGGAAACCGGCGTTAAGATTGATATTGAGGACGATGGCACCATCTATATCGCTTCTGAAGACGGCGTTGCCGCAGACAAAGCGAAGGCGATTATTGAAGATATCGTCAAGGAAGTGGAAGTCGGAGAGGTTTATACAGGTGAGGTCGTTCGCATTATGAACTTCGGTGCCTTTGTATCTTTGCCAGGCGGTAAAGACGGCCTGATCCATATTTCCAAGCTTGCCAAGGAACGTGTGAAATCCGTAGAGGATGTTGTGAAGGTCGGTGACGTCGTAACCGTCAAGGTTGTTGAAATTGACGATAAGGGCCGCATCAATTTATCAAGAAAAGCGTGCTTACCTAAGGATTGAGTGTTATAATATGGAAAAGTGCAAGGTAAAAATATACAACGCATCCAAATACCCGCTGCCGGAGTATCAGAGCTCCGGTGCCGCCGGGGTGGATTTATACGCGGATATAGACGAACCGATTGAGATTTCAAACCAGAATATTTACACGATTCCGACGGGAATTTATCTAGAACTGCCGCCGGGATACGAAGCTCAGATCCGGGCGCGTTCGGGTCTGGCCATGAAGCACGGCATTGCCTTGGTCAATGGGATTGGTACCATTGATTCAGACTACCGTGGTGAAATAAAGGTTATTTTAACAAATCTGAAGGCCTTTTCCCATACCATTCATCCCGGTGACCGCATCGCGCAAATGGTAATAAAATCCTATGTGACTGCTGATTTTGTAGAGGTCGACAGTGTAGAGGCTCTGACAGAAACAGAACGCAGCGACGGTGGATTTGGACATTCCGGTATGTAGGAATACAAGGTACAGAGGATCTGTGCCTTTTTTTATTAAGTAAGTGAGGTGATAATAAGGTGGCAACAGCAAGCAAAAAGAAACCGGCTAAAAAGCGCGCAGGCACATCAAAGGCCCGTGCGGGCAGCCGGGCCAAAAAGCAGGCTGGCATGAGCCCGATGGTCAAGCAGCGGATAACCGGTGCGGTTCTGGCCGTTTTGGGCCTTTATGTCGGATATGCTTTTTTGACAGCAACGCCCGGAATTTTAGATAAAATTGTGGGGAAGGTTATCTTTACCTACATGTTTGGCAATACAACCATTATGATTGCCCTTTATATGATCGCCTGGGGAATCATGCTGTTTTTTGACAAACACAGGGGAAACATACAGACACTGGTCATGGTGTTTTTACTGCTGGTTAATCTGATGGTGGTCTTCAGTCTGAATATTCCAAGGCTTATGACCTACAGTGTGCTTGATCTTTTCAGTGTGGCCAGCTATGGCGGCTATGGCGGAATTATCGGGATACTGCTTTCCTATTTCCTTCAGATGCTGGTGACCAAGGTCGGTACGATTGTCTTTCTGATACTGGCGTCTGTCGCTGAAGCTCTGTTGATTGTACGGGCAAATTTTAACGAGTATTATCAGAAAATGAAGGAAAATAAATTTGGCGTCGCTCCTCTGAAAAATAAGGTTGA
>CAUEUD010000186.1 GCA_959020865.1 Eubacterium limosum | reverse complement strand
GCGGCCTGCGGCCGCTATTCTACTCAAAATGCGCAGCATTTTGTTCCTGTAATTTTCCATTCTCAATTCTACATTCTCCCTTAACTGGCCTCTTTTTAACGCTTTGTCGCTTGCTGATAAGTTTTTTTGACACGTTGAATATTTTACGCCCTCTAATCCTGCCGCGGATCCAGAATATCCCGAAGCCCGTCGCCCATCAGGTTAAACACTGAAACCACAATAAAGATGGCGATGCCCGGAAACAGCATGAGCCAGGGCGCGGTCTGCAAATACTGCCTCCCCTCGTTGAGCATCAAGCCCCATTCCGGCGTGGGCGGCTGTGCCCCCAGCCCTAGAAAAGAGAGCGCTGCCAGCTCAAGCATCATGGTGCCCACGTCCAGTGCCGCGGTCACGATCATTGTCGGAATAATGTTTGGCACCACATAACCGCCCAGAATATGGCCAGTCCTCGCCCCTGTGACCACCGCCGCAGAGATATACGTGCTGTTTTTGATCTTGAGCACCAGGCTCCGGCTGAGCCTGGCGTATTTTGTCCAGCTCACCACAGCCAGGGCAATGACCGTGTTAAACAGGCTCGGGCCCAGCATCCCGGCAATGGCAATGGCTAAAACCATGCCCGGGAAGGCGATCATCATATCCGAAAGCCGCATGATCACCGCGTCCGCCGCGCCGCCGAAATAACCGGCGATCATACCGAGAAGGGTCCCGGCCGCAAAGACAATGACCACCAGCGTCACCGTCATTTCCAGAGACGCCCGTGTCCCGTAGATAATTCTGGACAGCTCGCAGCGGCCCAGCTGGTCTGTTCCGCAGGGGTACTCGGCTGACGGTGCCCGGAGGGCGTTCTGCATCACAGCCTCATAGGGGTCATGGGGCGCGATCCACGGCGCAAACACTGCGGTCAGCACAATGGCCGCTGCCAGAATGCCGCAGATGGCAAAAAGCCTGTTCTGCCTGAAAAAAGCCTTCATCTACGCCTTCACCACCTTTCTTTTAGCCTCGCGGTGCCGCTCCCGCAGTCTGGGGTCCAGATAGCCGTAGGAGAAATCCACCAGCAGGTTAATGACCATGTAAATCAGAGCAATCCAGATTACATAGCCCTGAACCAGAGGGTAATCCCGAGTGGCAATGGCGTTGACTGCCATCTTGCCCAGGCCGGGCCAGGAAAAAATAATCTCCACCACCGCTGTGCCGCCGAGCAGCGAGCCCAACGACAGGCCCAGCAGCGTGACCAGGGGCAGCATGGCGTTTGGCAGCACCTCCCGCCACAGGATGGCCGACTCCTTAAGGCCCCGGGCCCGGGCGCCGGCCACGTAGTCCTGCCGGAGCTCCTCCAGCACCGCGGTGCGCACCTGCCTTGTATATTTGGCCGACATGGCAATGGCCAGTGTGACTGCCGGCAGCACCAGCTTCATAAAGCCTGTGCCCGAGGTGGCAATGGGAAACCAGTTCAGTTTAAGGCCAAACACGTACAGCAGCACCAGACCGATCCAGAACCCCGGGAAGGACACACCGGCAAAGGAAAGCCCCCGCACCAGGTAATCCGGAAATTTATTCTGATAAACCGCTGCCAGAATTCCAAGGGGGATGGAGATCACAAGCATGAGGATCAGCGACGCGGCCGCCAGCTCCAGGGTCGGGCCAAGGCAGTCGAGCAGCACCGCGCTCACCGGAGCCTTTGAAGAATAGGATGTTCCCATATCCCCGGTCACAAACCCCTTAAGCCAATTTCCATACTGCACCAGAAATGGATCATTAAGGCCCATCTGCTCCCGGGTTTCTGCCAGCAGCTCCTCAGACGGCACCGTGCCGCCCTCCACCAGCATCAGCTCCGCCGGGTCGCCGGGCGATAAATAGGTCAGGCAAAAGGTCAGAAAGCTGATGCCAAAAAGCACCAGTACGATTTGCAGCAAACGGTTAACAGGCTGTTTCGTGTTCAAGAAAAAAATCCTCCTCTGTCAAAATGGCAATACGGGTAAAAAACCGAAACGGAGAATGAAAGGAAAAGGACATGAAAATAAAGCCCTCCTATCTACCGTAAGAATACTTAAAACAAAAATACAAGCAGGTCTCCTGACTTAAGTTCTTTGTATGTCCACGCCTTCCCAAGGCTGCGCCTCAGTGACATTTTGCGGACAACTCCCTATTACAGTGACGGGATCGTACCGGATTCGCACCGGTTTCTCTTTTAATCCCCGATCGGGAACTTGTATCTGGCATGATTAAATTTTTTAAACAAAGATTTCACTGTGGTAAACTGTGAAATTGCTTAAATTATACTGGACTTTTACGCACTTGTCCAGTCTTTTTTAAAAATTTCAGCAATAATTTTAAACGCATACCCCCACCCGGTATGTTTTTACTTTTATTTTTTTCTGCTTGACATTGGTTTTCATCATGCCTTATACTCAAGGCAATCGGCTTAAATCAAATCATTTCAAAAACGAAAGGAGTCCGCAATGGAAAAAAACCTGTCAATCGGTACACTGGCCGCCGCCCCCGGCGAGAAGGTCCAGGGCCTGCTGCCCATCCCCCATACAGAAATCGAGGTGCCCGTCACCCTGATCAACGGCGCGGGCAGCGGAAAAACCGTCCTCATCACCAGCGGCATCCACAGCTGCGAATACGTCGGCATCGAGGCCGCCATCCAGCTGGCCGGTGAGCTGGAGCCTGAGAGCCTGAGCGGAAGGCTCATCCTCATACACCCGGTCAATGTCCCGGGCTTTGAGTCCCGCTACCCTACGCTCATGCCACAGGACAATAAAAACCTCAACCGTGTTTTTCCCGGCACCCGGGAAGGAACCCTGGCCGACCGCGTCGCCCATTTTTTTGAGTACAGCCTCTATTCCCAGATTGATTTCTACATCGACCTGCACTGCGGCGAAATTTTTGAAGACCTGACCCCCTACGTGTATTACGTGGGCGCAGCAGACAACGCTGTGTCCGAGGCCGCGCGCCAGGCCGCCCTTCACGTCGATGTGCCTTATATGGTCAAATCCTCCGCCACCACCGGAGCCTACAATTACGCCGGCGTGCTCGGCATTCCCAGCATTTTGCTGGAACGCGGCTGCGCAGGCCGTTTTAACCAGGCAGAGGTGGACGCGGATAAAAAAGATGTCCTTAATATCCTGAAACACCTGGGCGTGCTGCAGGGCGCCCCCGAGCTACGGCACCGCCCGGTCGACCTGACCGACCTGGTCTACCTCATGCCCGCACGCCATGGCCTCTGGTATCCTGAGGTGAAAGCCGGCGACCTTATCGCCAGAGGTCAGCGCCTCGGCGTGGTCAAGGATTATTTCGGCCATGTTCTCGACACCTACTGCGCCGAATACGACGGCGTTGTCCTGTACCAGTCCGCCACCCTCTGGACCGATGATTTCTGCGAGCTCATCACCTACGGTAAATTTGAAGAAACAGCAGGAATGGTGCGTTAATTTTTGTTTTACCCCTTGACAAACCGCCTCGGGACAGTTAATATTAACATATGAACAATGATTCATATGTTTTATTCATCATATTTTAATCTAACTTTCCGAGGAGGCCATTATGGCAACAAAAACTTATATACTTGAGCACCTGGGGTGCGCCAACTGCGCTTCAAAAATCGAGCGCAAAATCGCTTCCCTGCCTGGTGTCAGCGAGGCCAACATCGTCTACGCGACCAAGCAGCTCCGTCTCACTGCCGAAGACCCAGACGGGCTTTTGCCGGAAATGCAGAAAATCGCGGTTTCCTACGAACCCGATATTCTCATTACCGAGCAAAAGCGCCGTTCCCTGAAAAAAGCCCCCGCGGCCGTCGGGCGTGCTCCTCATGCTCACAAGGAACATCCTCATGACGCAGATTGCGGCTGTGGCCATCACGATCACGAGGAACACCGTCACAGCGCAGATTGCGGCTGCGGCCATGACCATCATGATCACCATGCGCATTATCACGTTCCCGGACATCCGGCGGACTGCCAATGCGAGCTCTGCCGCCACGGCGAGGAATACTGTCATATCTGCGGCGAGAGCTTGGCTAACTGCACCTGCAAAATGCCGGACGCGGACGTGGAAAAGGCGGTTTTCATTCTTGAGAATCTGGGCTGCGCCAACTGCGCGGCCAAGATGGAGCACAAAATCAAAGAGCTGCCTGGCGTCGAGTATGCCACCATCACCTACGCCACTAAGCAGCTGCGCCTGTCTGCGGACAACGCCGCAGCCCTGCTGCCAGACATTCAGCAGATCTGCGCCGCCATCGAGCCAGACGTCAGGGTCATTCCCCGCAAAAAGACAGTGGGTAAAGGCGCCACAAATGTTTATACCCTTGAAAACCTGGGCTGCGCCAACTGCGCAGCCAAAATGGAGGCCAAAATCAACGCCCTGGACGGTGTCTCCAGCGCCACCATCACCTATGCCACCAAGCAGCTGAAGGTTACTGGGAAAGACCCGGACAGCCTGCTCCCCCAGTTCCGTGACATCTGCCAGTCCATTGAATCGGACGTGCAGGTTATCCCTAAGGAAACCGGTCCCAAAGCCGCGATTCCAAAGGCTCCGGCCGCTGCCGGGAAAGCTGTCAAGAAAAAAATGTCGGCGGAGACCAAAACCCTTATCGGTATTATCATCGGCGCGGCGCTGTTTGTCATCGGTGAGATCATGGAGCGTACCCTGCCGCCGGTTTACAATATTCCGGTTTTCGTGCTGGCCTACATCGTTCTCGGCGGCCGTATTGTCCTCACAGCGGCCAAAAACCTGATGAAAGGCCAGATTTTTGACGAAAACTTCCTGATGAGTGTGGCCACACTGGCGGCCTTCGCCATTCAGGACTACCCGGAAGCCGTGGGCGTCATGCTGTTCTACCGTGTCGGCGAATACTTTGAAGATCGCGCGGTTGAAAAGAGCCGTAATCAGATCATGGATGCGGTGGACATGCGTCCCGAAGTCGTCAACCTGCTGGTCGGCGACGAGGTGCGGGTCATCGACGCAGGGGACGCGGCCATCGGCGACATCCTGCTGGTACGCCCCGGCGACCGTATTCCCCTGGACGGCGTCATTGTCGAGGGCGAGAGCCGGATCGACACCTCCCCAGTGACCGGCGAGCCGGTCCCGGTCAAGGCCGGCTACGGCGACGAGGTAGTCTCAGGCTGTGTCAACACCTCCGGCCTCTTGAAAATGCGGGTCGAAAGGGTTCTGGAAGAATCCATGGTCACCCGTATTCTGGATTCTGTGGAAAACGCAGCGGCCAGCAAGCCAAAAATCGACCGGTTCATCACCCGTTTCTCACGGATTTATACCCCCTTTGTGGTCGGCCTGGCCATCCTGACCGCCGTGGTGCCGTCCCTTGTGACCGGCGACTGGTATTACTGGATTTACACGGCCATCACCTTCCTGGTCATCAGCTGCCCCTGCGCACTGGTGCTCAGCGTACCCCTGGCCTTTTTCTCAGGCATTGGCGCCGGCTCCAAACGGGGCATCCTGTTTAAAGGCGGCGTTTCCATCGAAGGGATCAAAAACATCGCGGCTGTGGTTATGGATAAAACCGGCACCATCACCGAAGGAAACTTCGTGGTACAGCAGGCGATCCCGACAAACGGCGTGGATGAGGCCAGGCTTCTGGCCCTGGCGGCCAGCTGTGAGCTCACCTCGACCCACCCCATTGGCAACAGCATTGTAACTGCCGCCGAGAAACAGGGGTTGTCTGTGGAACGGCCCGTCTCCGCCAGAGAAATTGCCGGCAAGGGCGTCGAAGCCATGCTGAAGGATGGAACGGTGCTCTGCGGCAACCGCTCGCTGCTGGAATCCCAGAATGTTGACCTGGACGGCTATAAGAACGACCATTACGGCACCGAGGTGCTCCTGGCCCTTGACGGCAAATTCATCGGCTATCTGGTCATCTCAGACACCATCAAGGCCGACGCGGTGAACGCCATCGCCAAAATCAAGCGTCTTGGCATCCGCACTGCCATGCTGACCGGTGACGCCCAGGAAAGCGCCGACGCGGTCGCAAAGGCCACAGGCATCGACGAGGTTCACGCCAAGCTATTGCCCGAAGACAAGCTGAGCGAGCTCCAGGCCATCCGTAAAGCCCAGGGCGGCGTCATGTTTGTCGGTGACGGCATCAACGATGCGCCGGTATTGGCCGGGGCGGATGTCGGCGCGGCCATGGGCAGCGGGGCCGATGCAGCCATCGAGGCAGCAGACGTTGTGTTCATGAATTCCAGCGTCGAGGCCATTCCCCAGGCCATCGAGATCGGCCGCAAAACCAGCCGTATCGCCTGGCAGAACGTGGTCTTTGCCCTGATCATCAAGGCGCTGGTCATGGTTCTGGGCCTGCTGGGCTTTGCCAATATGTGGATGGCTGTCTTTGCCGATACCGGCGTTGCCATTCTCTGTGTGCTCAATTCCATCCGTATTTTATATAAAAAATAAAAAGCATTAAAAAAATCCCGGCTTTCGTCCTCCGAAAACCGGGATTTTTATTGTCTTTTTATTTGAGCAAAACACCGCCGCAGTAGGGGCACTGGTTTTTATCCACCGGTGAAAATTCGCCGCAGATAATACACAGGATCTCGTCATCCTCTGTTTTGTCATACTTTTCAGGTATTTCATAGCCGGCATGGTGGCGTACCAGCTCGCCTTTTTTAAAATACTGGGTAAAGTCCATCTCCGGATGGCCTTTAAAAACATAGGTCATCTCCTTGCCGCCCTTTTTTATGACAAAGGTGTGGTAAGAATAATGTTTTTTGCTCTCCGAGTTCTCCGCATTTTTGCGGACCACCCGTCTGAGAGATTTAAGCTCGCCGTCAAAGGTTTTATCCTTGGAAAACAGGCCGCCTTTTCTGAAATAGGTTTTTGCCCGCGTGGAAAAGCCTTCCTCCAAATCGTTTTTTGCGCCTCTCATTCGCTTTACACCTCCCAATAGATACTCCGATGCTTCATTTGATTCATTTTATCTATCAATTTATCTATTTTCTTGTTTTTTAGTATTTTACCACTTTATTTTTGTTGTTT
>CAUEUD010000185.1 GCA_959020865.1 Eubacterium limosum | reverse complement strand
CTACCATCGGCATTGGTTCCGCACACTTCTTCGCTCATTGGCATCCCGCAGGACTGGCAAAATTTTTCCATTTTTTCCTCCTGATGTTCTGTATTTGTCTCTATCATACCACCCAAACACTGACATCCTGTGTCATGATTTGAAAATTAATTTTGTTCGATAAGCTCGAGCATCACGCCGTCCGGGTCCTGAATAAAGAAAAACCGGGTTTTTGGATTTGGCTGAAAGGGGCCGCTGAAAACCGGCACGCCTTTTTGCTGAAGTGTCTCCATACATTCCTCCACCGACGCAATCTCGAATCCCAGCGAGATCTTTTCATTGACGTTCACCTCGCTGTCGTGAGCGTCTCCGATGAGCTCAAGCTCTGCCCCCTCACCGCCCATAAAGGCGATTTCTTTTTCCGGCCCGGCTTCAAAGCGGCGCAAACGAGAATCTCCTCATAAAACCGGATGGACTCCTCTAAATGATTAACGTGAATGGTTACAAAAGAAAATTTCATGTCTGCTTTTATCCGCCAGGCCGGATGCCTTCTTTCTCTGATATTTTTCAGGGCCAGCTCCTGGCACTGGCCCTGCCTGTAAATTTTATCTATTTAAAAGAACCGCCGCTTAATGCGGCGGTTCTCTACCGTTGTTTCATAAATTTTTTATCAGTTTCCAGCCTGCAGGGTCACATCGGCTTCTTTTGTCTGGCCGCCGCGTTCATAGGTAATCTTGACGGTGTCCCCCGGCTTGTGCCCGTAGAGGATTTCCTTCATCTTCAGCATGGTATTCACATCCTTGCCGTCAATGGTCAAAAGAATATCGCCTTTCTGGATACCGGCATTGGCCGCACCGCCGCCTGCCTGCGCTGAGACAACGTAGATTCCTTTGTCGATAGGCTCTGCACCGTTGAAATAAGCAGCCTGCTGTTTATCATAGCCGCTGATCCCGATCACCGTCGGCGTAAAGCTGCCGCTTGTCACGACCTGATTGAGGATAGGTTTAACCACATTGATGGGAATGGCAAAGCCCATGCCCTCGCCCTGGGCATTTTTATAGGTATTGATGCCAATGACCTCACCGCTTGCGTTGACAAGCGGTCCGCCGCTGTTCCCTTTATTGATGGTGGCGTCTGTCTGGATCAGGTCTTCCGCTACCAGGCTGCTGTCGACAACCAGGCTTCGGTTTAAGGCAGAGATGATCCCCGCGGTGACGCTTCGTTCAAACTGAAGCCCCAGAGGATTCCCAATGGCAATGGCCACCTCGCCGACCTTTAAATTATCAGAGTCTCCCAGTGTAACGGCCGGAAGATTTTTGGCGTCAATTTTGATGATGGCCATATCCAGGCTGGAATCCGCCCAAACCTTCTGGGCTGTATAGTTATTTCCGTCAGCCAGAGAAACCTTTATTTCCTTTGGGTTATCGCTGATGACATGCTGGTTTGTGACAATATAACCGTCGGATGTCACAATAAAGCCCGAGCCCACGCCCACAGCTTCCTGAGTGCCCATCATGGTATTTTCTGTCATGGTGGTCTCAATTCCGGCCACGGATTCTGGGACGACCTGTGCCACGGCTTCTACCTGGGAGTCCACATTCACATCGTTGACGATAACCTTCTGGCCCGCAACCGTCTCGGTACGGGTTCCTCCGCCGAGGGTACCTGTAAAGTACAGGACAGCCACGAGAATAATCGCCACGATGATCCCACCGACTACGCCGCCTGCAATGGCTGCCGGCACATGGGACCCTCTCTTTGGTCTTTCATTATTTTCGTACATTTCTCTTTCACCTCGTTTGATTTTGGATGAAAGTTCCTCTACAGTTCATAAATTTCACTGCTGTTTTTACGGCCTGCCACCACCAATGACAAATCCTCTCCGGGCTGTATGCCTTCGGCCTCCAGAATCCGCGCAGTGGTCTGGTAGGCCAGAAGGGGATAATTGTTTTCCTCACTGAGATGGGCTAAAACGACCTTGTCAAGCCCTTCTTTCACCAGGGTACAGACCGTCTCGCCACATATCTCATTGGAGAGATGCCCATGGTTTCCCTTAATGCGCTGCTTAAGCGGAAAGGGGTAGCGTCCTGCTTCCAGCATGGCGGGATCGTGGTTGGATTCCAGCACCACAAGATCTCTGCCCTTCAGGGCTTCCATAATCCTTGGCGTGATAACGCCCGTATCGGTGGCAATGCCCACGCTGCTGCATCCGCTGTCAATGGTAAAGCCCACAGATTCCACCGCGTCGTGGGAGGTGTTGAAAGCTTCGATCAGTAAATCTCCGATAACAAAGGCCCGGCCGGTTTCAAAAACCCGGACATTGTGCTCCGCAATCTTTCCAAGGCTGTCCCGCATGCTTTCCCAGGTGGCAAAGTTGGCGTAAACCGGCAGGTCATAGCGTCTGGAAAGCACACCGACACCGTGAATATGATCGCGGTGCTCGTGTGTTACCAGAATGCCGCCAAGCTGGGCGGGCAGCTCGTCGATGGAGCACAGCGCCTGCTCGATCCGCTTTCCGCTGAGGCCTGCATCGATCAAAAGCTTTGTCTTGCTGTGTGAAACAAAAAGGCTGTTTCCAGAACTTCCACTGTATAAACTACAAAATTTCATGCGAATCTCCTACTATCGAAAATTCGATCGGTAATAGGACTTCTTCTGCGCTTTAAGGCAGAAGCGTCGCTGCTTACATGTTATCGAATCTTACTTAATCTTTACTTAACGTAACTTCCTTTAAAAACAGCAAAAAAACCCCGGACTTTAGCGGTCCGGGAGAACTTTTCAACTTTTCCTTTTTTATACCTGTCTGGGATATAAAAGATCCGATTCCATAGGTAAAAAAGTATATCCCTCCGCTTTAAGCGTCTCGAAAAGCTGAGGCAGAGCAGCCCTTGTGGTGTCCCGCAGCTCTGCATGGCAGAGGACAGTGCTCACATTGTGCTGATGAACCTCGCTCATAATTTTATTCACCACCGCATCGGTGCTGGCGGGATTACCGCCCCCGTCGCCAGCCGAGACATTCCAGTCCACGTAGTTATAGCCTCTGTCAAGAATCCCCTGTATGCAAGTTTCGTTGGCGTTGAGCGAACCGCCAGGGAACCTGAACATATGGGATATCTCGCCCTTACCTGTCACCTCAAGCTGAAATGCATCCAACTTCTCAACGTCCTCATAAAAAGCCGGCGGATTCTTATAAAGGTCGTATTTATGACTCCAGCTGTGATTTCCAAGGGTGTGGCCTTCGTCTACAATCCTTTTATAGGCGGCTCTTGCCACTTCGTTATCACGGCCGTTTGTAAAAAAGGTGGCCTTGATATGGTATTTTTTTAGAATGTCAAGCACCTCATCGGTGTGCTCGCTGGGGCCGTCGTCAAAGGTCATAAAAATAACCTTAAGGCCATCGGTATCATCATTTCGGATGCGCTCTTTAACGGCCTCCAGTTCTTTGCTTTCTTCGGTCTGCAAGGCACTGGTGCCCTTTTCTGCCGCGTTTGACAGTGCGGTCTGGAGAGTTTCCACCGCCTGAAGCGCTGTCTGAGAGTTCTTCTCAAGCTTCTTTGCCGGATGGGTGGCTATGAAAAAGACCGCCGTCATGAGCACAGCAGCAAGCGCCGCCACCCACACGTAAAACCGCGGTTTAAACCGGATGCGGCGTCTTTTTCGTGTCTTCATTTTTAGTCTTCGACTTTCTTTTCAATAGCCTCACGGCGGATAATGCCACCGAGGCTCCGGATATTACTTTCTAATTTTTCATAGCCGCGGTCAATATACTGGATATCTGTAATCCGGGTTTCGCCCTCGGCGATAAGCCCTGCGATGACCATGGCAGCACCGGCGCGCAGGTCGGTTGCTTTGATCTTAGTCCCGGACAAAGTCGGAACGCCGGTAATATTGGCGACACGTCCGTTGATGGCGATTTCTGCGCCCATTTTGCGCAGTTCATCGACATATTTAAAACGGTTCTCAAAAATACTCTCAGTAATAACACTCTGTCCGCTGGCAATGCTCATGAGCACTGCCATGGGCTGCTGCAGGTCGGTCGGAAAGCCTGGATAAGGCAGTGTTTTCACCTTGCAGCCCTTAATATTTTCTTTTCCAATGACGCGGATACCATTGTCCTCTTCAATGATCTCGACGCCCATTTCACGCATTTTTGCGGTGACAGCTTCCATATGCTTCGGAATGACGTTTTTCACGAGCACATTGCCGCAGGTTGCGGCAGCCGCCATCATATAGGTTCCTGCTGTGATCTGGTCCGGTACGACGGAGTATTCACAGCCATGCATTTCATCCACACCTTTGATCTTAATGGTATCTGTTCCCGCGCCCTTAATATTTGCTCCCATCAGGTTCAGGAAGTTTGCCACATCCACAATATGCGGTTCTTTGGCCGCGTTCTCGATGATGGTCATGCCTTCTGCACGGGTCGCCGCCAGCATGATGTTGATGGTAGCGCCAACGCTGACCACATCCAGGTAAATATCTGCGCCGATCAGACGGTCTGCGGTCATCTTAACCTGGCCGTGCTCGATGAGCACCTTTGCTCCAAGCGCTTCAAAACCCTTGATATGCTGGTCGATGGGGCGGTCTCCAATATTACAACCTCCCGGCAGCGGAACAATGGCCTTGTGGTAACGGCCCAGCAGCGCTCCCAGCAGATAGTAAGACGCACGCATCTTTCCGGTTTCTTCTTCATATTCCGAACAGTCATAATTGATTGGTTTGTCCGTATTTATAATTAAAGTATCATTTTCTCTATATATTTCTGCCCCCATCTTTTCCAGGATTGCAACGATCTTGTTGACATCCTTAATGTCGGGCACATTATCGATTTTGCTTGAGCAGGAACAAAGGATGGCTGCGGGAATAATACCCAATACTGCATTTTTTGCTCCGGAGATTGCCACCTCACCGTTTAGCGGGTGACCTCCTTCAATGATAAAAGTATCCATATAATAGTCTTCCTTTCGCACACGCATTTAACTTTGTTATTATATCATACCTAAATTGATTGGCAACCCAAAGCGCCTGTTTTTAAGCCAACAAATGAAAGAATTTACATCTCGTATACAATTGGGATAAAAAACTGCAGGGTTTTGTGCTATAATAAGAGCACTCTTTAATCAAGGATGTGTTTTCCAAATGAATCAGTTCAAGTTTATCATCGACAACGACAATATGGCCATGACGCCAGTCGAAAATATATTTATCAATCACTACATGCCCCGGGCCCGGGGCGATTATGTGAAGGTGTATCTTTTTGGGCTGAAGCACTGCTTTAACCAGTCCCTTGAGCCCATTGACAACCTGGCACTCAGCAAGCTTTTTGACCTGACCGAGGGAGATGTCATCAAGGCCTGGGAATATTGGGAAAAGGAGGGTATCCTCTCCCTGGAATACGTTGGCACAAAAGACGTCATCGTCACTTATTACAACATTTCTGCCAAGCTGATGTCGCACCATACCAAGACAGAGGCAAAGACTAAAAAAGCGGAAGCCCCCCAGAGGCAGGATCCTGACAGCATGGAGGCCCGCGTTGCCCACATGTATTCCAAAATTCAGCAGATGTACGGCAGCCGGACCATCACCCAGAAGGAAACTCAGATGTTTAAAAACTGGATTACTGAATACCATTTTACACCTGAAACCGTGATCCTTCTGGTGGAATATTCCATGAACCTCATCGGTAAAAAGGAAAAGCCCTTTACGGCAAAACAGATTATCAACTACCTGAAATCCGTGGCCGAGGGCTGGTACAAGGCCGATATACGGGAAGCCGCAGAGGCCGACGCCTATATCCGAAAAAGCGCGGGTGAACAGAAACTGGTCTATGATGTTTTCAAATATCTCGGCCTCCGCCGGGCGCCCATCGCCTGGGAGAAGGAAATGATCATCGGCTGGGCAGATGACTACCACTTTGATATGGACATCATCACCGCTGCCATGCAGCGTTCCAGCAAGCAGGATATCCGCTACATCGACGCCATTTTAAAACGCTGGTCCCAGAAAGGGTATACCAGCCTGGAAGAAATTAACGCAGAGCCTAAAAAAGGACATCATCAGTCAAAGGGCGACGTCATGATCAGCGAAGACCGCAAAAAGGTCTACGAGGAGCTTGACCAATTAGACGAAGCCTGGTTATGGAGTGACGACAATGAATGAACGAACCAAAAAAGTCTACGATGCTTTTGAGCAAAAACAGTTCCGCAATAAGCTTGAGCTTAAGCGAAAACAGGAGGCGCTCTACGCTGCCATTCCAAAGCTCGCCGAGCTCGACCATGCCATCAACCTTCAGGGAATCCGCATGACCCGCGAGGTATCCCGCAAAAATCCTGACGCCATCTCCGAATTCCGCCAGAGTGTCGAGGCCTTAAAAAAACAGAAGGAAGCCCTGCTGCTCGAAAACGGCTATCCGCTGGATTACCTGACGCTCCGCTACGACTGCCCGATCTGTAAAGATACCGGCTACGTGGACGGACAGGTCTGTTCCTGTTTAAAACAGGAGCTCATCCGGGCGGCCTTTAACAACTATGACTTGAACGTTCATGCCCAGGCCGAAAATTTCGATACCTTTAACCCGGGTTATTACGCGGATGAAGCCGCTGAAACTCAGAATGGGTCACCAAGGGAAAAAATGTGCCGTCTCAAGGAAAAAATGCAGCATTACTGCCTGCATTTTGAGTCGCAAAATGACAACTACCTGTTTACCGGCAAACCCGGCGTGGGAAAAACCTTTATGTCAAACTGTGTCGCCAACGCCCTTATCGGGCGGGGCTACAATGTTATCTATATCACCGCCGCCCATCTGGTCCAGGATATTCAGAGTAAAATTTTCAATGATAATATACCCATTAATGAAATATATTCCCCGCTTTTTTCCGCCGATTTGTTGATTATCGATGATTTCGGGGCAGAGTTTTACTCAGATTTCAGTAAAAAGCAGCTTTTTGAGGTGATCAACACCCGGCTGCAGGAGCATAAAAAAATCATTTTATCCACCAATCTGACCATGCCCCAGATTCTTGAAAACTACGACGAGCGTCTGACTTCCAGAATCCGCGGCAACTTCCTGAACATCGTCTTTGCCGGAGACGATATCCGCCTGATTAAAAAACGCATGGGATAAAAAACAGCGCCGGAGCTTTACAACTC
>CAUEUD010000184.1 GCA_959020865.1 Eubacterium limosum | reverse complement strand
CAAAGTAATTATAGATATTACCCAGAGTGGTGTTGGCTTTTTTTGCGATGGTACGCATTGAAGCCTCTCGATAGCCGCGTTTGTAAAATTCGTTCTCTGCTGCTAAAAGAATTTCCTGACGTATTTCCTCTTTTTTGGTTTGCATGGGTACTCCGTTCTCCATTTGAAATCCACAGATCAGTCCGTGTTGGGTGTTACCTTAAATATTAGTATAGCATAGGTAATTGTGGATAATAATGTATTTTTTTAAAAAGAGCTTGACAAAACAAAATGTAACTTTTATAATTACAATCAAGAAGTGTAACAAACGTGATTACAAAAGGAGGGTTTATGAGGAAAAAGGGTATAATTATCTTAATGCTGCTGGTATTGGCAGCGACAACATATACAGGCTGCACAGCAAAGCCAACTGAGGGCAGCAGCCAATCTGAACAAGAAGGAGATAAAAATATGGTGAAAGCAGAATATCATAAGATTTCTCAGGATGAAGCGAAAAAGAGAATGGATGAGCATGAAAATATTTTGATTGTCGATGTGAGACAGGAAAATGAATACAAAGAAGGGCATATAAAAGACGCAGTTCTAGTTCCGCTGGACACCATTGGCGATGAAAAGCCTGAGGCGCTCCCGGATTTAGACCAGGAAATTCTGGTGTACTGCCGAAGCGGCAAACGCAGCGAGCAGGCCTCGAGAAAACTGGCAGCCTTAGGTTATACCAATATTTATGATTTTGGCGGAATTAACACCTGGCCCTACGAAACGGAGTGATTAAATTGACAGGTGAATTTAGTATTGCAGTTCACGCCCTGGTTTTTCTGAACCACCATCAGGGCGAGATTTTATCCAGTGAGGCCCTTGCCGAAAATGTATGTACCAATCCTGCAAGAATCCGTAAGGTGATGGCTAAGCTTAAAAAGGCAGGGTTGGTTAAAACAAAGAGCGGCAGTGAAGGCGGTTATTATTTTGACCTGGACCCCTTTTCGGTGAACCTTCGTTTGATCTGTGAAGCGATCGGCGGCAAGGTAGTATCGACCTCATGGCGCTCCGGGGACTCGGAAATGGATTGTCTGATTGCTTCCGGAATGGCAGATATAATGGATGAAATCTTTATGTCCCTTGATACGGTCGGAAAAAAAGAGCTGGAAAAAACAACGGTTGGCGACATAGACCTTAAAATTTTTGGTTCGTAAAAAAATAACAGGAGAGAAAAAATGAAACACTATGATGCAGTCATTATCGGCTTTGGAAAAGGCGGCAAGACCCTGGCGGGAAGCCTGGCAGGAATGGGAAAAAAGGTGGCCATGATTGAAAAATCAGATAAAATGTATGGCGGAACCTGTATTAATGTCGGGTGTATCCCCACAAAGTCTCTGGTGAACAGCGCGAAGGCTTCAGTCATTCAAAAACCAGGCAGTTATGATGAAAAGAACCGCCTGTATTGGGAAGCGGTGGAAGAAAAACGCCGGTTGACAGGCATGCTGAGAAAGAAAAATTTTGATAAGCTGAATGATTTAGATAACGTCACTGTCTATAATGGCCTTGGCAGCTTTGTATCCGCCAATCGTGTAAAGATTGAAACCGCAGAGGAAACCCTTGAGGTTGAAGGCGACCAGATTTTTATCAATACCGGATCTGTTTCCGTTATTCCGCCCATTAAGGGCATTGAAGGAAATCCTTATGTTTATACCAGCGATTCTTTGATGGAGCTGGATGTACTGCCGAAGCGTCTGGCAATTATCGGCGGGGGCTATATTGGACTGGAATACGCATCAATGTATACTGATTTTGGCGCGGAGGTTACCGTATACCAAATTGAAGATAAATTAATTCCTCGTGAAGACCGTGATATTGCGGAAGCGATTCAGAAGGCATTTGAGGATAAGGGTGTGCGTTTTGAAATGAATGTCCAGACTGAGGAAATCGAAAATGCCGGGAGCGAAGCGGTTGTTCATTATAAGAAAGACGGCACATCAATGACGGCTGGAGCGGATGCAGTCTTAATTGCTACAGGCAGAAAACCAAACACAGATGGTCTTAATCTTGAAGCCGCGGGTATTGAAAAAACGCCAAGAGGCGCCGTCAAGGTCGATGAAAAGCTTCGGACAAGTGTCCCCAATATTTGGGCAATGGGCGATGTCGCAGGAGGACTGCAGTTTACTTATGTCTCATTAGATGATTTTAGAATTGTCAAGGATCAGCTGTCAGGCAGCGGCAAACGCGCCAGCAGTGACCGGACAGTACCCTACAGTGTCTTTATTGACCCGCCGTTTTCACGTGTCGGCCTTAATGAAGAAGAGGCTGCTGCTCAGGGTTATAACGTAAAAATTGCCAAGCTTCCGGCAGCGGCTATACCAAAGGCCCAGGTGCTGAGAAAGCCAGCAGGTCTGTTAAAGGCTGTTATTGACGCTGATACTAATAAAATCTTGGGAACAATGCTTTTCTGTGAGGAATCCTATGAAATGATTAACATCGTAAAGCTGGCAATGGACGCGGGTCTGGATTATACAGTGTTAAGAGACCAGATCTTTACACATCCAACGATGAGTGAAGCCCTTAACGATTTATTTGCAGTATAAACAATAATTTATAAATATAGATAAAGGAGTAATAATCATGGCAAGAGTAATTAATGCACAGGAATTTAATGAAGAAGTATTGAAGGGAAAAGGTGTTGTGCTGGTCGATTTTTTCGCGACCTGGTGTGGACCGTGTAAAGCGCTCTCTCCGATTCTGGATGAACTGGCTGAAAAGGTAAAGGATGTTAAAATTGTCAAGGTAGATATTGACGCTGACAGTGATTTAGCTTCTGAATACCGTGTTATGAGCGTGCCCACACTTAAAATTTTCAAGGATGGCGAAGTAAAGGAAAGCCTGGTGGGCGGGCGTCCGTTGGAAGAGCTGGAAGCTAAGCTGGCGGAATACCAGTCTTAACAGAAAGCAGGGCATTGTTTGAACAGTTGTCTTTAAAGCAATTATACTTCTTGTCTTTTTCAGCAGGCTGTACTATAATTTAATATAACATTCGTATTAGTTTAGTCTGTCAAAAGTATGTAAGATGATAAAAAATGAGAACAGGAGAGACAAGATGGATATTTTAGAGGGACTGGGATCAATTGGAATTGATCTGGAAACAGTCTTACAGCGTTTTTCTAACAATGCGGCTTTATTGGAGCGTTTTGTACTCAAATTTCCAAAGGATGAAACCTATGCTGCGTTAAAACAGGCAGTCGAGGAAAAGGATTATGAACGTATTGAACGTGAAGCCCATACATTAAAAGGAACGGCTGCAAACCTTGGGTTTGATCTGCTCAGTGAAAAAGCGGCAGAAATGGTAGAAAAGGTACGAAAAAATGATTATGCTGACCTTGAGACTATTTTTGGAGTCTTAAGTGAAGAATACGGAAAGATTGTGGCAGTGATTGAAAGCAACGGCTGAGTTGTCATTGAATCGGGATGCTATTTAAAAAAAGAGTACTGCTTATAAAAGCGGTACTCTTTTTTATTAGAGGTCCACGTATTCGATAACTTTGTCTGTAAAAAAGATGCCGTCCAGATGGTCAAGCTCATGGCAGAAGCATTTTGCCAGAAGTCCATCAGCCTCTTTTTGAAGGACTTCTCCTTCGGGCGTTGTGTACTCAACCACAACATGTTCGGGACGTTTGACCTTTCCCCACACATCGGGAGAGCTCATGCAACCTTCTACAACAATGCGCTCGCCTTCAGCTTCGATAATTTTCGGGTTAACCAGCTGGTAGAGACCCTCGCCCACATCAATGACGACAACACGCTTTAGAACCCCCACCTGGTTGGCGGCAAGACCGCCGCAGTTTGGCAGCTGGTACATGGTTTCAGTCATGTCTTTTATTAATTCCAGAGTTCGTTCGTCGATGGTTTCAACAGGACGGCATTTTTTGTGTAAAATGTCATCTGGAAATTTTCTTATTTGTCTAATGGCCATAATGATAACCTCAATATATTAAATTTAATGCTTTAAAAATTGTATCCTAATTTTAAGGTTATGTCAACGAAACTCAGATGAAAACAGACGAACAGACCATTCAAAATCCGAATGGTCTGTTTTTATACCGCTATTTTTTTAAAACTGGCAGCCAGACCTCGCAGCGATAATCCTCTGCCTGCTGGTCGCCTTCGCTGTAAACCTCGATATCCGGTGCGCTGGCGTACTCATAGCCAGAGTTTGGAAGCCATTCTGTGACAATACGGCGCTGCAAGCTCTGGATGGCCTGAGGCATGGGGCCGATACACTCAAAAACAGCCCATGTGGCGGCAGGGATGGTGAACTCTGTCATACCCTGCGGCAAAGGTTTGTCTGTTGCGACGGCAATGTAATAGTCGAATGTTTTTTCATTCATGCTGGAGCATACCCCCAGAACGCCAAAGGGCTCCTTATCCATGAGCGGTGCGAGCTGGGGGATCAGATTCTTTTCTGCAGCCTCCTGCCAGAAAGCAGGAACCTCTTGATAGCTCTCCTCAAAGTTTACGTCCAATGATTTGCACACACCCACAATTCTAAAAGATTCTTTTTCAATAATTTTGTAATTCATCTCAGTATCTCCTTTAATTGAAATAGAGAAGGTTATCCTTGGATAGGCTTTCAAAGAAATCCCTTTCGACCTGGCAGCAGAGGGCGGCACGCCATGAACATTCTGGAAAGCGCGGGTAAAAGCAGTAGGGGACTGATACCCGTATTTCAGTGCGATGTCCAGTACCTTTGTACCCGTTGTCTGAAGCTCAAATGCGGCGGCGGTCATGCGGCGCCTGCGGATATACTCAGAAAGCGGTATCTCTGCAATGTATGAAAACATCCTTTGAAAGTGAAAGGTTGAGCAGCAGGCGATCTTGGCAGCTGTATTGTAATCAATCGTGCTGCTCAGGTTTTCCTCAATGTAATTGACAGCCTGGTTAAGTCTTTGAATCCATTCCATGTTTAACACTCTCCTTACAATAAAAGTTTACCATCAGATGAAAAAAGTTGCCTCGCAGTTTATGCACAAAAAAGGCAGCAGGCTCTTATGATCATACCCGAAAGCGGGTGAAAAGAAAATGATTCTTTAAAAAGAAACTTCTCTTTCTCTACAAGTTAGGATAAAATATTAGAGCTATGGCAATATGCTGGAGAGGAGCATAAAATGAAGAGTATTCTTGTAGTTGAAGATGATGAAATGCTGGGCGCAGGCCTTTGTTATAATCTGGAGCTTGAAGGCTTCAAGACCACTTTGGTACAAAACTTTGAAGAAGCTGGAAAAAGAATGGAGGAAAACATCTGGGATATGGTAATTCTGGATGTAAACCTTCCGGACGGCGATGGCTTTAGTCTGGCGAAAAAAATACGCCTCAAGGCCAGGACACCGTTGATTTTTCTAACAGCCTGTGATCTGGACGATGACATTTTAAAAGGCTTTGAGCTGGGAGCGGATGATTATATCACCAAGCCCTTTAATATAAAGATTGTGATTAAGCGGATCAACGCGGTTTTCAGAAGAACGGAGGTCAGCAGAAAAGAACTGTTTATCTGTGGAAACCTGGAGATTGATTTTGAAAAGCGGACAGCCACTAAAAATAAAAAGCCTCTGGTGCTGACACCGACAGAGTTTAAGCTTTTGCAGCTTTTCTGCAAAAATCCCGGAAAGGTGCTGACCCGAAAAATGCTTTTGGAAAGCCTGTGGGACAACGAGGGAAACTTTGTCGATGAGCATACCCTGACCATCAACGTCAGCCGCCTGCGTTCAAAAATTTCAGATGATACCTATGCCTATATTAAAACAATTTACGGGATGGGTTATGAATGGACTGGTGAGAAGGATGCGTAAAGGACGAATACCTTCTGCACTGCAGGAGTGGATCAGCATTGCTGCCATGTTTATTTTGACAGTGGCCTTTGTGGTGCTGGTCTTTGCGCTGACCGATCGTGATACAGGGACCCTGCTCCGTGTGGCTGCGATCATTTTTGCGGTGGCTTTTTGGGGAATTCTCTATGTTTTCCAGCTGATTTGCAGACGGCGCTTTGTTTACTTTGCGGACGAGATCTGCACAAATCTGGACAGCCTGATCCAGAATGAAGGAGTACAGGACTTCAGTCTTGAGGAAGAAACCCTTTCCTCAAAGGTACAGATGAAGCTGAACCAGCTATATGATGTTACCAATGCAGCCATTCTGGAGAGCGGCGAACAGAAGCAGGCGGTTCAGCGAATTGTTTCAGACATATCGCACCAGCTTAAAACCCCCATCGCCAATATTAAAATGTATGCCGATACGGTGACGAACCCTCAGGTGCCAGAGGAAAAAAGACTTTTCTTTCTGGACGGGCTTCAAAATCAGGTAGAAAAGCTCGATTTTCTGATTCAGGTCCTGACAAAAATATCACGGCTGGAAAATGGGCAGATCGCATTAAAAGCCGAGCGTCAGCCCCTTTATCCAACCCTTGCCCAGGCCCTCAGCGGTATTACCATGTCGGCAGAAAAAAAGAGGATCGCAGTAAACGTTGTGTGTGACGAGACACTGGAACTTTGTCACGACACAAAATGGACGGCCGAAGCGCTTTTTAATCTGCTTGAAAACGCGGTTAAATACACACCGGAGGGCGGCAGGGTATCTGTCTCAGCAGAGCAGTGGGAAATGTACACCAAAATAGAAATTGCAGATACAGGAATCGGTGTTTCCGAGGCGCATGTCAATGATATTTTCAAACGGTTTTACAGAGAGTCCAAGGTTCACAGCACCCCGGGCATCGGCGTGGGGCTTTATCTGGCGCGCGAGATCATCGGGAAAGAGCAGGGCTACATTAAAGTAGCCTCACAGGAAGGTGAAGGCTCTGTTTTTTCAGTATTTCTGCCAAATCAGGCTGGCTGATGAACAATCTCTCAAAACTGTAACATTCTTTTTTTCAAATGAGAGGGTTTTGAAACATTCAGGTGATAAGATTAAGTCAGCAAATAAAGGAGACAGAAAATGGAGATCTTAAAAACAACGGATTTGAAAAAGCATTACGGCAGCGGCGAGAGTATGGTAAAGGCACTGGATGGTGTGTCCTTATCGGTTGAAAAAGGAAAATTCACAGCCATTGTGGGAACCTCCGGAAGCGGAAAATCGACGCTGCTGCATATGATGGGCGGACTGGATGTGCCTAC
>CAUEUD010000183.1 GCA_959020865.1 Eubacterium limosum | reverse complement strand
CGATTGGTTTGTCTTTTAAATAACTCATATCTGCCATTGTTTTCATTCTCCTTTTTTTGTTCCTTTGGATTTTCTTTTACTTTTTTAATTTGTGTGATGCCATTATATAACGCAATATACGTGCCAAATTTAAAACCACCTGAAAAGATGATGACTTTTTTTGTAAAAACCCTGTTTAAGCCATTTTCTGGAGTTCCTCATCATCCAGAGGGATTTTTACCAAAAATTTAGACCGCAAATTTTTTTGCTCTTTTTAAGGGAATCCGGTTCATTTTCTAAAAAAACCGTTATTTTATGGCGATTTTAAGCCCTTTTCAAAAACGTGTAATCGATTTTTGCATATGCATATTTTTTTGCACTGCTTACCAGATTTTGGAAATTGACCAAAAAAGCCGACATCTTTTCCGATAAAAGGGATCAAAATCAGTGCTGTTTTTATTGAAAATCCCAAAGCGCTTATGTGTTTCCATTCTGTTTTATTCAATAGAGTAAAATTTAGCCCTCTTTTGGGGACAAGTCTGCCCGATTCATCAAAAAAATACTCCAAAATATGGAATGATTTGTTGTTGACAATTGAAATCATTCTCGTTAGAATTAAGATAGAACAAATATTGGGGAACGGATTCTTTGTAGGCTGCAAGCTCAAAGATCCGAGAGAAGGAGTATTATCATTATGAAAAAACTTAAAGTAACCGATCAGTCACTCTGTATGAATTGTCTGGCCTGTGAATGGGCTTGTTCAACTGCTTTCTATAAAGACAGAGCCTATGGTCATGATTTATCCTGTATTAAAGTTGACGTAAAAGACAATGGCGACTTAAAAACCAAGGTCTGTGTACAGTGCGGCAAATGCGCTAAAAACTGCGAAGCCGGCGCGATCTCTCAGAATCCTAAGGGTGTCTACATGATCAACAAAAAGCTTTGTACAAACTGTGGTAAATGTGTTGAAGTTTGTCCTTTCGGCCTTATCGTCAAAGCTGAAGACAAGGACAGCCCGTCCAAATGTATTGCCTGCGGCATCTGTGCCAAAGCGTGCCCGATGGATATTCTTGAAGTTGTCGAAAGCTAGGAGCTTCATTTAAAAAAATCAAATTCGATCAATTAAAAACGCTGCCTTCTTTTAGGGAAGGGGGCGTTTTTAATATTGGCGCATACCAAAAAAGAAGACCGTGGGTGCGCGGTCTTCTTTACACTAGTAAATTGAGGGAGTCAATCATTTCTAGCATCGTTTAGGCAAACAAGTTTTTAGTCTGCATTCCACTCCTGCGGAATGTATTTTTCTAATATTTTTTTCTGGAAATCGGCTAATTCAGGGAGTATGTAATTACCGATTCGTTCTTCTACCATATCGGCGGCCAGGTCCTCGACGCTTTTTGCGCCGTCTTTCAGCCAGTTTTGTGTCGTTTCACGGTTCGCCAGCTTAGGAAGCATAAACTCTTCTCGGTAAATCTTTGGTGTCCTTTTGTTAATATAGCTTCCGCCCGGGCCGGCCTTGGCAATTTCTTCAACCATCATATGCCTGGCATCCACCACAAAGCCCTTAAACTGACGCTTGATGCTCAAGGCTGCCTCTTCGTCCAGCACCAGCTTTTCAAAGCTGATGGTATTGTAGGTATCCAGAATACCGCAGGCGTGAATGATAAAGTCAATGCCTGCACCATAGGTTGCAAAGAGGTTTAGCGCGGTTTCCTTGCCGGCCTGGTAATCGACAGCTTTGGCGTCTGTGAGGCCGCCGCCGGCCCGCACCGGCAGATGATAGTAATTGGCAATTTCTTTGGCATAGTAAACAAACAGAGGGGTTTCGGCGCCGCCGATTGCCATGGAGATCACCTTCAGGTCACCGCTCACAGCAGGGAGGCCGTAAACGACTGGTGTTCCAGGATTTACCAGCTGTGCCAGCGTGATGCCAGCCAGTATACCGGCATTGTTAGATACCAGTGTTCCGGCGATGCTCGGCGGCAGGGTCACACCTGGGAAGCCGCCCTCCGCTACGACAACAGGCTGTCCGGCTCTGGCATAGGTGATCAGCGCTTCGCACATGGCGGTGCTGATGCCCAGAGGTGACATGACATTGATGAGTCCTGTGAGAACCGGTGTCTGATCGTGTACATCGTAGAAATCCTGGGTCATCTGAATACTCATTTCAGCCGCTTCCTTACCATCAACCATGCCCATGACCGGCTTGGTATGATATTTTAGAGCTGTTGCCATCTGGTAATTTCGGCGAATATCTCTTGGGATCGCCACTGGCTCCATAACATTGGGGTTCCCGGCATCCAGCACGCTGCTGCTTTCGTGCAGCTTTGTCACATCCACGAAGTCCTGAGGAACAATATCCTCAATTTTTCCTTTTTTCAGACGGTAGATCGGCCCATAGCAAGGAACTGACACACTGTCTCCGCCGCCGATGACAACGCTTCTCTCCCGCCCTTTCCATTCAAACTGAGCCGGGGCGGTCGACAGGGCAGTTTCAAGCATGTCCGCTTCGATAAAAACAGTATTGCCGCTTACCCTGGCGCCATGCTCCCTGAAAATTTGAAGGGCCTCTTCTTCATGGAAATTCACACCGACATTTTTTAAAACATCTAACGTGGCCTCATGAATCTGGTCAAGCTCTTCCTTCTCTGCAAAATTAAATCTTAATCTCATTTTCTCATTCCACCTAGCAAGTTAATTAAATATTTTCTGTTTTTTCTTTTTTGGCAGCGCGCTGGGCTTTTTTCAGCTCGTTTGCTTTTTGTTTTTCTTCTAAAATATGTTGTCTGCTGTTCAAGCGGGCCAGGTCAATGGTTCCTTCCAGTTCTTCCTGCTTAAGTGATTTAAACATCGAGATAATCATCAGAACCATTACTACCATAATGACAATCGACGCCACAACCGATGACAGCTGCAAGCTCTGTATCTGTCCTTTACCAACCAAAATCATTGTAATGGCCAATGCCGCGATGGCGATGGCCCAAACCGCTCTCAATGGTTTTGAAGGCATTTTGGGATTCTGATCTTCCTTGGTTGATACCTGAGCGCAGACATATGAGAAAGAGTCGACGGTTGTTGCCAGAAACAGAAAGATTAAAATCAGGAACAGCACTGCCAGAATCTGACCGAAGGGCAGATGTGACAGCATGGTAAAGACAACGGACTGTGTTCCCATGTCATTCATGGAAGCAACCAATCCTAAATTCTGGAACATTTCCTGGAAAATAGCGGTTCCGCCAAAGGTTGCGAACCACAGCCAGGTAGCGATCGGGGCTGCGCCCAGATGAACCAGTACAATTTCCTTCAGGGTACGTCCGCGTGAGATATCTGCTACAAAGAGGCCGGTTGACGGCGCGGAAGCGATCCACCATGCCCAGTAGAAAATCGTCCAGCCCTGGGCAAAGCCTGTCTTATCAATGCTGTCTGTCCATAAAGCCATTGGGAAAAAGTTCCCAAGCATATCGCCCAGAGAGCTGCTCATGGTGTTTAAAATAAAGGCGGTCGGTCCGACTATAAAGACGACCACACAGACCAGGATACACAGTGGAATGTTCAGATTGCTGAGAATCTTGATCCCCTTATCAATCCCACTGACAGCGCTTGTGGTAAACAGCGCGGCCCACGCAATGGCAATGATGATATAGGTCAGATTGTTTTCCGGTATGCCAAAAAGCGAGAACAGGCCCGATGCCAGCTGAAGAATCCCAAGCCCTGTAGCTGTGGTAACACCACCGACAACACCAAACACCAGAAAACCATCAAGAATACGGAAGCCCTTAGTTTTTACCTTATCGCCAAAGATAGGCTCAAGCACTCGGCTGAAAAACGGCGGCATTCCCTTTCTGAAAATAAAGTAGCCCATGGTCACCCCAACGACCATATAGATGGCCCATGGAATCCAGCCCCAATGGAAGAACGCCTGTGCCAGCGCCCTTACAGCTGATTCTGCCGTGTATGGCTCCATGCCCATCGGCGGCGTCTGTAAAAAGCTCAGCGGCTCTGCCGCTCCCCAGAATACCAGGCCAACGCCGTAACCACAGGCAATGATCATGGCAAACCATGAGAAAAAGGAATGCTGTGGCTTTTCATCATCCTTCCCAAGTTTTACATTCCGATAAGGGCCAAAGGCCAGCCAGAGGCAGAAGCCCAGAAACAGAAGCCCAAGCATCAGATAAACCCAGCCGAATCCATCGGTCAGAAAATTGAAAATAACAGTAATCGAATTGCCCATTCCTGTTGGATCAATCAATGCCCAGGCCATCAGAGCTGCCAGAATGGAAAGCGCCGGAAAGGCTACCCACCAGTCGATCTGCTTCAACCAACTCACTTTTTTCTTTTCGTTCATTTTTTCTCTCCTCTTACAAAATTTTCATCTGCGTTACTGCTTCGTGTCCCCCCTTCAGCAGTAGCTTCAGCAAAATGAATCGCAATTTTATATAAAGCAAGATCAATGCCAAAATATAAACGGCTTAAAACAGCCATTTTCAAAGGTTCCTGTAAATGCACCGCATATTTTTTATGCACTTTTTCTGTTTTTAATATCTAAAAAGTCCCTTAATCTGTAAAGAAACCGGAACTGCAAAATATTTATGCCCGCAACATTATTTTGCAGTTCTTTCATATTTGGTATGAATATTGCATTAAATATAGTGATAAGATTGGAGTGATTTCATGAAAAAAAACAAAAAATTTTATTTGGATCTTGATACTATTAAGATTTTTGAAGAGGTGGAAGATCTTTCCATTAACATTCTCGATGAGGGCGGACGCTTTGTAGGCTTCTCCAAAGGTAGCGAAATCTTGGACGCTATGAAGCGGGAGGATGTTATTGGCAAGCATGTGCTGGAGGTTTACAAATTTTACGATGGCGAGGTCTCCCCAGCTTTAAGAGTCCTAAAAAACGGCGAGCCTTTAAAAGATTTTAACATCCGCTATATGAACGCTGACGGAAAGCATATCGAAGCTATCAGCTGTGTCTATCCAATTTTTGACAAAGCAGGAAAAGAAATCGTTGGCTCTATGTGTATTTACAGGGATAAATCCGACTACATTTATCTATCAAAAAAGCTGGAGCAATTGGAAGAAAAACTAAGGAAACAGAAAAAAACAAACAACGGTACCCGCTACCAAATTTCAGATATTGCTGGCATATCAGACAGCATCCGCGATTGCACACAGCAGGCTGAGCTAGCCGCCAACATCTCTGCTCCAGTGCTGATTTATGGCGAAACCGGAACAGGAAAAGAAGTCTTTGCTCAAAGCATTCACAATGCCAGCAGCAGAAGCAACGCGCCTTTTGTGGCCATCAACTGCTCTGCCATCCCAGAGACCCTGCTTGAAAGCACACTCTTTGGAACGGTGAAGGGCGCCTACACAGGCGCCAGCGATACCAAAGGTCTTTTTGAAGCGGCGGAAAACGGAACTGTTTTTCTGGATGAGATCAATTCCATGGATTTGATGCTCCAGTCCAAAATTCTGCGTATCCTGGAAACCGGCACCTACAGGCGGGTGGGCAGCACAAAGGAGCTCACCACCAACGCCCAGATTATCAGCGCCATGAACGAGCACCCGCAGGCCGCCATTGAAGGGGGGCGCATCCGCTCTGACCTGTACTACCGGCTGGCCACCCTGACCATTGCTCTGCCGCCGCTCAGGGAACGGCGGGAGGATATCATCCCACTGGCCCTTTCCTTTTTAAATTCTGAGTCAGCTGCCATGGGCAAAAAGCTCTATGACTTTTCAGAGGACAGCAGGGCTTTTCTTTTTAACTACGACTGGCCGGGCAATGTCCGCGAGCTCAAGCATGTCATCGTCCGCGCGATTTTACTCTCCTCCTACAACAGCAATGTCATCACCTCGGATCTGCTGCCAATGGATCTTAAAAAAAGTACTGCCGGCCGCACGCTTCTCGATAACGAGACCTGGAGTCCAGCCAGCCCTCATTCCCTTAAAAGCCTGACAGAGGCGTTTGAGCGCAAGGTGATCCTCCAGGCGCTGAGCACTCACAATTATAACATTACCAAAAGCGCCGAGGCCCTGGGCATGGTGAGACAGAGCCTTCAATACAAAATGCGGACCCTCGGCATAAAAAACAGCCGTTATCATTTTGAAGATTAAAAAGAACACAAAAATAAAACAGCCTTTCGGCTGTTTTATTTTGCTTTGGAAGTTTTCGATGTATGTAATTTCCGGCGTGGTCATGTCACCGGCTATTACCTGAAGGATTATTCTGAAGCAGGCGTTTTACCAAACCGCTTTTTCTTATTCTTTTTAGCTTCTGCTTCGGCCGCAGCCTCTGCTTCAGCCTCAAGTCTCTGTTTCGTTAAAATATCTGCATACGTGATTTCATCATCTTTCGCCTTTCCTGACAGGAAATACTTCAGGAAGCCTATGATCATTGCAATTTCTATGAAGAGCATTGGATAGCCAGCGATGGTTTTAACGATTTTGATCCCATTGATACCGCCGGTTACGACGAATAAAACAGATACGGCACCGATTAAAACACCCCAGAAAATTTTAACTGGCAACGGCGCTTCCTTCATACCAGCAGACTGTTTCATAGACATCTGGGAAATGGTCGATGTCATGGAGTCCGCTAAGGTAATGAAAGACAAAGCAATCAATATCAACATAAGAACCCGAATAATCTCCGAGCCTGGCACAAAGTCGAAAAATTTCATCATAAATGCTTCTGCACCAGCGTCTGCATAGTAGGTAACTAAATCATATGCGCCTGTTAACTGAACATTAATGGCAAAACCACCGAAGATGCCAAACCAGATAACACCAAAGAGTGATGGTAAAATAACATTAACAGTAATGAACTGACGAATGGTACGGCCATAAGCCATTTTTACAAGGAATAAACCGACGATCGGTCCAAAGGACAGCCAGTCTGTCATCCAGTATAAATCCCACCACTGCGGCCACATTTCAGCCTCTGCCAATGGCAGAATGTCTGGTGATGTATAAGATGTCAATGAAATAATATTGTTAATATAGTATCCAAAAGATTCTACTGTCAAATTACAGATATACTGCCACGGTCCGCAAATGAATACAAAGATTAATAAAGCAATGAAAAACCAGGCATTTTTATCCGATAACCACTGAATCCCTTTGTCAAGTCCTGTTGAACTGGAAATCGTATAAGAAATAATGATGACAATCGCAATCGCTGTCCATACCATTGGTCCGGGTTCAATGCCAAACACAAAATCGAGGCCACTGCCAATCTGAAGGAGACCCCAGCCTAATGAACCAGCAGTACCGCCAACGATGGCGAATAATACAATCCCATCTAAAATAGCACTGAATTTACTGTTTAGATCTTTACCATTTTTAAAATAACATAAACCTGCACTGGATGCGTAATCTTTTCCCATATTCCAGTAAGCATAGCCGCAGCAGATGCCTGCTACTGCATAGATGGAATACGGCTGGAATGACCAATGCTGGAAGCATTTAGCCATAGACCAGATGATC
>CAUEUD010000182.1 GCA_959020865.1 Eubacterium limosum | reverse complement strand
ATTAAAATTAAAATATCTGGGTTCATTTGTCCTGATTAAAGACAGCAGATCATTTGAATTGTCCCCTTTACAACTCTCATTGTATTCGAATTTTACATTATCTAACGTAGCTGCTGTGGGGGGAAGTTTATCTCCCGTGTGTTCAGTCAAGGTAAGCTTGATACGTTCTATATTTTGGAGAGGATTTAACGAGGGTTGCGGCCCTGTTAATACTACCGGCGAGTTTTACTGATTTCTTTAAACTATCTGTGATATACTCTAAATATCAGTGCTTGACGCTGAAATTCTAATAAGGAGCTGATCACATGGAATCTGATAAACTGGCCCATGTTCTGGCATTGTTTTATTTAGATAAAACCTGGGACGTCTCTTCCCTCACACCTTCCGAACTGACAGATAAATACTTTGATGTATTTTCTAAGATCGAAAAGAATATGGAAGAACGTAATAGCTCAGCAGACTCGGACATAGATGCTATGATGCTTTAATCCAATGGCACTGGTTGATTTTGATACCAGTGCTTTTTTGTTTTCATTTCTCCTCTTTGTTTCGAACAACAATTTCTTTCCCGAGCGCAGTCAATACTTTCCCTGCATTCTCGAAAGAAATATTCCCTTTCCCTGACGCCCATATGTAAATTGCCTTAAAAGAGCATCCGCGCTTCTTAGATAATTTTCAAGGGATATGATTGTTTCTTTGTCTCTTTCATGTAAATGTCGTTTTTGTATCATCTGTAAAATTCATCGGATTAACTTCAAGATACCCGCAAATCCCCATAAATTCGCCAACTCTTAAGTCTCTGTCCCTGTTCTCGTTTAACAAACTATCGTACAAAGACATATATGGAATTCCAGTTTCTCTAGACATTTTTGATAAATTAATTCCTTTGTCTCTAACATACCTCGACAAGATTCTTGTGGGCGCGTCCATATAATCACTTCCATTCCATTAGTTTTTTGTGATACCTATAAAATATTGGAAGTTTCTCATGACATCAATGTGTTTTTTGAGATTCTCATAATTTTTATTGACGCGTTAAAATAATTATGATATTCTTATGATATAAAGGGAGATTCAAAGAAATGCCATACAATATAGGTGAAACATTAAAAAAATATAGAAACGAAGCAAAAATGTCTGTAAAACAAATATCTGAACTATTAACGCAAAAAGGATTTAAAGCTTCAGAGTCGACGATATATAGTTGGGAGAATGAAAATAGCCAGCCAACACCTGGCGCTCTTTTAGTGATGTGTAAAACTTATGGAATTGAAGACGTCCTCTCTGCTTTCGGATACAACGGATATAAAGAAGATAGTAGCCTCCGGCTCACAATAAACGAAACTGATTTAATTGAAAAATATCGCTACATCGATGACCTTGGTCGCGACTCTGTAGATCATATTTTAAGAAACGAATATAATCGAAAGAAGCAAGCTGAGCAAGAGCGACAGCAAGTCGATCAACAGCACGAAGCCGATCGCGACCAGATCAACGAACCATCTCAATACTACGGCGATAACGTCATTCCCCTTTACGATGAAAAGCAAAACCAAGAAGATCAGGTTGAACTCAATTACCGGACTGGCGAGGCTGGCGCTGGATCGGGTGTCGATGCTGATAATGTCGAAATTATCCAAGTGAGCTACCCAGCCAACCGTGTCCCACGTGGTGCGGATTACATCATCCCAGTTACTGGTGACTCCATGGAGCCCACTTTCTACGATGGCGATATGTTATTCTTTGAGCTCGGCAGCGCTAACCTGTACACTGGGGATATTGGCATCTTTGTTATAAACGGCGAAACGCTTGTCAAAGAGCTGGGCGATAATGAATTGATCTCTCATAACAAAAAATATGCCCCCATCAAAATTCATGAATGGGATTCTGTGCGGGTTGAGGGTAAGGTTTTAGGAAAGATGTAAGGAGGACGCATGGACATTGAATTATTAAAAAGCCTTGTTGCGAAGAGAAAGATTAAATGGACGACACATGTTGCTGCAAGAATACAAGAGCGGGACATCAGTCGTAATGATGTTTTAAACTGCATCATAACAGGCGAAATCATTGAAGAGTACCCCGAGGATTATCCAAACCCCAGCTGCCTGATCTTTGGATCAACATTGAATGATAAAATTCTCCATGTTGTTGCTGGTTTTGACGATAATTTTATCTATATCATAACCGCCTACTACCCAAATCTTGAAAAATTTGAAAGCGACTTAAAAACAAGACGCAGAAAGGAGTCTTAAGGATGTGTATTTATTGCAAAGGCGATCTTAAAAAGAGTTTAACCACTCACGTCGTAAATTATAACAACTGTATTATCGTTGTAAAAAATGTACCCTGTGAAGAATGTGAGCAATGCGGAGAGACGTATTTTAGCGATGAGACAATGGAAACCCTTGAACACATTGTCAATGCCGCAAAGGCTTTGGCCAGTGAAATTGCCGTTGTCGATTATCGAAATAGTACGGCGGCATAAATAAAAAAACGCCCCTGTGCTAACAACACAGAGGCGATGACATAGATTCCCGGGGTAAGTCGGGTACAATGCCACTTCAACACTGATATTGTAACACACTTCCCCGGTATTTTCCAATATACTGGGCATTTTTATGTCCAAAATTCAGGAGGTACAGCAGTTAAGAGAAATCATCAAAGGAAAAAAGATTGAAGCATTTGTTATCACTGCGCTTGGCTCCGGCCTACGGCACAGAGAACTCCTCGCCCTCACCTGGGATGATATAGACCTTATAAACGGCGTGATAACGGTCAATAAGTCCTATGGCGGTAAGAGTTAGTGTTGATTCTCCAAAAACACCAACCAGCAACCGCCAGGTGCCCATAAGGAGCAATGCCGTGGAATGCTTTAAAAAGCATAAGATTAAACAGAATGAAAAAATTTTACTTTACGCGAACAAGTATCAAAACAACAACTTGGTCTTCCCTAACTCTACCGGCGGTTACCAGAACGCGTCTTCTATATTATCGCTCTAAAAAAATTGACGGAAGCTCATGACATGGAATGCATCACGGTTCATGATTTTCGGGATACCTACGCAACACGTTTATTTGAGCAGACCAGCAATCTGAAAATGATCCAACAGCTTCTCGGACATAGTGACATTTCGACTACTGCCAACGAATATACGCATGTCTCCTTAAAAGAAAGTATGCAATTTATTCAGGCTTTAGAAAGTGCATAAGAAATGTATATTTTCTTTTCGCAAATTCTTATAAAAAAGCTATTAGGGCAAAAAGGGGGCAAAGTTAAATTTCAAAAAAGCAAGAGACCCATCAAATGGCTTAAATAAGCGGTTTGATGGGTCTTGTTGCTTCTAATTCACGTTACTAAGTCTATAAGCCGAGTTCTGTCTTAGATAATCATCTGTCTAGATCCATTGTTACCAATGGATTCAAGCGACCTACCATTTGGACGGCGACGAGCAGCCGCCTTTTTTACATCCGTTCTTGGTCTTGCACCAGGTGGGGTTTACATAGCTGACGGATTACTCGCGCCACTGGTGAGCTCTTACCTCACCCTTTCATCCTTACCGGCCAGGCCGGCGGTTTACTTTCTGTTGCACTTGCCTTGGAGTCACCTCCACCGGGCGTTACCCGGCACCCTGCTCTGCGGAGCTCGGACTTTCCTCAGACAGTCTGCGCTGCCCGCGATTATCTGGCTTAGTAGCTTAGTCAGTATACCGCAAAAAGTCTCTAAAATCAATGTTAATTTTCATTTTTTTCGGCATTATCTTCTACGATCTTCATTTCAAACCAGAAGTTACTTCCCATACCCGGCGCGCTGTTCACACCAAAGCGAAGGTGGTGCAGCTCCATGATATTCTTGACAATGGAGAGCCCCAGCCCGGTTCCGATGGAAGCCTGCTTATGAGCCTTGTCAATTTTATAATAACGGTCCCACACGTAGGGCAGCAGCGCTTCCGCGATGCCATCGCCGTGATCCAGCACCTCAATCTTTACTGTATCCTCCGAAACAGTCTGGCGGATTATCACTTCTTTATCCTCACCGGCATAGTTGACGGCATTATTCACCAGATTGTAGATAACTTGTTCCATTTTAATCTCGTCAGCCTTTACAAAGACATCCCTGTCCGCCTCAAAGCGTATATGATAACCCTCCTGCTCGATGAGCTTGGTATATCTTGTGAGAATCCGGCGGATGCTCTTGGTCAGATTATACGGGGCTTCATTTAAAACCTGTACACCGGCCTGAAGCTTGGAGATATCCAGCATATCGTTAACCAGACTTGTCAGGCGGTTAGCCTCATCAATGATAATCTGCACGTTTTCCGGGGTGTTTTCTCCTGGAATATCCCGCATCACCTCGGCGTAGCCGGTGATCATGGTCAGGGGCGTACGCAGGTCATGAGAAACATTGGCGATCAGCTCACGCCGTAGATTTTCTACCTTTGAAAGCTCCTCAGCTGCATAATTCAGGGTATCGTTGAGCTCTGTAATTTCCCGGTATCCTTCTCCGTCAAAGTGAACCTCCACATTACCCTTTGCGAGCTCCTTGGCACTTTCATTGATCTTGATAATAGGCTTTGATACCTTCCTCGACATAATGGCCGCAAAAATAAGGGCTAGTACCATAAATACCACGCTGATATAAAAGAGCTGGGAGCGCAGGGTCTGTACCGTGGCGTTGACAGGCGAAATCATGGTGTTAAGCATGATCACATACTGGTTGCCGCTGCCGCCTGTAATGATCTGAGTGTAAATCAGGTTTTCATCCCGCTCAAATTTCTTTTCAGGGATCACCCCCTGGCGGCCGTCACTGCTCTGAATATTGATGAGCTGGTAGCTGTCCTTGGAAAAACTCTCAAAATAGGAGCCGCCGTGCTGCTTGGCCTGTAAGTACAGGTTGGTCAGATCCTGGGCTGTCATCTGGTGCAGCACGCAGCGCGGAACAGTGTCCACATTGATCTCCACATTGTTTTGGGTATCGGTGATCTTCGCGCAGATATTATTCCGCCCTGCCACCTCGGTTACAATATTGCTCAAATCGTTGCTGTCAATATTGGCGGAGATGGTGTTCGCCAGAGATTTGAGCTCACTGACCTTTGTCTGGCGGTAAAAGCCGTTTAAAAAGACGATCTGGAACAGCCAGATCACAAAGATCATGACTGCCGCAAAAAGGGCGATATAAGCGAAAAGCTTCCATTTAATGCTGGTATTCTTAAGCCTCAAAGCGGTATCCTACTCCACGCAGTGTCACGATGCACTTGCTGTAATCGCCCAGACTTTTTCTCAGCAGCTTAATGTGGGTATCCAGGGTGCGGTCATCACCGTAAAAATCATAGCCCCAGACATTGGTGATGAGTTTTTCCCGCGTCAGGGCAATGCCCCGGTTGCGCACCATGTAAAAAAAGAGATCATACTCCTTTGGCGTCATCTCCACCGGCTTTCCGGAAATCGTGACACGGCGTCCGGCAAAATCCACCTCCAGATCTCCGATTTTTACCACATCCTTATTCTCCTGAACACCGCCTCTCCGTTTGAGAATCGCGCCCACACGCATCATCAGCTCCTTAGGCGAAAAGGGCTTGACAACATAATCGTCAATGCCCAGTTCAAAGCCGTGGATCCGGTCATACTCCTCACCTCTCGCGGAGAGCATGATAACCGGTGTATCCTTATATTTGCGAATCTCCTTACAGGCTGAGAAGCCGTCAAGCTCCGGCATCATAATGTCCAGAATAATGATGTCAAAGTCCTGGCTCTTGGCAAGCTCCACCGCCTCCATACCATCGGCGGCCTCAACGACCTCATTGCCTTCAAATTCCGCATATTTTCTTACAATCGCCCGTATTTTCTCCTCATCATCAACCATTAAAATCCGGTACATTTCTTTACCTCGTTTTTCTGTTAATTATTCGTGGTTGGTGTTTCCTCTGCCAGTGTGGCGTTTAAGGTCAGCATACTGCCATTCCGCTGTACTTCTATTTTAACGGTATCGCCCACCTGATGGCTCTTGATGGCTGTCTTGACATCCGCAGCGCTTGACACAGCAGTGCCGTCCACAGAAACAATCTTATCGCCGGACTGGATACCTGCGGCTGAAGCGCCGGAATTATCCGCCACCCTGGCCACATACACGCCCATTTCAGAGACACGGTACTGCATGGCGGTTTCAGCTGAGTTGACATCCACCAGAGACACCCCCAGGCTTGGGCGGCCCTTTACATAGCCGTTTTGAGATAAGGATTCCACCACTGTTTTTACATCATTGATCGGGATGGCAAAACCAAGGCCTTCCACGCCAGTTCCCGTTGACTTGGCGTCCACGATTCCCACCAGCTCGCCGTATTCATTGAACAGGCCGCCGCCGGAGTTACCGGGATTAATGGCTGCGTTTGTCTGAAGCAGGTTCATGGTATCCCCGTCGATGGTGATTTCACGGTTCAGGGCAGAAACAATACCATCAGTAACCGTTCCGCCCAGCTCGCCAAGGGGGTTCCCGATCGCGACAACAGTCTCGCCCACGCTCAGCTTGTCTGAATCGCCCATGACCGCCGGCTGCAGATTGCTCGCGTTAATCTTGAGCAGCGCCACATCCGAGGTGGCGTCCGTGCCGACCAGAGTGGCCTCGTAGCTTTCGCCGGATTTCAGAGTTACAGTAATCTTGCTGGCTCCGTCGATGACGTGGTTGTTGGTCACCACATAGCCGTCATTGGTGACGATCACGCCGCTGCCCGCACCTTCGGACACTGCCTGCTGAAGCCGGCTGTCTTTGGTCACTGTTTCAGTCTTGATCTCTACGACAGAGTTTCCCGCCGATTCAGCGATCTGCTGGGTGGTCATGGCGCCGGAATTGCTGGTTTCATTGGAGTTCGTGCTGGTGCGCTCTACGGACTGGTACATCACGCTTTTATTGTTACCGCCCAGGTTGCTGGCCAGCATGCCGCCGCCAAAACCACAGGCGCCGGAGAGTACCAGGCCCACTGCCATCATGGCTCCGGTTTTCTTCGCGAAACCATTTTTACCTGCAGACCACTTTTTCTTTTTCTTCTGGTCACCGTCAATGGGCACCAGAGCGTTTTCTACCTTTGGTTCTTCATCATTATTGTTTGTAAATTGATTATTTGTATATTGATCGTTCATTTGATCCTCCATTTATTTAAGTCGCATATCGCTTTTATTTTTGTTGATAGCCTTATTCTAAATGGAGAATGTGACGGTTTTATGAACGCTTCGTGAAAGGGCGCTGAAATTTGGGCTATTTTCACATTTTTTGCACGATTACCGCCATCGCAGCCTTCCTTCTTTATTTTACCCCAATCACTGCTTTAAATCAATGACTGGTAAATTTTTAGAAAAGCGCCACAAAATAAGATGAACGTGCTATAATAAGGTTGAGAAAGGAGATATAAGAAATCAAGATGTATGAAATGGTTATTTAAAGCCTGCAAATAGAAAGTCAAGCAAAAAATAAAA
>CAUEUD010000181.1 GCA_959020865.1 Eubacterium limosum | reverse complement strand
ACTGCTGAAACTTAAAAAAGTTGTAGAAAAATCAAAATGATCCGTATCTGGTAACTTGTTAGATTGATATAAAAAATAAAAATTGAAGAAAGAGGTAAACACAATGATGTACTATAATCCAATGAAATTATTACTAGAAAAATTAGAACGCGGAGCAAAAGCTTCCAGGTAAATAGAATAAAGAATACAGTAAACTAAAAAGGAGGTAACGAAGATGATGTACTACAACCCAATCCGTAAATTATTAGAAAAGGTATCCCGATAATAAAGATGAACCGGCGAATGATTCGCTTTATATAAAATAAATTGACAAGGAAAGAGGTAAACACCATGATGTACTACAATCCAATCCGTAAATTACTAGAAGAAATTGAATTAGCAGAAAAATCCGCTAAATAATTGACAGATAACTGAAAACCTTAAGAGACGGCGCCTTTTACCTAAGGAAGAAAAAGCCGTCCTGCGGATACGACCATGCGGGTTGAATCTCATTCACTAAAGCTGATGCTTTATAGCGCATGTGTCCGGCTGTTTTGTAAAAACAGCACTTTATTGGGCCGTCACCCGCAGCGCTGGGATGCTTTTTCTTATCTGGATAAAAGGCAGAGTCTCGGAACAAGGCATTTCTTTGACAGACGGTTTAATAACAAAATTTTGAAAAGAAAAGGGAGGTACTCAAAATGATGTACTACAATCCATTAAGAAAATTATACTCAGAATTAGAAGAATCAGCTGAATAACAGCGGCTGGTCGTTCAAATGACATTAGGAGGTAAGCATAATGTTTGTATTTGGTAAAGAAAATAAACACAGTGTCGGCACCCCCTGCGGGTTCTGCTGCGACACAGACAGAAAATAAAACAGTTGCGAAAAACTCAGGAGAAGTCTCTAAAGCGACTCCCCATCCCTCATATAAATAGTTCTAAAAAGCAAAGCGGACAGGCAATCCCCCTTATTTGACCTGTCCGTTTTGCTTTTTTATTTTATAAAGAAAGTCCAAAGCAGCCCATGAGCCAGAGCAGCAAAATGGGTATAAAGATAGCAGGGATCAAATTGCCGAGCCGGAGTGATTTGATCTCCAGCAGGTTGATGCCAATACCCATGATGAGCACGCCGCCTACGGCGTTCATCTCTGTGATCATCGGATCGGTTAAAAAGACCTTGATTGTGCCTGCGGCCAGCGTGATGGCGCCCTGATAGAGAAATACGGGCACTGCGGCAAAGAGAACGCCGACCCCCATCGTGGAAGCAAAGATAATGGCAAAAATGCCGTCCAGCAGCGCTTTGGTCACCAGAATGGTGTAGGTGCCGGAAATCCCGCCTTCAATGGCGCCCATGATCGCCATTGAACCCGTGCAGTACAGAAGAGAAGCGGTGACAAAGCCCTGAGCAAAGCTGCTGTTCTCGCCGCCCTCAAATTTCCGTTCAAGACGGCCGCCAAGGCTGTTGAGGTGCCCCTCGATGTTTAAAGCTTCACCGATTACTGCCCCGAGGGCCAGTGAAATCAAAACGATCAGAAAATTCTGCGTCTGGACACCCATAGAAATCCCCAGCATCATGATGCCAAGGCTGAGCCCGTGAGTGATGGTGGCGCTGATGCGCTCAGGCAGTCCCTTTCTGAAAAGAAGTCCTAAAAAACCGCCCACTAAGATGGCGGCCACATTGATGATGGTACCGAGCACAGACATGCCCTCCTTTTAAAAAATTTGATAGTTGACAGTTGATAGTTATGGAGCGCTTTCGCTTTGCTTAAGCGAGGAGAGGCGGCCGCAGGCCGCATCCAATCAAGTCTGTCAGCGGCAGATTTGTACCTGAACGATCCATTATCCACGATCCACGATCAACTAAAATCTGGCGGCTTTATCAATTCTATCATAACCGGCGGAGCGAAAAAAGAAATTTTTTCAAAGATTTAACATTCGAAAAAGCTTCTTGTGCTATAATATTAAATAAAAACGAAAGAGGTGAAACCTCCTTGATTAAACGATTTGCAGCGATTTATATCGGTTCCAGCAAATGTGAGCTGGTGGTAGGCCAGCGCGGCAAAGGAACCATTAATATCCTGGACCGTGCCGTCTATCCCATTGACTTTGGCGAGCAGAGCTTTGCCAGCGGAAAGATATCCTTCAGCTCGGTCTACGCCCTGTGCCGGATTATCGGCGAATATATTGAGATCGCGAAAGCTTCGGCTGTCGAAGAGATTGAAATCGTAGCCACCGCCGCGTTGCGCGAGGCAGAAAACCGGATTTATCTGCTGGAGCAGATAAGAACCTACACTGGCGGCTACCGGGTACACCTGCTGGAAAAGGAAGACGAGATTGAGCTGATCTACCGCTATATGCTGCTCAAATGCGAAGATTTCCTGACCGAGGAGCGGGTGCAGGAGGAGACAATGCTCTGCTCCATCTCCAGCGGAAACATCGCCCTCGCTCTGATGAACGGCGGCCTCATCGACTATTACCAGACCCTTGAGATGGGGTATCTGAAGATCCGCGAGGTTCTGCGCGCCATCGAGGAGGAAACCGAAAACTTTGAAAACCTCCTCTCGGATTTTTTCGCCATCAATCTCCATGCTGTGACAGACAATATCCACAGGCGGAAGATCAAAAATCTGGTGGTCACCTCCCACGACGCCGAGATCATTGCCTGCTTCTGCGGCATGGAAGCCGGGAGCGATTATTACCGGATCAGCCGGGAACGTTTCGCGGAGCTGCACGGAAGCCTCAAGGGCCTGACCTCCGGACAGCTTCAGAGGAAATATCCCGAGCTTAACCTGTTTGAGGCGGAAACCATGCGGCACACTCTGATGTTTTATCTGAAGCTGCTGGACGATACCAAAATGGATGAAATCGTCCTGGTACAGCTCAACCTCTGCGATGCGCTGGTGGATTTCAAGTTCAACCTGACCAAGGACCAGCGCCTGCGGGAGTGGATTGAGGAGAGCAGCTACAGCTCGGCCCGGATGCTTGGGAAAAAATACCATGTGGACGGCAAGCACGCCGAGACCGTTGAAAAGCTGGCGCTCAAGCTTTTTGACTTTCTGAAAAAGCGTTACCAGCTGGATAAAAATGAGCGCCGCCTGCTCAGGCTCACCGCTCAGCTTCTGGATGTGGGGCGCTATGTGGGCGGACAGAACAGCAAGCCCATGAACCGTATGATCATTGAGAATGCGGACATTATCGGGGTGAGCGCAAAGGAACGCCTCATCATTGGGACAGTGGCGGATTGTGTCCGGACCATCCCCTTTGACGAATCTCTGCTGGACAAATCCATGACGGCCGAGGAACAGCTGGCAGTGTCCTGCCTCACCGCCATTTTGAAGCTGGCCACCGCTCTGGATAAAAGCCACAAGCAGAAGATCAGCAAAATACAGTGCCGGATCGAAGAGCGGGAATTCATTATCACCGCGGTTACAAGCAAAAACGTACAGCTGGAAAGCTATTTCTTTAATACCAGCAAGCTGGCCATGCGCAAGGTCTTTGGCCTGAAGCCGGTGTTAAAAATCAAGAGGGAAAAAATATGAAAGAAAATTTATACATTAACCGAGAGCGAAGCTGGCTCGATTTTAATTACCGGGTACTGGAGGAGGCCTATGACAAGACCAATATGATCATGGACCGGCTGAAATTTCTGGCGATCACAGCCTCCAACCTGGATGAGTTTTTTATGGTGCGTATCGCCGGTCTCATGGATCAGGTCAATGTCGGCTATAACAAGAAAGGCCTGGACGGCAAAACGCCCACCGAGCAGCTGGCAGAGATCAACACCATCACCCAGGAGATGATGAAAAGGCAGTACAACTGCCTGCTGAAATCCCTGGTGCCTGAGCTGAACCAGAATCATATCTTTTTTGTGGAGTATGATGAGCTGACCCCCGAGGAACGGGAGTATGTGGACGACTATTTTCTGGAAACCTGTTACCCGGTGCTCACGCCTCAGGCCATCGACAACAGCCGCCCTTTCCCGCTGGTCAAAAACAACCAGGTATACCTCTGCGTCCAGCTTCTGGACACCCAGGAGGATAAAAAGAAAAAGAAAAAGGACAGCAAAGAGGATGAGGAATACATGGCGATTCTGGAAATTCCAAAGGTGCTGGACCGGATCATCGCCCTGCCGAGGACGGACCGTGAAGCGCCCTACCGCTATATCTTCATCGAGAACATTATTATCCACAACGCCGGACAGCTTTTTACCGGCTATGACGTCAAGCATGTCTCCGAGTTCCGTATCACCCGAAACGGGGACCTTGCCATTGACGAGGATGAGGCCGAGGATCTGCTGATCGAGATTGAAAAATCCATCCAGCAGCGCAAATGGGGCGCCTGTATCAAGCTGGAAATCACAAAGGCCATGAGCAAAAAAGCCAAGCGGAAGCTCATCGAGGAGCTGGAAATCTCAGAGGCGGATGTCTATGAGCTCAAGGGACAGCTGGACCTGACCTGCTTTATGAAATTCCAGGGACGGCCAGAGTTTGACGAGCTGCGCGAGCCCATCTACAAGCCGCTGCCGTCCAGAGATTTTTACGAGCAGGAGGATATCTTTGAGGTGATCCGCGAGAAGGACCGCCTCCTGCACCATCCATACCAGTCTTTTGACACCGTGGTCGATTTTGTGAGAAAGGCCGCCGCGGACCCGGATGTGCTGGCCATCAAACAGACCCTTTACCGCGTCAGCGGGGATTCGCCCATCATTGCGGCCCTCATCGAGGCCGCCCAGAACGGCAAGCAGGTCACTGTGCTGGTTGAGCTGAAGGCCCGTTTTGACGAAGCCAATAACATCGTCTGGGCGAAGAAGCTGGAGCGCGCGGGCTGCCATGTCATCTACGGCCTGGTGGGGCTCAAGATCCACTGCAAAATGATTCTGGTGGTGCGCAAGGAAGAGGATGGTATCCGCCGCTATGTGCATCTGGGTACCGGTAACTACAATGACGTGACCGCCCGGCTCTACACCGACATCGGGATGTTCACCGCCAAGGAGAGCTACGGCTCGGATGTTTCCACTCTGTTTAACGTGCTGTCTGGCTACAGCCATTACACCCTTTGGAAAAAGCTGGAGGTAGCGCCCACAACCATGCGTGAAGCCTTTAACCGTCACATTGACAGAGAGATCGAGAATGTGAAGCTGGGTGTGCGCGGCCGGATTATCGCCAAGATGAATTCGCTGATCGACGACCAGATCGTGGAAAAGCTGTACGAGGCCTCCCAGGCCGGCGTCGAGATACATCTGATTGTCAGAGGTATGTGCTCCCTGATCCCTGGGATACGGGGCGTGAGTGAAAACATCACGGTCCACAGTATTGTGGGTACCTTCCTGGAACACAGCCGCATCTACTATTTTTATAATCAGGGCAAGGAGGATATCTATCTTTCCAGCGCGGACTGGATGCAGCGGAATCTGAACCGCCGTATCGAGACCCTGTTTCCAGTGGAGGACCCAGATCTGAAGGCTGAGCTGAAGCACATACTGGACATCACGCTGCGCGATACCATCAAAACCCGTGTGATGACCGAAACTGGCGAGTATATCCGGGTTGACAAGCGGGGCAAGGAACTGTTAAGCTGTCAGCAGTACTTCTGTGAAGAGGCCGAACAGCAGTTTGAGGAAGCCCGGCTGAAGCAGCGGCTGAAGCAAGGCAGCGGTGATTGATAAGATTAAGATAAAGTGTTCAATAGAGAAAGGGGGAGTAAATGGAAAATGTAAAAGTGAAAATGGAAAATTCTGGTTCAAATTTGCTTTGCAAATTTGATTATAATCAAACCGGCTCAGCCGGTTTGAACCTTAATTTTCCATTTTGCATTTTCCATTTGAATAACTGTGGATAAAAGTATTGGAGTCATTGATATTGGCTCAAACAGTGTGCATCTGGTGGTGGGGGAATATCACAACAACGAATATTTTCACATTATTGACGATGTCAAGGTAAACGTGCGCCTGTGCGAGGGGCTGTCTGAAACCGGCTGCCTGCGGGAGGACCGCATGGCGCTGGGGGAACAGACCCTCATGATGTTTAAAAACATGTGCGATACCTACAAGCTGGACAAGGTGATCGCCGTCGCCACAGCGGCAGTGCGGAAAGCGAAGAACGGGCCGATTTTTGTCGATCTTATCCGGAAAACCACTGGCATTGAGATTGAGATCATCCCAGGTGAGACGGAGGCCGCCATGGATTATTTAGGCGCCATCAACACCATCGACATCCGCGACGCGCTGCTCATGGATATCGGCGGCGGCAGCGTCGAGTTTGTCCTCATCCGTGACCGCAAAATGGCAGACGCGGTGAGCCTGCCCTTTGGCTCCATTGACCTGACGGAAAAATTTGGGCTGGAGGATGTGGCGACACCGGGCAAGCTTAAGAGCCTGCACGCCTTTTTAGAGGACGCCTTTTCCAGGGTCGATCTGTTTGAAAAGGCCAGAGGGCTGCCGGTGCTGGGCGTGGGCGGCACCATTCGGAACATTGGCCGTATCCACCGCCGGGTGGTCGACTATCCTCTGGAAATCGCCCATAATTACCGTATGTGCGAGGACGAGGTTGCCAGAATCTGCCATATGACCTCGAAGATGAACCTGGAGGAACGCAAAAACCTCAAGGGGCTGTCCAAGGGGCGGACCGATATTTTTGTGGGCGCCAGCCAGGCGGTTTATAAGGTCATGCAGACCATTTTCTCACCGGAGCTGATCATCTCAGACGCCGGTCTGCGGGATGGCCTGATTTTCAAGCATTTCGGCAATGGCCCAGAGGATCTTGTCCATAACATTTTTGACAATTCTCTTGTCAACACCATGCTCAACTACGACGTCAACATTCCCCATGCTTACCACGTGTACGGGCTGTCCGTAAAGCTGTTTGAACAGCTTGCGCCGCTGCACGGCATCCAGGAGGATGTGTCCAGAATGATGAAAACCAGCGCCATGCTCCACGATGTGGGCATCAAAATCCAGTACAGCAACCACCACGAGCACAGCTTTTACCTGATTCTGAACTCCGGGCTTGAGGGGCTTCTGCAAAAGGAACTGCTCATGAGCGCTTTTATTGCCCTGAACCACCGGACTAACAAAAAGGTCAAGGTCGAGGCAGAATACATGACGCTGCTGTGCGAGGAGGATAAGCGTCTCATCGACAAGCTCAGCCTCTTCCTCCAGATCGCCGAGTATCTGGACCGCAGCATGGATGGCATCGTGAAGGACATCGACTGTAACATTAAGGACGATGTGGTCGAAATGATGGTGCTGACCACGACCCACTCTGTCTTTGCGGATATGATCATCAGCGAGTGCGGCAAAAAATTCAAGCGCGTACTGGGCCGCGGGCTTACCATTAAGAATAAGGTCATCGCGCCGGTGTAGGCTGGCTGTGATTCAGGATACAAAAAATGCCGAAAAGTCGGATGCTTTGACTTTTCGGCATTTTTTGTATCATAAGTCCGAGCGGACTGCGCCTTTTATCCAGATAAGAAAAAGGGTCCAGGC
>CAUEUD010000180.1 GCA_959020865.1 Eubacterium limosum | reverse complement strand
CCGAGGGAGTAGATCAGTGTTGCGGCATAAAGCTTCAAAGACAGTCAATTCCAGAGAGTATGATCGAAGCCTTTAATGCTATTGATGAATATTTTTCTGTTGAGGTCATTATTCGAGAGCTTTTTGAGCCTTTATTTAAAGCAATGAAAGAAAAAGCGTAAAAAAAGACAAAATTTTACTCTTTTAGAGTTTAAAACGGGCTTTAGCTAAAAATAGTTGTCTGTTTTAGATCCGTTTGAATTTTTTTCTGTCAAGATTTTAGCAGTAAACAGAAGCAAAGTGCATTGAAACTTTAGCGTTAAAAGAATAAAATAATGAGGAATTCCAAAGAGCTTTTGCCTTTAAACGCAAAAGCAAATGAAAAGAATTGAACGATTCTTTTCCCCTCATTTTTTGTCTCCGGTCCGCCGGAGGCATTTTTGTTTTTTGCATAATAGCGGTCATTCTGTTAAAATGAAGCTAAAAAATGGGGAGGAATTATGACGATGACAGATAAAAGAGAAGAAGGAGCCCTGGAGGGCCTGAAAATACTGGATTTCTCAACACTTTTACCAGGCCCCTTTGCCACAACCATGCTGGCAGACCTGGGGGCAGAGGTATTGAAAATAAGCGGACCGGGCAAGCCGGATATTGTTTTAGACTATCCGCCCTTCATTGAGGGGACAGATGTATCGGCAAACCAGGCTTGGCTTGGGCGAAATAAAAAGACCATGCTGCTGAATTTGAAAAAACCGGAAGCCGTCGATATTGTTAAAAAGCTGATCATGGAATATGATATTGTTATGGAGCAGTTCAGACCTGGGGTCATGGAAAAGCTGGGGCTGGGTTATGAAGCCCTTGCCGAGATCAACCCGCGCCTGATCTACTGCTCCTTAACCGGGTATGGACAGACAGGGCCTTTGAGCCACAGAGCTGGGCATGATATTAATTACCTGGCAAGAAGCGGCAACATGGCCCAGGCTGGCCGTACAGAAACAGGACCGGTTCTGACCAATATGCAGATAGCCGATGTGGCGGTGGGCTCAATGAACTCAGTTATCGGGATTCTGGCAGCGGTCCAGTACCGGAATCGGACAGGGAAGGGACAGCGTGTGGATATTGCCATGCTGGACGGTCTCATTCCCTTTAACGGTATGGACGGCACAGCTTTTCTGGCGGATGGAAAAGTTCCGAAGCGCGAGGGTGAACGCCTGAATGGCGGCTGTATGTATGATTTTTATGAGACAAAAGATGGACAGTACCTGAGCCTTGGTGCCCTTGAGCCAAAATTCTGGGCAGAGTTTTGCCGTTGTATCGGGCGTGAGGATTTGGTCGAGGGATCAGTATGGCCTGAGGACGTAAAGACAGTCAAGGAGGTCATAAGAGGGATTTTCAAGGAAAAAACAAGGGATGAGTGGATGGCTGTTTTTGACGGCCACGATGTGTGTGTGGAGCCAGTGCTGTCAGTGCAGGAGGCTCTGGCGGAGGATGCGCATATTCGCGCGCGTGAAATGGTAGTAGAGGTAGAGCTGCCGCTGTCGGATGGTAAAAAGATCACCCAGTACGGCACAGCGGTCAAGCTGTCCGAAAGCCCAGCCCAATACCGGTTCGGCGGTTATCCGGTCGGCTATCACACCAAAGAGGTGCTGAAAGCACTGGGCTGCTCAGACGACGAGATTGAAAGCTTAACGTCAATATAATTTAACAAGCTTTTAACTGGTGCTCCGGGCAGAAAGCAGCTATAATTAAATCAGACACCAGAAAACTTTTCATTTCTCTCCGGGGCTTCCGCTGTTTTGGCGGAAGCCTCTTTATGTATAAAAAAGCCTGGCGAGCCAGGCATAAGGTGTTAAAAAAGACGTCCGCCGCCGAATATAAAGAACAGCAGGCTGGCCACTTTAAAGACGACCACCATAAGACCAATGGTCCGTCCGGTTTTCGCATTATCATTTTTCGGGTCGGCCGCCAGCTCCTTTTTCCCCATAAAAAAGGCTGCAGCGCCGCAGATGATGATGATGCCGCTTAGAACAAGTGAAATCGGATTGGTGTTGTTTTGGAAGCTTAAGAGGATGTTAAGCGCCCACAGAATAATGGCTATTACGCCAAAGGTATAGCCTCTTTTACCAAATTGAAAGCCCATATTTTTCTCCTTTTCTTTTGTTAGTTGAACGTTTTGGCTCAGTGCTATTATACTTGTTCAAATAAAAAAATACAACATTGAACCGTTGCTTTTATGCTTTTCTGAAATTTAAGGGGAAGTGTTATTATCGACAGATCTTTGGGTAAAAACAAAATAACACTAACAGGAGGTATTTATGATGGAAAAAGATACAAGTGCATTTTTAAAGGATAAAAGAGGTGCCGCCTTGACAGCTGATAACACAGGCAAGTGCGGTGAATATATTTACGAGGAAACCATTTGCTCCGCCGAATTTCCACAGGGATGTATTGATTCGGAATCACCGAAGCCCGATGCAGCGGCAGATGTTGAATAAACACGATTAAGCAAATCCGGGCACGTCTGAAGGCGTGTCTTTTATTTTGTTAAAATGTGGCGTCGTTTTCATTATGGTTTAATGCTTTTATAATCTCCGCGTGATATAATAAGGCCAAAACCTACAATCGTTATGAGAAGGTGATAAAATGAATAATGGAACAATGATGCAGTATTTTGAATGGTACCTACCAGCAGATAAGCTGTTGTGGAAGCGGTGCGCTGCTCAGGCGGGAAATCTGAAAAAAGCTGGAATTACCGCGGTATGGCTGCCTCCCGCCTATAAGGGCGCGGACGGTATTTATGATGTGGGTTATGCGGTTTACGATACATATGACCTGGGAGAATTTGATCAGAAAGGCGACATTGCCACTAAATACGGCACCCGTGAAGAATATTTAATGGCCATCGACGCTTTTCACAATGAGGGGATTCAGGTTTTAGCCGATATTGTATTAAACCATAGGATCGGCGCAGACGAATGTGAGGAAACGGAAGCGATCCAGAGCAGGGAAACGGACCGAAATGAGGAAATCGGCGAAAAGAGTGTCATTACAGCCTGGACAAGGTTCACCTTTCCAGGAAGAAATGGAAAATATTCGGATTTTACCTGGAATTGGCGCTATTTTGACGGGACAGACTGGGATAATAAGAGCAACAGCGGCGGTATTTACCGGTTCCATGACAAGGGCTGGGACAGCGAGGTGGATCCGGAAAACGGTAACTATGATTATCTGATGGGCGCAGATGTTGATATGACCAACCGGGAGGTAGTCGAGGAGCTGAAGCGATGGGGAAAATGGTATCTCGAAACTGCCAATATGGACGGTTTCCGACTGGATGCGGTTAAGCATATCCGTTTCGAGTTTTTTGATGAATGGCTCTCCTATCTCAGAGAGACAACAGGTAAAGAACTTTTTTCAGTGGGCGAATACTGGAGTGCGGAGGTCGAAACGCTGGAGCATTACTTTAAAGTCTGCAACTGGAGCATGTCGCTCTTTGATGTGCCGCTGCATTTTAAGTTTCAGCAGGTCTCCTGCGAGGGGCAGGCCTTTGACATGGGCAGCCTGCTGGAAAATACGCTGGTTGCCGCCTTTCCGGATAAGGCCGTAACCTTTGTGGATAACCATGACACACAGCCAGGACAATCTCTGGAATCCTGGGTGCAGGAATGGTTCAAGCCCCAGGCCTACGCGGTGATCCTGCTGAGGGAAAGCGGCTATCCCTGTATTTTTTACGGGGATTATTATGGCATGCCCCACGACAATCTGCCAGCAGTCATTGGACTGGAAATGCTTTTGAGGGTCCGGAGCCTTTACGCCTACGGACAGCAGCATGATTATTTTGACGATGCGAATATTGTGGGATGGACCAGAGAAGGAGACGTTGAGCATCCGGATTCCGGCATTGGTGTTTTACTGTCCAACGGCCCGGAGGGGGAAAAGCGGATGTATATTGGAGCAGCCTGCGCAGGCCAGTCTTTCAGGGACTGTACCCGTCACTTTTCAGAGCCGGTTATCATAGATGAAGGGGGCTACGGCGTTTTTAAGGTTTCGCAAGCCGCCCTGTCCGTTTGGGTCAACGAGCGGGCTTACGGTGTGCTGATGATTAATCTCCCATAAAAATACAGATTAAGAATGGATGATGAAATGTTATATTTGATGGAAAAATCAGGGATTCACCCTATCGAAGATGAAACAGCGCTGGAACCCGATAAGAAATATATTGGTGTCTACACTTACGAGGCGGCCGGCGCGCTAGGGGATAAATTTGGACTTCACCCCGGGCTTTTAAAGCGGACATTGTCCAATGACTTGATCCGCTTTGAAAGCTATGACCGGCTGGATATGCTCTGCATTGCTGTGGTCGATCTGGCGGTAATGAAGCTGGATGTCCCGACAATGCATTTGTTTATCCGGGAAAATGCTTTTTTTATAGTCTGTGAGGATAGGAAATTTGTCAGCAGAATTCTTAAGCAGATTTCAGCGTACGATAAGCTCGAGGTGAGCTTTGGCCGTTTGCTGTTTCATCTTTTCGATAAACTTCTGGAGGATGACAACAGCTATCTGGATAAATTTGAAGAGAAAGTTATGGCTCTTGAGAAAAAGATCATTGATGACAAGAGAAATAAAAACTATGTGAACAATATTATCGGCTACAGAAAGAAGCTGGTACTGCTGAAAAGGTATTATGAGCAGGTCAGTGTTGTTTTTAAATATATTGATTTGAATGAAAACAAGCTCTTTGATCACCAGTCTTTAAAGCTGCTGCGGATTTTGTCGGGGAAGGTAGACCGCCTTTATAACAATGTGCTCTCGCTTATTGAATATGTGGCACAGATACGTGAGGCTTATCAGGCCGAGGTGGACATAAACCTCAATACGACCATGAAATTATTTACTGTTATCACTACCATCTTTTTTCCGCTCAGTCTGATTGCCGGCTGGTACGGTATGAATTTTAATATGCCAGAGTACCAGAGCCTCTATGGTTACCCCATGGTTATTATCCTGAGCGCAGGAGTGATCATTGCCTCGGTCATCTATTTTAAGCGGAACCACTGGTTTTAAAAAGTTGATAAAAAATGTTGTTTTTTTCTGTAAGTTGGATATATTTATTAAAACAACTTAGGGAAGGATTGTGTTTATGAAAAATTTACTAAAAGAATTTAAAGAGTTTGCGCTCAGAGGCAATGTGATGGAACTGGCTGTCGCGGTGATTATGGGCGCGGCCTTTCAGGGAATCATCAGCTCATTAACCGGGGATATTATTTCGCCGGTTCTCGGCCTTTTTGGCGGTGTTGATTTCAGCAATCTCGCAATCAATATCGGGGATGCCAGTATCCGCTACGGCGCTTTTATAACAGCAGTCATCAATTTCATTATCATGGCTTTTGTTATTTTTCTGATGGTCAAGGGCATGAATAAGCTGGCGGGTCTCAGAAAAACAAAGGACCGTGAGGAAGAGGAAGAAAAAACAAAAACCTGTCCTTACTGCTATACCGAAATACCCGAAAAGGCAGTACGCTGCCCGCACTGCACCACTGTTTTGGTTAAACGAAAAAAACAAGCGTCAGCAGAAATCCAAAGTGAAGATTAAAACCTGCCTGGGCTCAGGTAAACAAGCGCTGGTCCGGGTATAATAAGAAAAAACCATTAAAGGAAGTGTTTTAAAATGAAAATACTGTTTCATGTGGATGATACAGACCGGTTGAGTATGGCGGCCACCAATGCTGCCAATGCCGTTAAGTATGTTCAGGATAACGAGCTTACGCTGGAGGCTGAGATTGTGGTGAATGGCGAAGCTGTTACCGGGCTGGTACGCCGCTGTATCGAAGAGCCGTTATACCAAAGGCTGCAAAAGCTGTCAGATGGGCAGGTACGCATTGCGGCCTGTCAAAACGCATTGAATGCTCATCAGCTTTCAAAAGAGGACTTGTGTGATTTTGTTACCATCGTTCCCGCAGGCGTCATTGAACTGGCCCAAAGGCAGGAAGAGGGCTATGCATATATTAAGCCTTGACAGAAAAACGATACTTTGCTGTCGCACGTATTCCTGATGTCCGGCAGTCTGTTTTTATACCTGTTGCGCGAAAAAAGCTATCGCTGTGTTTTGAGCGGTAGCTTTTTATATTGCTTAAGAGGTTTAGGATGTGCGGTCGGCAGGCTTAATGCGCCTGCTGCTGCTTAAGTTTGTCGGCAGCTTCATCCGTCTTTTCCTTGGCTGTGCCGGCAGCCTCATCGTTCTTATGTTTTAGCTTGTCAATGGTTTCATCGGCCTTGGCTTTTGCCGTGGAAGCGGCATCTTCTGAGTTATCCTTAACCTTTTTTCTGGATTCCTCAACCGAATCTTTGGCCTTATCGGCAGCTTGGTTCAGTTTACCGACCATATTTTCAGCAGCTTCGTTTATTTTATCTGCGGCCTTTTCCACGCTTTCATTTACCTTATCGACCGCTTCCTTTGCTTTCTGGCTGGCTTTATTGTTTATTTCCTGTGTTTTTTCTTTTAATTCGTCAAGATTTTTCATTATAAGTACTCCTTTCTGTCAAAACAGCCTTAAAATTTGTTCGTATTGTATATACCCGCATTGGGAGGGTTAAACAGAAAAGAAAATTAGAATTCATATTTAATTTAAAACAGAGATTGTGAACTTTGACAGAGATTGTATAAGAGGCGGATTATTTATAAAAGCTTAAATTAAAATAATTCTATTTTAAAAGATTGACAAAACTGCAAAAAAGATTTAATATTGTAATATGAACGATGTTCATTTTGGAGGAAACAATGAATATAAACGTAACGTCCAGGGAAGCGCTGGTGACAGCTGCCCGGGAAATCGCGCGGACAGAAAGTCTCTCTAAAATCAGTATCCGGCGAGTGGCCTCTGTATGCGGCATCTCGGTCGGTGCCATATATAATTATTTTCCAACCAAAAGTGAGCTGATGCTTGCCGTTATCGAAGACTTTTGGCGATCAGCCTTTCATGGTGTGGGGGATGATTTATTTAAAGAAAAGAATTTTTGCCTTTTTATAAAAGGTGTCTACGAGCGTCTATATCGTAATGTACAGGAGGTCTATGAGAGCTGGCTGGAGGAAATTACCCGGCTGGATCTTGGCCAGGGCGGTAAAGAGCAGGAAGCCCGCTATTTTGAGCATATCAAAAAGGGATTGCTCAAGGTTCTGGAAAACGACACTGCCATAAGACAGGACATCTGGAATGACCAGTTCACAAAAACGGGCCTGATTGATTTTGTTTTTGATAATTTACTGCTCCTTATGGGAAAAAGAGAAAAGGAATGCGACTTTTTAACCCGGATGCTGGAGCAGGTGCTCTATTGCAAATAAAGAAAGGATAAATCAAGTGAAGAAAATAATTCCAAAAGTTGATAAGCTTACACTGCTGGTACTGGCCGGCGCTGTCTGGTTTATCGCAGGCTTTAACATTATGCGGATCGGCACGCCGGATATGATCGCGAACTGGCATAGCCCGTTGCTCCCGCTTTTGTTTTCAGTGGTGGTGTTCGGTCTGTTTTTTAAATTTGTGTTTCATAAGATGGTGGTTAAGCACAGCGCACGTATCATGAATTACGGAGACGGGAAGATCCCATTTTACCGTTTTTTTGATAAAAAGAGTTATCTGATTATGATTTTTATGATTACCTTTGGGGTAACCTTAAGAATGTCACATTTAATCCCTCCGCTTT
>CAUEUD010000179.1 GCA_959020865.1 Eubacterium limosum | reverse complement strand
ATATCAATGACATGTACACATTGTCAAAAAAACTCTTATTTCATAGATTTTATGTTTTCAACCAACTGTAAAAGTGGATAATTGATAGTGGATAGTGGATAGTTTAGGAACAAAACCACAATGTGGTTTTGATTAAAATTCAAATTTGCCAACGGCAAATTTGTACCATAACTATCAATTATCAACTTTCAACTATCAACTAAAAAAAGCAGCGCATATTTCAGCGCTGCCTGTAAATTCTAAATTTTAATTCAATAGGATCACAGATTCTTCGGAAATCTTATCATCCTTACCGGATGATTTCCTCATCATCTGCGTTTGCTTCGTTGCCAGTCGCACGCTCACGCTTTGCTCCTTACCAATTTCTTGCAGAAATTGGACTCAGCGTCATTTCTTTTCCTTCGCGGCTTGGGCTTCGGCTACGACTTTTTCGGAGATGGTGGCCGGGGCTTCTTCGTAGCGGACGTATTCCATTTCAAATTCGCCTCTGGCCTGGGTCATGGAGCGCAGCTCGGTGGCATATTTGAACAATTCCGCCAGCGGTGCTTCTGCAGTGATGACCTGTTTCCCGCCGTCGATGGGTTCCATGCCCATGATGCGGCCGCGTTTTTTATTGAGGTCGCCCATGATATCGCCCATGTATTCTTCCGGAACGGTGATGGTCAGCTTATAGATGGGTTCAAGCAGAATCGGTGAGGCTTCCTTCATCCCTTTGCGGTATGCCAGAGTGGCTGCCATCTTAAAGGACATTTCATCAGAGTCGACAGCATGGTAGGAGCCATCGTACAGGGTGGCTTTTACACCGGTTACCGGATAGCCGGCCAGCACGCCTTCCACCATACAGTCCTGAAGGCCTTTTTCGACCGCCGGGATAAAGTTTCTCGGCACAGCGCCGCCGACAACCTTGTCGATAAAGACAAAATCATCATTTGGGGTATCGCCCGGTTCAAAGGTGACCCATACGTCACCGAACTGGCCGCTGCCGCCGGACTGTTTCTTGTGACGGCCCTGGGCGCTGGCAGATTTACGGATGGTTTCACGGTATGGCACCTTCATGGGTTCAAGGTTTACGCCGACGCCAAATTTCTGCTGTAATTTATTGGAGATAACTTCCAGGTGCATTTCGCCAAGGCCTGAAAGCAAGGTCTGTTTGGTTTCGTTATTGCGGTTAAAGCTCATGGTCGGATCTTCCTCGATCAGACGGTGGAGGCCAGTGGACAGCTTGTCGATGTCCGCTTTGGTTTTTGGTTCAATGGCCATTGAGATAACCGGTTTCGGGAATTCGATCTTGTCATATACGATCGGGTCCTTGGGATCGCACAGGGTATCACCGGTGACGGTAACGCCCAGTTTGGAGAAAGCGCCGATGTCGCCTGCCAGCAGGGCTTCAATTTCAATCTGCTTGTTGCCGCGCAGCACATAGATATGGTTGGTCTTTTCCTTTGCTTCCTTCGTAGCGTTATAGACCTCGGTGGTCGCCTCGAGGACACCGGACATCACCTTAAAGATGGACAGCTTACCGACAAACGGGTCAACGATGGTCTTGAAGACCAGTGCGGAGAAGCTTTCGCTCGCGCCGCAGGCACGTTCGACTTCTTTTCCGTCTCTTGGGTCCTTGCCCATAACAGGCTTGGCGTCCTTTGGTGACGGCAGATAGGCAATGATCATATTTTCCAGGGTTTCTACGCCGATATTCTGTACTGCGGAGGTACACAGAACCGGGATCAGGTCGCCGTCCAGCACGCCGGTGCGGATGCCGTGGTGGATTTCATCTTCGGTCAGCTCTTCGCCGTCAAAGTATTTTTCCATCAGCTCTTCACTGGTCTGGGCAACGGATTCCATGATCATTTCACGGAAAGGCGCCAGTTCTTCCTTCATATCTTCCGGTACTTCTACGTCAAAGCAGCGGTTGTCTTTTCTTTCGCTTCCTGTCATATCAACAATGTTGACGACGCCGCGCATGTCTTCGCCTTCGCCCATGGGTAATTCAAAAGGAATGACCTTATTGCCAAAGGCTTCCTTCAGGTTATCCATAACCTTGGCAAAGGTCGCGTTTTCGCGGTCCATTTTGTTGACCACAATGAAAGCGGGTACGTCAACCTTTGACAAAAGCTCAATGGCTTTTTCTGTACCTACCTGTACGCCGGCTAAAGCATCGACTACGATAACAACCGCATCTGCGACTCTCAGTGCTGCGTAGGCGTCCCCGATAAAATCAAAATAACCGGGTACATCGATGATGTTAATCTTGTGTCCACCATATTCTACTGGAATAGTGGATGAAGAAATTGAGAACATTCTTCTCTTTTCTTCCGGATCAAAATCGGATAAGGTGTTTCCTTCATCAACTCTGCCCATTCGGTCAATGGCACCTGCATTAAATGCCATTGCTTCTGTCAATGTTGTCTTGCCGCTTCCTCCATGCCCTAATAAAAGGATATTTCTGATGTTTTTGGTTGGATACGTTTTCATGCTTCTTCCCCCTTGCTAGATTCTTAAATGATTGCATTTTCTCGAAATCATTATTTTAAAAGGTTATTTTTCCCGAAAATGCGTTTGGTTTGTTGCATGTTACTATTTTATAATATTTTGCAGAAATTATCCACTAAAACTTGTAAAGAATTACAAAAAATTTTTAAAGGGGATCGAAATCCCCTTTCTGCCTTGTTTTTCTTAAGATTACAGGTTGGCTCTCAGCTTCTCCATAACCTTCTTTTCCAGACGGGATACCGTCATCTGTGATTTGCCGATAATGGCGGCCACCTCCTTCTGGGTTTTTCCGTTATAATAACGTTCTTCGATGATCATCCGCTCGACGGGGTTCAGGCTTTCCAGGCGCTGGCGGAGGTCCTCGACATTTCCAATGTTTTCGATCCGTTCATCTTCTTCACCGATCAAGTCTAAGAGCGTTGCTTCCTGTCCGTCTGCATTGCTTTCAAATTCTGTTGATAAGGATTTTGGATAAAAGACATTATTGCCTTCCATCGCTTCGATCACCGCTTCCTCAGTCACTTCCAGGTAGTCGGCTATCTCAGAGATCGTCGGTGTCTTCATGAGCTTATGCTCCAGGGTTGTCTTCGCCCGGTTAATCTCGCGGTTGAGCTCCTGAATCCTTCTCGGAACCCGGATAATCCACTGTTTGTCACGATAATATTTTTTAATTTCGCCGATGATGGTTGGTGATGCAAAGGTGTCAAATTCAAAGCCCCTGTCAGGGTCGTAGCGTTCGACCGCGTACATCAGGCCCAGACAGGCAACCTGATAAATATCTTCCACATCGTTGCTGCGGTAAGCGTATTTTTTGACCAGTAATTTAGGAATATACAGGAAATTCTCGATGAGGCGATCACGAATTTCCTTATCGCCTGTTTTCTTGTATTCGATAAACAGCTTTTTCGATTCCTGTTTTGTCATTTGATTTGGATATTCCATCTTACGTCCTCAGGTATTTCACCATCGTGATACTGGTACCCATTCCTTTATTACTGACGATTTCTACCTCATCCATCAACGATTTAATAATAAACAGGCCAAAGCCGCCGGCCTGGTTGCCGGGCAGTTCCGGCTCACTGATGCTTTCAGGTTCATAGCCCTCACCACTGTCTTCGACACGAATGGTGAGTTTGTCCTGATCAAGCTGATAATACAGGTCATAGCACTGCTCGCTGGAGCAGCCATGACGCAGGGCGTTCGTGCAGGCCTCGGAAACGGCAACCTTCAGGTCCTCTACCACATCAATCGAAAAGCCAACGATATTTCCGACCGATGCAACCGTCAAGCGCGCAAGGCTGACAAACTGCGGAAGACTCGGCAGGCTAATGTGAACTGTTTCTCCCTGCAAACTTCTGCATGTACTGCAACTCATTTCACTCATTGCTATTTTTCCTCCACAATACTAAAAATTTGATCGACACCGGTCAGCTGCAACAGCTTAACAACATTTTTCTGGGGGTTGATCAGCGTCATATTCAGGTCTCTGCTCATGCTGCCCTTGCGCAGCTCAATCAGGATACCGATTCCTGTGCTGTCAATATAAGACAGGTCCGTTAAATCCAGAAAAATATCCTGCGTATTTGCTTCAATCAATTTTTCAATGGGTTCCTTAAACTGCGTGGCAGTATAGATATCGACTTCTCCTGTAACACGTACACCTTCGCGGCCGTTTTCTAATTCACTTATTTCAAACATTATATCCTCCTCAACGAACATGGTTGAGCTGTCAACCAGCTCTTAAAATGCATTCATTCAATATCACTGAGACTATTATACCCAAATTTCTCACCTTTTAAACTCAAAAATCAAAAATAATTCTTTTTTTAAAAGAAAAAGATCCATTTAAAAGCACAGGCTGCAGTACATTGGTTCATTTTAACAGAAAAACCTTAAAGCACCTTCAGGGCAGCAAAAAAATGCCTGGGACATAACCAGACGTTACGTCCCGGGCATTGGGAAACGCCTTACGCTTCCGAAAGCCACTTTCCGCTCGCTTCATAGAGAGCGTTCACCGTTTCCGGCCGGTCGATCCCCGGCAGGTCATCGTAAAACGCCATGCCCGACTTTTCAAAGAAATAGCACAGCGCAGCATAAGACGGCCGATAGACTTCCGGGTCAAAATCAAGGGGCTGCGGCGTGCCGGTGCAGTAAGCCGGCTCCACGGTATCCTTCTCATAAATGCCGGTCAGCGATAAGATAAGCCAGCAGCCCCTCTCCCTCACCAGCCGGTAATGCAGCCGCGCGTAAGAGGTCAGGTCATACCACTGCCCCTGCAGCTTCTGGCGCATCTGTATACTGGTGATGCACTCCGCCACGGCTCTGTCGCCATTGCAGCGGGCCACCATATGATTGATTTTATGCGGCGCAAAACTTTTCATTTTTTCAGAAGCCTCAATAAATCCCTGTCCGCTGCCCTTATACCAGGAAATACACACGGCTGACTGGGGGTGGAAGCATTTCTTCATCTCTGTCCACAGGCTCTGATCCCGGCAGAACCGCTCAAAGGTGATCAGCTCCTTTACCAGAAACAGATCCTTTTGCAGACTGTCATCCACATCATATAATCTTTCAAACATAAATTTTACCTCATTTTGCTTTCTTTTAGTTTTTTGTAGATTAATTCCTAAATAATTCTGTTTTCATCCTTGTTTTTATGCTATACTTTTGAGGGAGGGCGACAACTATGGCCATTAAACGAAAAGGAAATCTCACAAAGGAAAAGATCCTGCATTTTGCCAAGGATGCGTTTTATCAGAACGGCTATCACGCCACACAGCTAAAATCCATCGCGGCACTGGCGGATCTGAGCCTCGGCAACTTAAACTACTACTTCAAAAAAAAGGACGACCTTGTCGAGGAAATCTACCGGCAATTCTTTACGGATATTTACCATTTTATTGAAAAAAGCGCAGTGACAAACCCGCTGGAGCAGTTCTGCCTCTTTCAGTTTATGGTTTACGCCATTGTGCTTACCGACGAACACAACAAGCGCTTTTACTGCGAAATCATCCAGGATAAATCAAACTACCGGGTGATGCACGGGCTCATGCGTGAAAAATACCACGAAATACTGAGCGCCCTTGGCCGCAGCCCCGAGCCCCTCGATTTTGAAATCATCCTTCTGGCGGAGTTTGGGACACGGCGCGAAATCTTTTTAAGCTTTTTTGCCGGCGACCTGCCTCTGGCCTTTGATCAGCTTGTCTATTACCTGATCCGGAATACCTGCAAAAACCTGGAGGTTCCCCTTGACGTCTTTGAAAACCTGATGGCCTTTTCCCATCATTTTATAGCCGAAAAAGATTTTTCCCACCTGAAATTTCTTGCATAAATAAAACGCCTGCACTGTTTACAGGCGTTTTTTTATTTTTCATTCCACCGCCCTACATCAGCGACAGAAATAAGACAAATCCTGCCAGCAGCCCATCCTTTGCCGCATCATCCGGCAAAAAATCAAGCATTGGCTTTAAGGCTTCCACGCCGTCTGGATATTTGGTATAGTCCATCTCTTTTATATTTTCTTTATGATCAGCCATTTTTTCTCTCCTTTACTGATATTGGTGCACAAACTCACTGACAGCCAGCAGATTTTCACGGTTACAGTCCTTTGGATGTGATGTGAACTTATTGGTGCACAGCACCAGACCGCCATCCCTTCCAACTTCATCAATCACGCGTTTGGCGTAATCAATGCATTCCTGTTTTGTTCCTCTGGCGATGAGGGATACCGGCAGACCTCCCCACAGGCACAGGTTTGGCAGGCGTTTCCGCGTCTCAAAAATATCATCCATCTCAACATAAAAGCAAAAATGCCCTTTTGGCAGCTCCTGCAGATATTCGGTCACATGCTTGAAGGAGCCCTCACTCAAGACGAACATTGTGTTGTCTGTCTCGACGATTTTATCGGCCAGCTCTTTGAACTGCGGCCAGAAGAATTTTTCAAACTGCTTTGGATTGATCATGTTGTCGCTCAGCATGATGGTAAACGCTGTAAAGGCGCTTGTCATTGTGTCTGCGTGCGTGATGCCGTCGATCAGATTTTTGACAAAAACATGGTGGTAGACCTCGTTAAAGGCCAGCACCTTTTCCGGTATTTTGCGAAGATCCCGCGACAGGCCCTTCATACCTCTCAAAAAATTATACAGCGCTTCAAAGGCTGGGTAAATCCTGGCGCCGTGTACACTGTCCAGAATGGGCGGCACGCCGCATTCCTCTGCCAGGCGCTTGTTGGTCTTTCCCATGGCCTGATCGTAAGCGAGAAATTCCCCGAGGGTCCTCTGAATGGTCTCGATGGGCATCCCCTCCTTAAAGTAAGTGTACTTTCTAGGAATAATATTTTCCCACAGTGTCTTCAAAGGGTTTTGTACAAAGGCATCGTAGTCTTCCTCGTGAAAGTGCGTCTGTTCCTTCAGCATCAGTGTGTTGTTCACATCGTCGATGCCATACTCAAAGTTCCCCAGGCTCCTTGTCATAATCAGAGGATTGCGGTCTCCAATATCCAGCAGTGTGTCAAACTGGTAGCGCTTTTGAAATTCGATGTTAGCGTCTTCAATTTTCTGTTGATCCATCAGAGCGTCACTCAGGGTATAGCCAAGATCATAATACCGCCAAAAGGCATCGTTTGTGACAAAGGGAACCCTTTTAGGCCGCTTTTTCATCCGTACCGCATCGTCAAATATTTCGATTCTTTCCTGAAAAGCTTTTGTTTGATCCATTATTTCCACCTTCTCCATTGTATTTTATTTGAATTATACAACTATTTCCTAAAAAAATCAATATTTTTTAGGAATTTAAGGATTATTTCATATTTTATCCCTTTTTCCACAAATAAAAAAGAAACTGAAGGCATCAGACCTTCAGTTTCCAAAGACAGACTCTTTTAAATTTAAGCCGCCGGACTTTTCAAATGTGCAGTCCGGCCATTTTTTACAGGGACTGCACATTTTTCTGGGCGCCCCAGAAGTAGATAATACTGATAATAAGATCGACAATGCAGCCGACCACTACTGCCAGTCCGCCGCTGATATAAATGATGAGCGAAGCGACCGCTAAGACGAGCAGTACCACACCCATAACACGCAGGGCATTGGCCTTTCTGGCGTTGTCGCAGTTTTTAACTGCCATGATGCCAAAAATAAGGTTAAAAGCAGCGGTAACCACCAGGATAACACCACCTAAGACAGCGGTTGTTCCGGCAGCCACCAGACTGCTGTCTCCTCCTGCGTTGACGCCCAAAGCTGCGATCCCGCCGCCCGCAAAGGCGAAGCAGGCCAGCAAAAGCTGTGCGATACCGAGAATAACTAAAATAATACCTGAAAATTTTAAAT
>CAUEUD010000178.1 GCA_959020865.1 Eubacterium limosum | reverse complement strand
ATTTTTGTTTTACAAATGTATTTCATGACTACAATTTACACTGTTTTGTTACATTTGTCAAGTAATATTACATTTTCTCATTAAGTTTTTTAAGATAATAGTTCTGATTTTATCTTTTCAGCTCTAAACAGCGCAAAATAAAAAGCCCAATGCACAAAAACGCACATCAGACTTTTTATTCATAAAAATTGCTTTTCTTTATTAAATTTACTTTTATTTCTCAAAAATCTCCGCCCGACGCTCCCACAACGGCCCGAAGGCAGCTCTGAGCTCACGGTAGAAGGTATAGCACTTTTCGTACATTGCATTTTGGTGGGGCTTGTAAATCTTTTTAAGACGGCAGCATTTAGCGGCGGCATTCCCCACGCTGTCAAAGAGGCCAATGGCGACTCCGGCGGCCATGGCAGCCCCGAGGGCGCCAAACTCTGTGCCCCTGGTCACCACCACGGACTGCCCGGTCACGTCGGCGATCATCTGTGAAAGGGTCTCGCTTCCCGCGCCGCCGCCGGAAAGCAGCAGGCGTCCCCGATAGCCGCCGCCCTCCAGGCAGTCACGGACTGAGAAGGCCAGCCCCTCGTACACCGCGCGCATGAGGTCTCCCTTGGTCGTTCCCGAGTTCACCCCAAAAAAACTGGCGCTGGCATCCCGGTGCTGGAAGGGCGCCCGCTCACCGGCCACGGACAGGTAAGGATGGTAAACAACCCCGCCGCTGCCCGGAGGGGTATCCTCAATGAGCCCCTCCACCACCCGGTAATTGCCACTTCTGGCAATCTCACGCATCATCCACTCCACGTTTTCCATACCGTTGATGGTGGAGGACAAATCAATGGCCAGATCCGCCTGCACATGGTGCAGGTAGTGCCTGCGGCAGCGTGTCACATCACAGTCGCGGAGCCGCAGCACCTGCTCCACGGCACAGGTGGTACCCAGCACCACCGCGGCGTCACCCACGGCCACCGCGCCAGTGCCCACCGTAGAGGCCACCACGTCCATGGCTCCGGTGACTACCGGGATTCCAGCCCGCAGGCCCATTTTTTCCGCAGCCGCTGCTGTCAATGGGCCGGCAACCGTATCGGAGGGCAGTACCTTGGGAATGCCGCTCTCTGCCTCAGAAAGACTGAGCACGGTCAGGGCCTGTACTGCTGGCGTGCCGTCGATGAGCCGCAGGTAGGCGGCGCCACCGTCGGTGGGGTCTGTGGCGATTTTATCCGTCATACAGTACCGCAGCCAGTCCTTTGCAAAGAACACGGTCTGGATCTGGCGGTATACATCCGGACGGTTATCCTTGGTCCACCGCAGCAGGAGAAGGGCGCTCCCGGCTCCTGCCGGCGTGCCCAGGTTCCGGTGCACCAGCTTGCCGATCCCGGGAGTTTTCTCATTGACGGCCCAGTTTTCCTCGTGGGCGCGTCCGTCGTTCCACAAAATGGCGCGGCCCACCGGCCGGTTGTTTTTATCCAGAGTCCACAAGCCCTCGCCTTGTCCGGTCACGCCGACAGCCAGAATATCTTCAGGCGCCGCAGGCCCCTTCTCCATCAGCAGGCGCACGCAGGCCGCTGTCTTTTCCCAGAAAAAATCCATGTCCAGTTCTTTGCGCACACCGTCTTCCAGAATATCGCTGGGGGCCGCCACGGTCTCGATCTCGTGGCCTGTAGTGTCGAAAAGGACCGCCTTTATTTTGGTGGTTCCGCCGTCAATCCCGATGATATAGTTCATTTTTTCATCTCCCGTACATTTCTTGGCTCACTGCTCATGATTCTATGTTATAATAAATTACATTATACCAAAAAAACAATAAAAAATCGATAAAGGAGCATTGATATGAAATTATATTCCTGGAACGTCAACGGCATCCGCGCGGTGGCACAAAAGGGCTTTACCGAGTGGGTCGAAGCCACCCAGCCCGATATCTTATGCCTTCAGGAGGTCAAAGCCGCAGAGGATCAGATCAGCGAGGACATCCGGTGTATTCCCGGTTACCACAGCTTTTTCCACGCTGCCGAGCGCAAGGGCTACAGCGGTACTGCCGTCTACTATAAAGAAGAACCCCTCTCAATCACCACCGGTCTGTCTGAGGACCGCTTCAACCACGAGGGCCGCACCATTATCATGGAATACCCGGAATTCACCCTCTTTAATATTTACTTTCCCAACGGTCAGAAGGACGACGAACGCCTCCAGTTTAAAATGGATTTTTATGACTGCTTCTTAAGGGATGTCAACGCCCTGGTGGCCCAGGGTAAAAAGGTCATTATCTGCGGCGACGTCAATACCGCCCACACCGAGATGGACCTGAAAAATCCCAAATCCAACGCCAAACGCTCAGGCTTTCTGCCCATGGAGCGTGAATGGCTCGATCATTTCTTTGAAAACGGCTATGTGGATACCTACCGTCATTTTTACCCGGATACCGTGGAGTATTCCTGGTGGTCCTACCGCTTTAACGCCCGGGCCAACAACGCCGGGTGGCGTATTGACTACTTTTTTGTGTCCGACAACGCCATTGACATGGTAAAAGACGCGGCTATCCACACCGAGGTCACCGGTTCTGACCACTGTCCGGTTTCCATTGAGGTTGAGGTTTAGAAAAAACCTTATCGTGAAGCGATAAAGCGTCAAAAAAATGCTTGCCCAGTTGTAATCGCTTCTTACTTTTACTTTGAATCAAGCTGTCAGCTTCTTTGACATTCTGCCCGGCACACAGTGTGCCGGTTTTTTAATATCTTTTTTAAAATAATGCGTTTTCATAATAAAAATAATTTATTTTTTTGTAGACATTTATTTTATTCTATGCTATAATAAAGTTACAGACAGAGTGTTATCGGAAACGCTCCATCTGTCACATGTTTGTGGAGGCTCTCCTTTCCCTCTTTTCAGCATGTGGTTTTTTCAGAATAGCGCGGCGCGTCACATTACCGCAATTCAACTTTTCTCTTTTATCAAAAATAAAAACACCTTCACTCCTCCCAAAAAGTCGCAGGTGTTTTTATTTTGCCTTTAATTTTTCTGTGTTATAATAAACCATCGAATTTTAGATGGGAGAATCCAATGCCTAAAATACTTGTTGTTGAAGACGATAAAAATACCAGCGCGGTTATCTCAGATTTCCTTGAGGACGCGGGCTACCAGGTGAAGGCGGCCCTTGACGGCAACAAGGCGCTTGAAGTCTTTGAGTCTCAGCCCTTTGACTTGGTGCTTCTGGACATTATGCTGCCCGGCATCGACGGCCTCACCCTGCTCAAGACCATCCGGCAGACCAGTGACGTCCCAGTGCTCATGCTCACCGCTGTCGAGGATGAACACACCCAGGTCATGAGCTTCGACCGTCTGGCCGATGATTATATGACCAAGCCCTTTTCTCCCATTCTCCTGGTAAAGAGGGTAAAGGCGCTGCTGCGCCGCTCTGGTGCCGGCGCGGACTGTATGACTCTCGGGGACGTCACCCTCGATTTTGAGGGCTACAGTGCCCACAACGCCGAAGGTCCCATCGACCTGTCCATCAAGGAGCTGGAGCTGCTCAAGTTTTTGATCGACCACCGGGGACGGGCCTTATCCCGTGAGCAGATTCTGGACGGTGTCTGGGGCATCGACTATATTTCCTCAGACAGGAAAATCGACACTCACATTAAAAATATTCGGAAAAAGCTTGGGGTGGACTGCATTGTCACGGTCCGGGGGCTGGGCTATAAGTTTGAGGTGCCCGAATGAAAAAACTTAAGCTTTTCCCGAAAACCTTCCTCTTTACCCTGAGCCTGATGCTGGTCATCACACTGGTGGCCTATGCCCTTCTCTACTTCCTGCTCCCCGGCGTATACACCCGGGTCAAAGAGAAAAACATCCTCCAGGCCACCGATAACCTGGCGGCAGACCTGGAAAAAGCCTCCCCTGCGGACTTCAACGCTCTGATCAGCGCCTTTGTCAGAAAAAACAATGCCTCTGCCACATTGTCCGGAAATGGCATTGTCTATTCCAACGGCATCACCTACAGCACCCGCAGCACCGAGGACACCGTCCCCGATACCGTGACCCAGAACGCACCTGAAACCCAGACCGATCTCCAGAACAGCACAGGCCTCTATTCCATCTCACCTGAAGACATCGTCTCTGCCGTCCCAGACCAGAACATTTTTATCCCAAACGGCAGCGCCTCCGAGGCCATCTCCACCCAGCGCACGGTCCAATCCACCGACGGCAGCCTCTACCAGCTCAGTGTCACCGCTACCCTGCAGCCCATCGGTGAGGCATCAAGCATTATCCTCATGCTTCTGCCTGTGGCGCTCCTGATCTGTCTGGCAATCGCCGCGGTCTTTGCCCTGGTCTACTCCCGGGCCCTCACCCGCCCCATCAAGGAGCTTTCCGCTGTTACCGCTAAAATGGAGGCCATGGACCCGGACGCCCGCTGCACTGTCAGCACCGGTGACGAAATCGGCACACTGTCTGAAAACATGAACAGCCTCTACACTTCTCTGCTGAGCAGTATCCAGGAGCTGGAGAATGAAATCGCCAAGGTCAGCGCCGCGGAGCAGTCCAAGGTTGATTTCATGCGCACCGCCTCCCACGAGCTTAAAACACCCGTCACTGCTGTGAGTGGTATGCTGGAAGGCATGATCTGCAATGTAGGGCGTTATCGTGACCGCGACACCTACCTCCAGGTCTGCAAGGACCAGATCGACGAGCTGTCTGGACTCATCCGTGAGATTCTGGACACCACCCGCCTCGACCTGTTAATGGAAAATCAGTCCCCCACAGCAACCGATCTCACTGCCCTGGTCAACCAGGTGGCAACGCCCTACAGGCTCATTGCACGGGCTGGCGGCGTCCGCCTCACCGTCAACGACAGCGCAGGCTTTACCGCATGTGTACCCGCTCAGCTTCTGGAAAAGGCCCTGTCCAACGTGCTGTCCAACGCGGTCAACTATACCGCTATGGGTAAAAATGTCTGGGTTCGTTTTGAGAAACGAAGCCTCCTTGTCGAGAACGAATGCACGCCCATTGGCAGCGAACACCTCTCCCATCTCAAGGAGGCCTTTTACCGGCCCGAGTTCTCCCACAGCCATGACACCGGCGGCAACGGCCTGGGCCTGTACATCACCGACCGTATCCTGTCCGGCTGCGGACTGCCCTACACCTTCGAGCCCATGGAAAGCCCGGAGGGCATGCGGTTTACAATTGACTTCCCATAATTTTTGCCCTGGCCCGCCCGCCTGGGCTTTTTTTATTTCCAGCTTCACACAAACTCCACAAAACTTCTATTTTTGTCACACAATCTCCGGTTATACTTAAATCAATCAAGAAAACAGGAGGAATCCCATGAACCTATTTAAACGCGCATTTTTATTCATTACCCGAAAGCGGAGCAAAAGCATCCTGCTCCTGCTCATTCTGTTTATCATGGCCAATTTTGTGCTGGCCGGACTCGCGGTCCGAAACGCGGCTGTCCAGGCTGAAACAACAGCCCGTGAAAGACTGGGCGGCAAATTCTCGCTGGAGGCTGACATCGACAAAATCATGGCCGGCAGCCAGGAGGGCAAATCCTTTGACAGTGATCTGGTCACCAAGGAGGACGCAGAAAAAATAGCAGCTGCCGATGGCGTCAAGGACTATAACCTCGCGGCCAACCGCTATATTCTTCCCGACGGCTTTGAAAACATCAAGCCTGAAAAAAAGGAGGAAAGCCCCGATGCCGGCGGTATGGTCACCAAGGAGGACGGCACCCCCATTGATCTGAACGCCCTCAGCGAGACCTTTGACAACATGCTCAATTTCATGGGCGACACCAGCAGTGAGAAAAACGCTGCCTTTTCCAGCGGCGCCATGAAGCTGACCGAAGGCCGCCACGTCACAAAGGAGGACACAAACGCCGTGATCCTGCATCAGCGGCTCGCTGAAAAGAACAACCTCAAAGTTGGGGACAAAATCAGGCTCAAATCCGCCGACGCTGTCCTGCGCAAGGATTCCGGCATCGATCCGGACCAGATCTTTGAAGCCGAAATCGTCGGCCTTTACACCGAGGCCCAGGCGCCCAGAGAGCAGGCGCTGCCCATGGCCATGACCATGCAGGAAAACACCGTTTTCGGCAGCGCCGACCTCGCCGCCGGAATCGGCCTGCCCGCCGGTAAAGCACCATCCTACACCAAGGCTGATTTTTACGCAAAGGATCCTAAAAACATCGACAGCCTCATCGAAAAGGCCAAAGCGGACCTCCCCAATCTGGAAGCCGACAACCTCAAGCTCTCTGCCGACAACGCCCTGTATCAGAAAATGGCGGGTTCCGTGGAAAACATCAGCCGGCTGGTGACCCTGGTTCTGATCATCGTGGCCATTGTCAGCCTGGTGATCCTCTCCCTGATCCTGACTCTCTGGACCAGAACGCGGATTCACGAATCCGGTATCCTGCTGTCACTGGGCAAGAGCAAGCTGAACATTGTCGGACAGTATGTGGTGGAGGCCCTGAGTCTGGCGGTCATCGCCTTTATGCTGGCTACCGCCATCGGCCCGGTGCTGTCACAGGCGACCGCAGATTATCTCATCGCCCGGGAGTCCGCAGCCGAAGCGCCGTCCGGAAACAGCTCAGACACCAGCTTCAGCAGCAACACAGCAAGCAGTGATCTTTTCACCCCAGAGGCTGCCCCCATCGACAAGATCGACGTATCCCTCAACGCGCCCCTGCTGCTTCAGGTATACGCTGTGGGCGCCGCCATTGTGATCCTGTCCGTCGGCTTTGCCTCCATCTCCATCCTGCGGCTGAAGCCAAAGGAAATTCTCTCAAAAATGAGTTAACCGAAAGGAGCTATGATGAAAATATTAGAAATGCAGCATATTACCTATGCCTACAACCACCAGGAGCCTGTTCTGGAGAACGTTAACCTGACCATGGAAACTGGAAAAATGTACGCGATCCTGGGGCCCTCCGGTTCCGGTAAGACCACCCTTCTCTCCCTGGCCGGCGGCCTGGACATCGCGTCTGAGGGGCAGATTCTTTTTAACGGAAAGCCTGTGGAAAAGTTCGGTCTCGAAAAGCATCGAAAGCGGAACATCTCCCTGATCTTTCAAAATTACAACCTCATTGACTACATGAACGCTGCTGAAAATGTGCGTCTCTCCGCCAAGGGCAGCCCCGACGCGCTGCTCACACGCCTGGGCCTCACCAGCGAGGAGGTCCGGCGTAATGTCCTCAAGCTCTCCGGCGGTCAGCAGCAGCGGGTCGCCATCGCGAGAGCCCTGGCTTCCCCGGCCCCCATTATCCTGGCTGACGAGCCCACCGGCAATCTGGACCGGGACACCGCCCGGGATATTACCGCCATCCTGAAACACAGCGCCCATGAATCTGGTAAATGTGTGATCATTGTCACGCACTCCAACGCTGTGGCAAAAGAAGCCGACATTGTGTTCAAAATCAAAAATAAAACCGCGGTCACCCTGAAACGCCGCCCAAGCACCCTTAAGGAGGTCCCCCATGCGCTTTAAAAACAAACCGTCCGCCACCGCCCTGGCCTTTTATATCCTGTCCCTGCTTCTGTTTTTCTACACAGCTGTCTCCCTGTTTCACACGCACCAGTATATCCTCACTCTGCTGTCCACCGGACAGCTCATCGCCAGGGGAAACCTCTATAATATCTTCAGCTACTATATGACCAATTCCATCCAGTACCTTATCTTTGCCGCCATCTTTGCCGGTATTGCTCTCCTGCTGGACCCTGACTTCCCAAAAGAGCTGTTAACCAGAAAAAGCAACCGCGTCGAGATCATCACTGCCCCCATCGCTTCCAGCGATCCCGCCGACCTCCGCGCCGAATCCCCCAAGGCAGAAACGGCGCCCTATGACGATACGTTGGAAGGTTTTGAGGAAGAACCCCCAAAAGCAGCA
>CAUEUD010000177.1 GCA_959020865.1 Eubacterium limosum | reverse complement strand
TGCGAAGGTTTTTATGTGAGATGCAGCAACCTTTCAATGGATTTGCGAGACAATAATACTTTATTATCCTAACGATAATTTATCATGTTTTAAAACAAAAAGCAAGTCTTTTTTAAAAAAATTTATTAAATCCATTTTAGCGATATAATAAATTTTTATTTTTTTTAAAAATAGGGGTTGCGCTTCTTCAAAAATGGTGTTATGATAGACACATGAACCAAACAAATTGTCAGGTAAGCTGATAAACTGTTTGGTCGTTTGAAAAAGTCGATATGCGAAGGAATTAATTAAGATGCAAGGAGAAACACTGGATTTATTAAAAAATTTGGCCCATGGCATTGCTACCCAGTTTGGCAGCAACTGTGAAGTGGTAGTGCACGATCTTACGACTGAAAATAAAGAGAGCACAGTTGTCTATATAGAAAATGGACATGTTACCAACCGCAAGCTGGGAGACGGGCCCTCCCATGTTGTGCTGGAAGCTCTGAAAAAAAGCCCTGAAGATTTACAGGATCATCTGGATTATATGACAAAAACGGCAGATGGAAAAATTTTAAAATCGAGTACGGTTTATATCAGAGATAAAGAAAATAAGGTTATCGGTATCTTTTCAATTAATTATGACATTACAGGCTTATTGATGGTGGAAAACTCACTTCAGTCTCTTATCGGAACCAAAAAAGAAAAAGAGGAAGAGGTGGAGAACATTCCCACTAATGTTAATGACTTACTGGACGATCTGCTTGAGCAGTCTGTTCGTCTGGTTGGAAAGCCGGTGGCCTTAATGAACAAAGAGGATAAAATCAAGGCGCTTAAATTTTTAAATGATGCCGGAGCCTTACTGATTACCAAGGCAAGCGAAAAGCTGACAGCTTACTTTGGAATATCCAAGTACACACTGTATAGCTATATTGATCAGAGCAGTTCTGATCCGTCAGAAAAGAAATAGGCGAAGACTATCACGGCCCCAAAAACAATTTAGTATTACACTTCAACAGGAGAGAACAATGGAAAAAATCAAATGGGTATCCAATGAGATGCCAAAAACGGACGATAAGGAATTATCGGTGATGTCCATCGAATCGGTTAAGAAGGCGAAAGCTTTTCATGAAAGCTTTCCGCAGTATTCACAGACGCCACTTGTAAAGCTTGACAAAATGTCAGAGTATCTGGGCATCGGAAGTTTGTTTGTGAAAGATGAATCTTACCGTTTTGGTCTCAATGCCTTTAAGGTTTTAGGCGGTTCCTTTGCAATGGCGAGGTATATTGCACAAAAACTGGGCAGGGATGTCTCTGAGCTGGACTATGATTATCTGACGTCCGATAAACTGAAAGAAGAGTTTGGACAGGCCACTTTTTTTACAGCTACTGACGGCAACCACGGACGTGGTGTTGCGTGGGCGGCCAATAAGCTCGGACAAAGGGCAGTCGTCTATATGCCTAAGGGCTCCAGCCCGATTCGATTGGAAAATATCTTAAAAGAGAACGCGGAGGCGTCTATTACAGATGTAAACTATGATGAATGCGTCCGTATTGCGGCGGCTGAAGCAGAAAAAACAGAAAACGGGGTGGTTGTTCAGGATACCGCATGGGATGGCTACGAAGAAATTCCCGCCTGGATTATGCAGGGCTACGGGACAATGGCGCTGGAAGCCGCCGAGCAGTTAAAGACCGCTGGCTGTGAACGTCCGACACATATTTTTATTCAGGCAGGTGTTGGATCTCTGGCTGGAGCGGTACAAGGATTTTTCGCAAACCTGTTCCCGAAAAACTGCCCCACAACGGTTGTAGTTGAAGCGGATGAAGCAGCCTGTTTATATAAATCGGCCTCTGCCAGAGACGGTAAGATACGTTTTGTGGATGGAGATATGCAAACGATCATGGCCGGTTTAGCCTGCGGTGAGCCGAACACCATCTCATGGGAAATTTTGAAAAATAACAGCTCCTTTTTCGTGTCCTGCCCGGACTGGGTGGCGGCAAAAGGTATGAGAATGCTGGCGGCGCCGGTGAAAGGGGATATGCCTGTAACCTCCGGTGAGTCCGGAGCGGTATCCATGGGCTTAATCGCAACCTTAATGGAAAGCGACGACTATAAAGAGCTGAGAGAGCGCATTGGTCTGGACCATAATTCTAAGATCATTATGTTTTCAACGGAAGGGGATACAGATCCCGAAAATTACCGCGCTATTGTCTGGAATGGCGCACATCCATCAATTTAAATTAATCAGGAGGCAAATAATAATGGATTTTGAAGCAATCAAAAAAGCGGCACAGGGTTATGAAGAGGATATGACAAAATTCCTCCGCAATATTGTAAAAAACCCGGGCGAAAGCTGTGATGAGGAAAAGCACATTAATACCATCGCGGAAGAAATGCGCAAGCTCGGTTTTGACAAAGTGGAAATTGACCCACAGGGGAATGTCTTGGGATATATGGGAACCGGCGATACCCTGATCGGTTTTGACGCTCATATTGATACTGTTGGCGTTGGCAATATGGATAACTGGAATTTTGATCCCTATGAAGGCTTTGAATCGGATAGTGAAATCGGGGGGCGTGGAACCTCTGATCAGCTTGGTGGGATTGTGTCCGCTGTATATGGCGCTAAAATTATGAAAGACCTGGGGATGCTGAATGATAAATACAGCGTGCTGGTAACCGGTACAGTTCAGGAAGAGGACTGCGATGGTCTGTGCTGGCAGTATATCATCAATGAAGACAAGGTCCGTCCCGAATTTGTCGTTTCTACCGAGCCGACAGATGGCGGTATCTACCGTGGACAGCGTGGCCGTATGGAAATCCGGATCGACGTTGCAGGTGTCTCCTGTCACGGATCAGCTCCGGAGCGTGGCGACAACGCCATTTATAAAATGGCGGATATTCTCCAGGATGTCCGTGCCCTGAATGAAAATGATGCTGAAGAAGGTACGGAAATCAAGGGTCTGGTTAAAATGCTGGACGAAAAATACAATCCGGAGTGGAAGGAAGCCCGTTTCTTAGGCCGTGGCACTGTCACCACTTCAGAAATCTTCTTTAGCTCACCAAGCCGCTGTGCAGTAGCGGATGGCTGTTCGGTCTCTCTGGACCGCCGAATGACTGCCGGGGAAACCTGGGAAAGCTGTCTGGAAGAAATCCGCAATCTCCCGAATGTAAAAAAATACGGGAATGATGTGAAGGTTTCGATGTATGAATATGACCGTCCTTCTTACACCGGATGTGTTTATCCGATCGAGTGCTATTTCCCGACATGGGTTATTCCAGAAGACCACAAGGTTACTAAAGCATTGGAAGAAGCTTACAAAGGAATGTACGGTGAAGAACGCATCGGCTCTTCTGAGACAATGGCAGAACGTAAGGCACGCCCGCTGACAGATAAATGGACCTTCTCAACTAACGGTGTGTCCATCATGGGACGTAACGGTATTCCGGTAATCGGTTTTGGCCCTGGAGCGGAAGCGCAGGCTCATGCACCAAATGAAAAAACCTGGAAACAGGATCTTGTGACCTGTGCCGCTGTTTACGCTGCTTTACCGACTGTTTATACCAAATAAAAAATTTCGGCTGTGAATAGAGGATAATTTGCGACATTGTACTTTTTATCCTTTATTCTGGGCTTTAAATTATGAGCATTAATTTATAAAAATCAAGGAGATTAAAAAATGGATAAAACTTTACAAACCTATATCGATAAACTGAATGCGCTGAATTTTAAAGAAATGTACGAAAATGACTTTTTCCTGACCTGGGAAAAAACACCGGAAGAGCTGGAAGCTGTGTTCACCGTGGCTGACGCTTTAAGATATATGCGTGAAAATAATATTTCGACTAAAATCTTTGAGAGTGGTCTGGGAATTTCCCTGTTCCGTGACAATTCAACCCGTACCCGTTTCAGCTTTGCCTCTGCCTGTAACCTGTTAGGCCTGGAAGTACAGGATTTAGACGAAGCTAAGTCTCAGGTAGCCCACGGAGAAACTGTGCGTGAAACTGCCAATATGATCTCCTTTATGGCAGATGTTATCGGTATTCGGGATGACATGTATATTGGCAAGGGTAACGCCTATATGCACGAAGTGGTCGATTCTGTGACCGAGGGCCACAAGGATGGTATTCTGGAACAGAAACCAACCTTAGTCAACCTGCAGTGCGACATTGACCATCCAACACAGGCAATGGCCGATGCCCTCCACCTAATCCATTATTTTGGCGGTATTGAAAACCTTAAGGGTAAAAAAGTGGCTATGACCTGGGCCTACTCCCCATCTTACGGAAAGCCGTTATCTGTACCGCAGGGGATTGTCGGTCTGATGACCCGTTTGGGCATGGACGTTACCCTGGCACATCCGGAAGGATATGAAATTATGTCTGACGTAGAGGAAGTGGCTAAAAAGAATGCAGCTGAAAGCGGTGGATCTTTTACAAAGACCAACAGCATGGCAGAAGCTTTTAAAGACGCTGACGTTGTTTATCCCAAGAGCTGGGCGCCCTTCTCCGCAATGGAAGAACGGACCATCTTATACGGCAACGGTGACCAGGAAGGCATCGATCGCTTAGAAAAAGAACTGCTCGCCCAGAATGCAAATCATAAAGACTGGGAATGCACCGAAGAGTTGATGAAAACAACCAAAGACGGCAAAGCGCTTTATATGCACTGCCTCCCAGCTGACATTACTGGCGTTAGCTGTGAAGAAGGCGAAGTTGAAGCCTCTGTATTCGACCGCTATCGTACAGAATTATATAAAGAAGCCAGTTACAAGCCGTATATTATTGCCGCTATGATCTTCCTGGCAAAAGAAAAAGATCCTCAGGCAACCTTAAAGGCTCTGGAAGAAAGAGGTATTGACCGCTTCTTTACCAAATAAAAGCGGGCCGAAAAATAAATTAGAGGGTGGCCGGGCCGTCGCTCAGCCATCCATCCATTTTTCATTTAAAGGAGAAAATCATGAGCAAGAAAATTGTGATCGCCTTGGGTGGAAACGCTTTAGGCAACAATTTACCAGAACAAATGGCGGCGGTTAAAAATACGGCCAAAGCCATCGCAGATTTAATAGAGGAAGGAAATGAAGTCGTTATTTCTCACGGAAACGGGCCGCAGGTCGGTATGATCAATCTGGCCATGGGTGAGCTGGCAAAGGCAGACCCAGGAAATCCGGTGGCGCCTCTATCAGTTTGTGTGGCGATGAGCCAGGGATATATTGGCTATGATCTTCAGAATGCGTTGAGGGAGGAGCTCCTTGACCGGGGAATTCACAAACCGGTTTCAAGCATTATTACTCAGATGCGCGTCGACCCTGACGATGAAGCCTTCAGCCATCCTACAAAACCCATCGGACGTTTCATGACAAAGGAAGAAGCGGACGAAATGGTCCGGGAAAGAAATTATGATGTTGTGGAAGATGCGGGCAGGGGCTACCGGCGTGTTGTTGCCTCACCCAAACCCGTCGAGATAATTGAGATTGAAACCGTTAAAGCTCTGGCAGACGCCGGGCAGGTCGTTGTGGCAGCCGGGGGCGGCGGGATCCCTGTTTACGCTCAGGGAAATCATTTAAAAGGCGCTGCCGCTGTCGTGGACAAGGATTTTGGAAGCTGTCTGCTGGCAAAGGAAATTGGCGCAGACTGCCTGATTATTTTAACTGCTGTCGAAAAGGTTGCCATTAATTTTGGCAAGCCGAATGAAGAATGGCTGTCTGAGATCAGTGTTGAAGAAGCTCAAAAATACGCTGACGAGGGTCAGTTTGCTCCTGGCTCCATGCTGCCGAAGGTTCAGGCGGCGATGGAATTTGCTAAATCGGGTTCAAACCGTTTTGCATTGATTACTCTGCTTGAAAAGGCAAAGGACGGTATCCAGGGAAAAACAGGAACTATTATTAAATAAATAAGTTAAATTTTTAACAAATAACAAGAAGGAGAATATTATGAGTAAAACAGTTATCAACGCAGCGAAAGCACCAGCCGCTGTTGGACCTTATTCACATGCCAATGCCGCAGGAGACACTATTTATATTTCAGGCCAGCTGGGTCTGGACCCGGAAACCGGTGTTCTGGCAGAAGGTGTGGAGGCTCAGGCTAAAACAGGTTTTGAAAATTTAAAAACTATTTTAACCGAAGCCGGTGTTTCTTTTGAAAACGTTGTGAAAACAACGGTCTTTTTAACAGACATGAATGACTTTGCCGCGGTTAATGATATTTACGCGCAGTATTTTACAGGCGAGTATCCGGCGCGTTCCTGCGTTCAGGTTGCAGCACTGCCAAAAGGGGCTTCTTTTGAGATTGAAGCCATTGCAGCAAAATAACGATGCGTTAACACACCGTGCACAAAGTGTTCTTGGAGGGCTGCCCTTAACAGTCCTCTAAGGTCATGAGGAGAAAATCATGAATAACAATAAAGATAATGTCATTTATCAACTTAAGGGAATGCCGAAAATTAAAGAAGCGATCCCATTGGCACTGCAGCATGTTGCAGCAATGATTGTTGGCTGTGTAACTCCAGCCATTATTGTGGCCGGCACAGGCGGCTTATCGCCGGCCGACACCCGGATTCTTATTCAGGCGGCGCTTATCATCTCCGGTATTGCCACGCTTATTCAGTTGTTTCCACCCTTCAGGAAGGTGGGCTCTGGTCTTCCGGTTATTATGGGGGTCAGTTTCGCTTACCTTCCAACCATGATCGGTATTGTCAGCGATTATAATATTGCGACCATATTGGGCTCGCAGGTTATTGGCGGCGTTGTGGGGATACTGATTGGTATTTTCATTAAAAAGCTCCGAAAGCTTTTCCCACCGGTAGTTACCGGTACCGTTGTTTTTACCATTGGTCTGTCCTTATACCCTACTGCCATTAAATATATGGCAGGGGGAGCGGGAAGCGAAAATTTTGGCTCTCCCATGAACTGGATTATCGCCATGATCACGCTGGTATTGGTTATTTTCTTTAATAACTTTACCAAGGGCTTTGCCCGTCTGGCGTCCATTCTTTTGTCGATGATCATCGGTTATTTCATCGCCCTGTTCTGTGGAATGATTGATTTCACAACCGTACAGGAGGCCAGTTGGTTTATGTTACCGGCGGTAGGACATTTTGGATATGAATTTCACTTGCCTGCGATTATATCCATGTCGATTTTGTTTGTGGTCAACTCGGTGGAATCCATTGGGCAGTTTTCTGCACTCAGTGTGGGGGCCATGGACCGTGAACCTACGACAGATGAGTTGTCAAGAGGGCTGATGGGCAATGGTGTCTCCAGCATTGTCGGTTCAATTTTTGGGGGGCTTCCAACCTCTACCTTTGGGCAAAATGTCGGTATTGTTGTAACGAACCGGGTTATTAACCGTGTAGTTATCGGATTTGCCGCAGGGTTTATTATCCTGGCCGGCCTCTTTCCGAAATTTTCAGCTTTAATGATGACCATCCCGTACTGTGTACTGGGCGGCGCGACAATTTCAGTTTTTGCTACCATTACCATGACTGGGGTTAAGCTTTTTATGCAGAGCGAACTGACCCAGAGAAATGCAACCATTGTCGGCCTGTCGGTTGCGCTTGGCATTGGCATTTCCCAGGTTCCAGGCGCGATGGAGCAGCTTCCAGCCTGGATCGACAGTCTTTTCGGAGAGTCGGCCGTTGTGGTTTCAACCCTGTCTGCAATCCTTTTAAACTTAATTTTACCAAAGAATACACCCTTTGAAAGTGAAGATCTTTAAAAAAATCGATACAATAATAAATTATTATTGAATTTTCCTCCGAAATCTGCGATAATAGGGATATAACATTTTTAAACAATGATTGTAAGCGTTCTTTGTTTATATGAATCAAAGTTCAGAAGGAGAATAATTATGGCAAAAGATCTTGAATCCTACAAAGTACTGGTAGACTTTTTAGCAGATT
>CAUEUD010000176.1 GCA_959020865.1 Eubacterium limosum | reverse complement strand
GACGCGTAAAAGCTGTTCAGATCACAATGAAGAATCCGACGAACTCTTTCCATTTTCTCACCTCTCAGCATGAAAGTTTACTGCAGAGCACGGCACAAAAATGTGCCGTGCTCTGCGTACCACTAAAAAAGGGCACATACAGGACTGTACGCACCCTTTTCTGTCAGCTTTATTATTTGTCTGCCGGTTCCCATTTACAGCGAACTGGCGATACGATGGCGCCTTCAGCTTTTAATTCTTTAAAGGCTTTATCAATCTCTTTGCGGTCAACGTCCAGTGCCTTCTGAACAGCGCCGGCATTCATCGGCGCGCCGTTTTCCCGCATGGCTTCCAGTACTTTTTGCTTTAATTCTGCTAATTCCATGTTTTCCTCCTGCTTATTCTTCTTCGAACTCATTCAGCTCAAAGAACTCATCCATATCCTCATCAGATAATTCTGCGGCCATTTCAGCCTGATCCTTAGTCAGAGCTTCCGGATCTTCCTCCGGCGTTTCGGGCTCATCCTTCTTTGCAAAATGATCACGGATTTTCTGTTCAACCGAATCGGCAAATTCGGGGTTTTCTTTAAGGTATTCCTTCACCTTGTCACGCCCCTGCCCCAGTCGTTCCTCACCATAGGAGAACCATGAGCCGGATTTTTTAATGATGTCCAGTTCAACAGCCATGTCCAGAATATCCCCTTCTCTGGAGATTCCCTCGCCGTACATGATGTCAAACTCGGCGGTTTTAAACGGCGGCGCCATTTTGTTCTTTACAATTTTGGCACGGGTACGGTTCCCGATCATATCGGTTCCTTTTTTCAAGGTTTCAATTCTGCGGATGTCCATCCGGACAGAGGAATAGAATTTCAAAGCACGGCCGCCAGTGGTAACCTCTGGATTTCCGTACATAACTCCAACCTTCTCGCGCAGCTGGTTGATAAAGATCGCCGCGGTATTGGACTTTTTGATAATCCCCGCCAGCTTTCTGAGGGCCTGGGACATCAGTCTCGCCTGCAGCCCAACATGGGAGTCTCCCATTTCCCCGTCAATTTCCGCACGGGGTACCAGAGCCGCGACGGAGTCCACAACGGCCACATCGATGGCGCCGCTTCGCACCAAGGCTTCCAGAATTTCGAGCGCCTGTTCACCTGTGTCCGGCTGGGATACGATCAGGTTATCGACATCCACACCAAGGGCTTTTGCATACACAGGATCGAGCGCATGTTCGGCATCGATAAAGGCCGCGTTGCCTCCGGCCTTTTGGGCTTCCGCCACAATATGAAGGGCAATAGTGGTTTTACCGGAAGATTCCGGCCCGTAGATCTCAATGATCCGGCCACGGGGTACCCCGCCAATTCCAAGCGCCATATCAATACCGATGGATGAGGTGGAGATAACGTCAACGTCCATCTTCGCACTCTCGTCTCCAAGACGCATGACCGCGCCCTTTCCAAAGGTTTTTTCAATATTCTTTAAAGCAGCGTTTAAGGCTTCCTGCTTTGCGTTGTTGTCTGTTTTTTCTTCTACTTTTTCTAATGGTTTGCGTTTTTCAGCCATACTTTTCTCCTCTATTTTCACAAAGCGTTCTGTGAACGTTCGTTCTATCACTATCTATATTATAAAGAAATCATTCTGTTTTGTCAAGGATTGCTTCGCGAATTAAGTGAAAAACTTTATTGGCGGTGCGCAATTGAACAATCTTTCGACTGCCTTCAAAGAGATATTTTTTAATGGCGGTTTTTCCATTGGCGCAAACCCCCACGTATACAAGTCCTACAGGTTTTTCCGGCGATCCGCCGCCAGGCCCGGCAATACCCGTGACAGACGCGGTAATATCACATCCTGAAATTTCCTTAAGGTGCTCGCACATCTCCCGCGCGGTCTGCTCGCTGACTGCGCCATAGCGGTCAAGCGTTTCTGAGCTCACCTTTAAAAGCTGCATTTTAGCTTCATTGGAGTAAGTAACCAGCCCCATTTTTAATGACGCTGAAATTCCGGGAATCTCTGCCAGCTTTGAGGCCACAAGGCCTCCGGTGCAGGATTCGGCCAGCGCGACGGTCAGGCCCTTTTCCATTAAAAGTTTACCGACAGTCACATCCAGACTGTCCTGGGAATGTGTGAAAATATGGTCGCCAAAGCGTTCGATGATGATCTTCTCATACCGGTCCAGCAATGCATTAATGGTTTCAGGATCATCCCCATTGGCTGTCAGGCGGATCATCACCTCGCCCAGCTTGGCATAGGTAGCAACCGTTGGATTATCCTGCCGGTCAATGATGTCCATGATGGTGTCCTCCACAGTGGATTCACCAATATCCGAAAGATTGTAATAGCGTGAGATCACGAGCTGGTTTTTCAGCTGGTGCAGGATGGGCTCCACACAGTCCTCATACATGCCCATCATTTCATGTGGTGGTCCTGGCAGCATGATCACGGTCTTTCCGTCCTTCTCAATCATAATTCCCGGAGCGGTACCTCTGGGATTGGGCAGCATGACGCCGCCCTTTGGCACGTAGGACTGGCGGAGGTTATTCTCTGTCATTTCTACCCCGCGGCGGTCAAAAAACGCTTTGAGCTTCGCGACAATTTCTGGCCGCTGTTCCATTTCCATGCCAAAAATTTCCGCAATGGTCTCCTTTGTCAGATCATCCTGGGTCGGTCCAAGGCCGCCGGTCGTGATAATCAGATCACTGCGGGTCAGGGCCCGCATGATGACAGATTTCAGGCGCCCCGGGTTATCGCCCACCGTGGTATGGTAAAGCACCGAAAAGCCATTTATGGACAATTCCTTGGATAAAAACATAACATTGGTATTTAAGGTGTCTCCCGTTAAAAGTTCTGTTCCAACTGAAACGAGCTCACAATTCATAATTCCATCTCCTTATGTCAATTCAGCCGGGATTCATAAAACTCCGGCCCTTATCATTATACTGTTTCTGGTAAAATTCTGCAATGTTATTAAACATTGATTCAGAGTTGTCTATCTGAAGAACAACAAAGGATTTTTCTTTGGATGCTCTGATCCGGTATCGCATCCACACACCTTCTTATTTCGGCACAAATCCTTCTATATTTTTGATCTCCACCGAGATGGTTCCGTCAGGGTTATTTCTGAACTCCACGATGTCTTCCCGCAAGAGGTAGTCTGTTGGAATCGAGAGCTCTATGCCAGAATCGGTGACAAACTTCTGTTTTTTAAAGATTTTGCTTTCGATATTATCGGTTACCTCCACTTTGCGCTGGGTAAGCCCTTTCTTGGCAGCCTCCTCCCTGAAGCGTTCCTTCACTGTAAAATCATCGCCAAAGGTGGCCTGGGCAATACTGTCCATATCAATGACCGAGTCTGACTCGTAGTCGTCGGCAATGACCCGCTTGACGGTGTTCAGTTTTTCAATATCGCCGTTATACTCGCTGGCGATAATTTTTTTAACGGTCTTTTCCACAATATCAAATGTCTGCTTTTCAGAGAGCACATCCTCGCATAAAACCAGGCGGTTGGAGAGATAGTACTCCTTTTTATCATCAATCTCAAACTTCTTTTCCTTGAGAAAAATCTGATCGGTATTTAAATTGATGATCACAAACTCATCCAGCCGCTGCCCTTCTGTGGGCAGTGAGCAGGGCTGACGCAGAATATCATTTAAACGGCCGTCCTCATGGTCGACATAGTGGATATAGCTGTGCTTGTAATTCAGCTTTAAAACACCCAAATAGGGCTCTCCGTCGCCAATAAAATCGACCACCAGCAGATCCGCCGACGGCACCCCGACATTCTCCACCATAAAATCGAAGAGCAGGCTTGCGATTTCCTGGCTGACAGAGATAAAGCTTTCGTCATCCTTTTTATACTGCTGTACCAGCTCACAAAAACGGCTTGGCGGGTCCACAAACTGGGTTCTCTTAATATCCGGATCCTTCATAGCCCGGGTCAGATGTTTGTATAAATATTCCTGAATACCGATGGGCAGCCCCAGCAGTGTATCCGAAAGCACCGGAATCCCCGCACCCGTATCCAGAATGTGTAAAATTGCTCTTTTTACATGAACGTCAATTTCCATAAAACCTCCAATTTTTAGTGGAAAGTTAAAAATGGAAAGTGGAAAGTTATGGAACAAATTCGCTTTGCGAATTTGATACAGATACGGCTGCGGCCGTTCTTTAAATCGTTTTTGTGCAACAAAAACGCTCCTTAACTTTCCACTTTCAACTTTCCATTTTCAACTTAAGAGACCGCTGACAAACGCGCGGTCTCCTATTTTTAATGTTAATTTATTTCCTGGCAGCTCACCAGATTTACATACTTCTAAAAACACCCTTGTTCAGTCTGAAATAATCAATACCTGAAATAAGGGTCAGGGCCAGGGCAACATAAACCATGATGTTACCGAACAGCAGCAATGCGGGGAATGCCATAACCGGCCAGTTGACCAGCAGCAATGCGATGATCGCAATCATCTGGGAAATGGTTTTGGCCTTGCCCCATTTGCTGGCGGCAATGACAATGCCGTCGGAGGCCGCCAGTGTCCGGAGACCTGTAATAGCAAATTCGCGGGCAATGATGATGATCACCACCCAGGATGGGATCATCTGGAGCTCAACCAGACAGATAAACGCTGAACAAGTCAGCAGCTTATCGGCCAGCGGGTCCATAAATTTTCCGAAATCCGTAATCAGATTTCGGCTTCTGGCAAGATGCCCGTCCACCGCGTCAGAGGCAGAGGCGACAATAAAAATCACCACTGCGATGGGCTCGTGGAATGGGAAATTGACCAGCAGGGCAATAATAAAGAATGGAATCATAATGATTCGGGCCATGGTAATTTTGTTAGGTAAGTTCATTTTCTACATCTCCTATCAAATCATAATCCAGTGTCTGGATTATTTTTACTTTATAGAAATTGCCAATGTCTAATACCTCTTCCCCGCTATTGGCAAAAACCATACAATCAATTTCTGGTGCATCACCATAGGTTCGCCCGGAATAGGTTCCCGGCGATTCCATTTCCTCTATTAAAACGTCCAGGCTTCTGCCGACAAAGGCCTCATTGGCTTCAGTCGTTATGCCCTCCTGCTGTCTGTATATTTCATTCCAACGTCTTTCCATAACCGCTTCATCCACCTGATCCGGAAACTCCGCCGCAGGGGTTCCTTCCTCCTGCGAGTATTTAAATACACCCAATCGGTTGATTTTAAGCGCTCTTAGCGAGGCGAGCAGCCCCTCATGGTCTTCCTCTGTCTCACCGGGAAAACCAGTGATGATCGCTGTCCTGAGTACCGCGTCAGGCAGTTTTTTTCGGATCAGCCCAATCTGTTCAAAAAGATGTTTTTTGTTAACTGGACGCCCCATGCGTTTTAAAATTTTATCCTCAGTATGCTGGATTGGAATATCAAAATAATGACAGATGTTGTCATGGCTGACGATCACATCCAGAAGCTCTTCTGTGATGCCCTCAGGATACATATAGAGCAGACGTATCCAGTGGAAGGAAAAATCCTCCGACAGCCGGTTCAGCAGTCCTGCCAGATTTATCTCCCCATCCAGATCGTTTCCATACTGGGTGATGTCCTGGGCGATAATGATCAGCTCCCTGACACCCTTTTTCTCCAGATAAGCCGCTTCTTTATAAATAGCCTCTGGACTGCGGCTCCGGTGCCTCCCGCGAATTTTGGGAATCACACAGTAGGTGCAGTGATGGTCACAGCCTTCACTGATTTTCAGATAGGCTGTAATGGTGTTGTCCTCGATATAACGGGGCATTTCTTCCACATAAGGGCGGTCGATATTTCCAGAGAGCGTTTCTCCTCCCTTTCCGCCTTCAATGTCTTTAATCAGATCAATGATGTTGTCAATATGTCCCACCCCTAAAAAGCCGTCAACCTCAGGCATCTCCTCCGCCAGCTCTTTATGATAGCGCTCCGCCATACAGCCTGCTGCTATCAGGATTTCACACGGCCCACTTTCCTTATAGCCGGCGTATTCAAGAATATACTCGATGGATTCCTCCTTGGCCGCCTGGATAAAGCAGCAGGTATTGACCACAATAACTTCAGCCTGTGCGGGGTCGGGTTCAATGGTATAGCCGTTTTCCGCGAGCATTCCCAGCATCTGCTGAGCGTCTACGGTATTTTTATCACAGCCCAGGGTTGTGATATGGATTTTCTTCACTCTGTCACCTCCTGTAGTATTCTTCCTGTGTCATCAGCAGGGTTCGCGGCTTGCTGCCGTTTGGCCCTGAGATAATGCCCTTTTGCTCAAGGGAATCAATAAGTCTTCCCGCCCGGGCATAGCCAACTTTCAGCTTGCGCTGAAGCATGGAGGTCGATACCTGATTATAGGTAAAGGCTGTCTCCACTGCCTGGTCAAACAGCGGATCCAGGTCATCCTCTTTGGCTTCCTCTTCTTCCTGTGGCTCGTTAATTGCCTCTTCAATCTCATCATTATAGGTTGGCTGTTTTTTCGGTTTGACCGCATTGATCACGCGGTTGATTTCTGCGTCCGATACAAAGGTACACTGTACACGCAGGGGTTTTGATTTTCCGACGGGATAGTAAAGCATATCCCCTTTGCCCAGCAGCTTTTCAGCCCCGGCCATATCAAGAATGGTTCGGGAGTCTGTATTAGACGCCACCGAAAAAGCAATACGGGATGGAATATTCGCTTTGATCAGCCCGGTGATAACATCCACCGAGGGTCTTTGTGTCGCGATGATCAGATGAATTCCACAGGCTCTGGCCAGCTGCGCAATACGACAGATCGCATTTTCACATTCCTTGGGCGATGTCATCATCAGGTCGGCCAGCTCGTCAACCACAATGACGATCCGCGGCAGCTTTTCCCCGCCCTGGTCAGCCATCAGCTCATTATAGCCGTCAATGTCACGCACGCCGCTTTCCTTGAACAGCTGATAACGGTCTGTCATTTCCTTAATCCCCCAATTCAGAGCATAGGATGCCTTTTTCGGGTCTGTGACCACTGGAATTAGAAGGTGCGGTATGGCGTTATACTGGTTCAGCTCGACCATTTTGGGGTCAATCATGATAAAGCGTAAATCTTCGGGTGAAGCTTTGTACAAAAGACTGATGATAATACTGTTGATACACACACTTTTACCAGAACCTGTGGCCCCGGCGATGAGTACGTGGGGCATCTTGCTGATATCCCCGATGATATTCTGCCCTGACAGCGTTTTGCCGAGCGCAAAGGGCAAAGGCCCTTTAAATTTTTCAAAGGCCGGTGTCTCAATGATCTCACGCAGCCCGACGATGACGCTCTCCTCGTTAGGCACCTCAATGCCGACCGCAGCTTTCCCTGGAATGGGCGCTTCAATACGAATATCCGAGGTCGCCAGATTCAGTGCCAGGTCGTCTGCCAGATTAACAATCTTATTGACCTTGACACCCGGGTCAGGCTGAAGCTCAAACCGGGTAATGCTCGGACCAACATCCACCCCGACGATTTTGGCATGTACGCCAAAATTAGAAAGGGTTTCCTCGATAATCCTCGCCTTTTTAACCACTGCGTCTTTTCTGTTTTTAGAGCCGGAGGCTGGCGGATTTAACAAAGTCGTTTCTGGAAAATGATAAACCTCGTCAGCCTCCATTTGAGGGTTTATAGGGTTCTCATCATCATCGGATAAATCCAAAAGCTCATCCACAATTTTATTCTGCTTCTGCTTCTTTTCAGGAAGTATAAAAAGGCTTTCCTGCTGTTCCTCTGGCAAAGTCTCGTTGGAATCCTCCAGGGGGTCCGATTCATCCAGCTCTTTATTGACATCATCAATAAAATCAAGAATCTCTGTATCAATCGAAACCTTTCCGGTCTCTGAGCGCTGGAACAGGCCGTCATAGCTGTCACTCGCTGGCTCTTCCTGTTTTTCCTTATTTCTTTTGGCAGCTTTGCTCTTTTCACTCAGTTCTTTTGAAAGCTTTCGTTCTTCTACCAGATCG
>CAUEUD010000175.1 GCA_959020865.1 Eubacterium limosum | reverse complement strand
CTATATTTTTGTAAAACGCCTTCTGCATCCAACAAAGAATGTTCATTAGCATTTATCGATGCGCTGAAATACATGGCTTTTGGTTTGTTCGGCACACTGCTGATGGGCAGTATCCTGAACCAGGTCGGAATATTATTTCACATTCCCTTTTTAAATGAAACCTTGTGGCCGGCGGCCCAGGCCATGACAGGGCCAGCCATTGCGGTTGCTGTCGCCTTTGGTCTCAATGCGCCGCCGCTTGTCTTATTTTCCATTACTGTGGCAGGTTTTCTGGGCAACGCCCAGGGCGGCCCGGCGGGCGCTTTGATCGCGGCGGTTATCGGCGCGGAGTTTGGCAAGGCTGTATCAGGGGAGACAAAGGTGGATATTTTAGTGACTCCCTTTGTGACCATGCTCATTGGCTCACTTGTCGCTGTAGTGGTTGGCCCGCCAATCGGTGCTTTCATGACAGCCCTTGGAAATGTGATCATGTGGGCGACAGAGCAGCAGCCAATCATCATGGGCGTTGTTATCTCAGTGATCGTAGGGGTGGTGCTCACACTGCCGATTTCCAGCGCAGCGCTGTGTATCATGCTGAACCTCTCAGGGATAGCAGCTGGAGCGGCGACCGTGGGCTGCTGCTGCCAGATGGTCGGCTTTGCGGTTCAGAGCTATAAGGAAAATGGGATCGGCGGATTAGCGGCTCAGGGACTGGGGACTTCCATGATCCAGGTGCCCAATATTATAAAAAACTGGCGAATATGGATACCGCCCACTGCGGCGTCAGCGGTATTAGGGCCACTGGCAACCACTGCCTTTCAGATGCAGAACACGCCAGTGGCCGCGGGAATGGGAACCTGCGGCCTTGTCGGACAGATTGGAACGGTTATGGCCATGACAGAGGCTGGCCAGCCGATGATACAGATTGTGCTGGGTATCGGCCTGCTTCAGATTATTCTGCCGGCAGTTGTGACGATGATTTTTTATAAGCTTTGCGCCAGAGCGGGCTGGATTAAAGCAGGCGATATGAAACTGGACTTATAAACCACTGGCATCATTAAGGTTTTAGGGTTATAATGAGTTCCGTTAAAGCTTAAGAATGGAGCAGCATAATGACAAAAGATGCGCGAAAGCGTTTTTTACTGAGGGTTGTGTTTGTATTTTATATTGGTTTTCTGGCAATGGTTACGCTGCTGCCGACATCAAACATTGTGTATGAATCCAGCTACAACCTGCTTCCGCTTACCAATATTGATAATTACATCTATGATATTGCGCACAGCGGGATTATAAATTGGGAGTTTTTAGCCACCAAGCCGACAGATGCGGTGAGTATTCTGTATAATACCTTTACCTACTCCTTTCGGAATTTGGCAGGAAATATTGCGCTTTTTATTCCTTTGGGGTTATTATACCCGCTCTGCAGAAAGAAACGGGTGAGCTTTCCCCATATATTGATTGTGACTGTCGGAACCACAGCCTTGATCGAATTGCTGCAATTTGTCTTTCTGTCAAGCCGCAGTGCGGATGTGGATGATCTGATACTTAATTTTATCGGTGGTATGATCGGCTACCTGATCTATAAATGGATTGAATGACGGAGGGTGTATGGCGAAAATAAAAAAGAAATTTGTGTGCCAGAACTGCGGGTACAGCACGCCTAAATGGATGGGGCGCTGTACAGAATGTGGCGAATGGAACTCCTTTGTGGAGGAATTGGATATGCCCACCGAGCAGAGAAAAAAGAATACCCTTGAACGGGCGGTGTACACAAAACCCAAGCGTATTGAAGAGATTATTCCTCAGAAAGAGGATCGTTTTAAAACGAAGAATAAAGAACTTGACCGCGTCCTAGGCGGCGGCATTGTGCCTGGAGGCGTTATCCTTCTGGGTGGTGACCCGGGAATTGGAAAGTCGACCATTCTGCTGCAGACGACGGAAAATCTTGGAAGCCAGGGGCTTAAAATCCTGTATATTTCAGGTGAGGAGTCCGAGCAGCAGCTCAAAATGCGCGCGGTCCGGATGAAGGTGAAATCCCAGAATATTTTTTTCCTGTCTGAGATTAACGTGCCCTATATCGTGGATACTATTTTGCATGAGAAGCCTGATCTTGTCATTATTGACTCGATCCAGACAATGTATAGTCCCACAATCACCTCAGCGCCCGGCAGCGTCAGTCAGATAAGGGAGAATGCCAATGCATTGATGCAGATAGCCAAAAAGGATAATATTTCAATGATTCTGGTCGGGCATGTGACCAAGGAAGGCAATATTGCCGGCCCCCGTGTGTTGGAACACATGGTTGATACGGTTTTGTATTTTGAAGGTGAAAAGTACCATACTTATCGGATACTCAGAGGAGTTAAAAACCGTTTTGGATCAACCAATGAGATCGGCATTTTTGAAATGGCACAGGATGGCCTGCATGAGGTGGCAAATCCTTCTGAAATGATGTTGTCGAGCCGTCCGAAAAATACCTGCGGCTCTGTGGTAGTACCCTGTATGGAGGGAACACGTCCGCTTTTAATCGAGCTTCAGGGACTTGTATCACAGACAAGCTTTGGCAACCCAAGGCGCATGGCCACCGGAATGGACTATAACCGTATGGTGCTGCTTTTGGCCATTATGGAAAAACGGCTGGGATTACAGCTTCAGAATCTCGATGCGTATATTAATGTGGTCGGGGGTATGAAAATAGATGAGCCGGCTCTTGATCTGGCCGTTGTGTCTGTACTATACTCAAGCTTCAGGAATTTTGAAATTCCAGAGGATATGATGATTATCGGCGAGGTTGGCCTGACTGGTGAGGTCAGAAATATACAGCACATTGAAAAACGCCTTAAAGAAGGCGCGAAGTTTGGCTTTAAGCGCTGCATTATGCCAAAGGGCAATGCCCGGGGTCTGGAAAATACAGGGCTGGAGCTTCTGCCAGTCGATAATATATCCAAGGCCTTAAATATATTGAAGTAGGAATGGAATAAAACGGAATGCTGAATTTTGGATAATGTCAAATAGTTTTTGTAGTCTTTTTTAGCAATCCCTCAACAAAAATTTATCCTTTTCAATTCTAATAATTACAGATATAATGAAATTAATCCTGAGATGTTCGTTACAACCTTATTTTTGAACCTACACTTATTTATAGGGAGTCCGGATGTTCTCTATGCAATGTTAAGCCTCCTTTGAGTGGAAAACAGACCCTTAGAGACAGGGCACCCACCTAGCATCCGCTAGGCGTCAAAAATGGTGGACGGCATATTCGGGATTTAGCACCTTCGGGTGCTTTTTTCATGTTCTGACCGAATAAAGGTTCTTGAATTAACAGGACTGAATTGATACAATAAACCAATACGAAAAAAACAGGAGGCTTGACGTGTTTGAGTATATAAAAGGCAATTATGAGGAGCAGGCGTCAGACTACATCGTTGTGGACCATCAGGGCATGGGATATCGGATCAATGTTTCCGCAAACACGATGTCTGAGCTTCCAAAATTACACAAGGAAGTAAAGGTCTATATCCATCCGGCGTTTAAAGAAGATGATGTAACGCTCTATGGCTTCTCGTCAAAAGAGGAACGCGAGATTTTCAGAACCATTATCACCATTTCAGGTATCGGACCAAAGGCAGCAATGGGGCTGTTATCGCAGTTTACCAGGGATGAGCTGATTCGCTATATTGTCAATGAGGACGCCAAGGCGATCGCCCGCGCGCCGGGAATCGGGCAGAAGACTGCGAATCGGATTATTCTGGAGCTTAAGGATAAGTATAAGAATTTTGCATTTGCGGATTCGGCAGAGCCGGGTGCCATCGAAAATCTCAGAGAGGCGGACAACCTCTTTAATGAGGCGGTTAACGGGCTGCTGGGACTGGGCTATGGCTATGCCGAGGCATCAGAGCTGGTCGAAAAAATTATTCAGCCGGGAATGAGCATTGAGGATATTCTGAAAAATGCGCTGATGTCTGCAAATCCCCTTGGACGGTAGGTGAATAAAAAATGAAGGATCGTATAGTGACAAGCGGTTTTACAGAAACCGACATTGATATTGAGAGAAGTTTAAGGCCCCAGCGGCTGGAGGATTATATAGGGCAGGATCGTGTTAAGCGCCAGATGGCGATCTTTATACAGGCAGCCCAGAAGCGGAACGAACCGCTGGACCATGTTCTCCTTTACGGGCCGCCAGGGCTTGGAAAGACCACTTTGGCCAATATTATTGCCCAGGAAATGGGAACGAATATAAAGACCACCTCCGGGCCAGCCATTGAAAAGCCGGGAGATCTGGCCGCCATTTTGACCAGCCTTAAAGAAGGTGATGTCCTGTTTATTGATGAAATCCACAGGCTGCAGCGAAGTGTGGAGGAGGTACTCTACCCGGCGATGGAGGACTTTGTTCTGGATATTATTATCGGAAAGGGACCCAGCGCGAAATCCATTCGTCTTGACCTGCCCAAGTTTACGCTGGTCGGAGCCACGACACGGGCCGGACTGCTGACGGCTCCGCTGCGGGACCGCTTTGGCGTGGTTCAGCGGCTGGAGCTTTACAACCAGGTTGAGCTGGCAACCATTATCAGCCGTTCAGCGGAGATATTGTCTGTCAATCTGGATGAAAAGGGTGCAGAGGAGCTGTCAGTGCGCTCACGTGGAACGCCGCGTATTGCCAACCGTCTGTTGAAGAGGGTGCGCGACTTTGCCGAAATTGAGGGAAAAGGCGTTATTGATCTGGAGACAGCCAGAACAGCTTTAGAACTCTTTGAAGTGGACGCCAAGGGTTTAGATGAAATTGACCGGATCATGCTGACGACCATCGTTGAGAAATTTGACGGCGGTCCTGTAGGGATCGACACACTGGCGGCGGCCATTGGCGAGGAGCGCAATACCATCGAAGAGGTTTACGAGCCTTATCTGATTCAGCTCGGTTATCTGGCCAGAACCCCAAGGGGACGCGTGATCACCTCAGGCGGCTACAGGCATCTGGGACTTGAGCCTGCAGTGCTGCAGGAACAGGTGAAATTGGATTTAGAATAGAGGAATCAATTTGGAAACACTAACGACAAAGGATTTTTATTATGACTTGCCTGAAGAGCTTATTGCTCAGACGCCGGAAAAGAAAAGAGACGCGTCGAGACTGATGGTGCTCAACCGCATGGAGGGAAGTATTCAGGACCGTCATTTCCACGATATTATCGATTATTTAACTGAGGACGACCTGCTGGTTATGAATAATACAAAGGTGCTGCCTGCGCGGATTTTTGGTAAAAAAGAAGAAACCGGGGGAAAGGTCGAGCTGCTGCTGCTCAAACGGCTGGACGATAAAACCTGGGAAACCATGGTAAAGCCAGGAAAAAAGGCAATGCCTGGTACGCGTCTGGTCTTTGGGGACAAGCTTAAGGGTGAGATTAAAGATAAGATAGAGGGCGGTCTCAGAATCATTGAGTTTGAATATGATGGCATCTTTGAGGAGATTATCGGGGAGTTGGGAACCATGCCGCTTCCGCCGTATATCCATGAGGTTTTAGAGGATCAGGACCGCTATCAGACAGTTTACGCCAAGTACACAGGTTCCGCTGCCGCACCAACTGCCGGTCTGCATTTTACAGAGGAGCTGCTGGATGCGCTCCACAAAAAAGGCGTTAGGACTGCTGAGGTTACACTGCATGTGGGGATCGGGACCTTTCGTCCCGTAAAATGTGATAATATACTGGATCATCATATGCATGAAGAAACCTACCAGGTGCCCGAAGAAACGGCAAAGCTCATTGAGGAGACCCGGAAAAAGGGCGGGCGAGTCGTTGCTGTTGGCACGACATCTGTCAGAACTTTGGAGAGTGCCGCAGCCCGCTTTGATGGAAAGGTTCAGGCATGTGAGGGATCGACAGATATTTTTATCTATCCAGGCTACAAATGGCAGGTGGTTGATGCGTTGATTACAAATTTTCATCTTCCGGAGTCCACACTGCTGATGCTGGTATCCTCTTTTTACAATCGCGAAGCGGTCTTGAAGGCCTATCAGCACGCTATTGACGCGCGTTACCGTTTTTTCAGCTTTGGTGACGCCATGTTTATTTATTAGGAGAAAAACTGAATGTTCAGATACGAATTAATCAAAGAAGATAAACACACCGGGGCCCGCCTTGGTAAAATCCATACCAGCCATGGTGTCATCAACACACCGATTTTTATGCCGGTTGGAACACAGGCGACGGTTAAGTCTATGACCAGTGAGGATTTGGAGGAGATGGATGCCAATATCATTCTTGGCAATACCTATCACCTTTACCTGCGGCCTGGACAGGAAATTATGAAAAAGGCAGGAGGGCTTCATAAATTTATGCATTGGGACCGCCCGATCCTCACAGACAGTGGCGGATTCCAGGTTTTTTCCTTAAATGATTTAAGAAAAATTACAGAAGAAGGTGTGGAGTTTTGTTCACATTTAGATGGCTCCCGGCACTTTATGTCTCCGGAAAAATCCATTGATATGCAGAACACGATCGGCGCTGATATCATTATGTGCTTTGATGAGTGTGCCCCGGCAGATGCGGATTATGAGTACACTAAAAAATCCATGGAAATGACCACCCGCTGGGCGAAGCGCTGTAAGGATGCTCACAAGCGTCCGGATGATCAGGCGCTTTTTGGCATCGTGCAGGGCGGTATGTATGAGGATCTCCGGGCAGAAAGCGTGAGAGGACTGACTGAAATTGATTTTCCGGGTTATTCCATCGGCGGTTTGAGCGTTGGAGAGTCCAAAGATACCATGTACCGGATTCTGGACGCGACTGTTCCGCTTTTACCAAAAGACAAGCCGCGTTACCTTATGGGAGTCGGCTCAGTGGACGCGCTTTTAGAAGGCGTGGTTCGCGGTGTCGACATGTTTGACTGTGTACTCCAGACCCGTATCGCGAGAAACGGAACAGCCATGACCAGTCAGGGAAAAGTGGTGGTACGCAACGCGACCTATAAGGAAGATTTTACGCCGTTAGACCCGGAATGTGATTGTTTCGTTTGTCGAAATTATACAAGGGCTTACTTACGCCATTTGGTAAAATGCAATGAAATTTTGGGTGCAAGGTTATTGACATATCACAATTTATACTTTACACTTAAGCTTATGGAAAAAGTACGGAATGCTATTATGGAAGACAACCTTTTAGCATTCAAGGAAAGTTTTTTTCAAAAATATGGAATATAATATTAAGGAGAATTTAGTATGCAAGGTGGTTTAATGACTTTTCTTCCGCTGATCCTGCTCGTTGTTTTCTTCTATTTCTTTATTATGCGTCCGCAGAATAAGCAGAAAAAAGAAATACAGGCAATGCGGGACAACATGAAGCCAGGGGATGAAATTTTGACAATTGGTGGTTTTTATGGGATAATTTATGCGATCGATGATGAAAACATCGTCCTCGAAATGCTTCCGGATTTCCATAAGGCAATGATCGTTAAAAGCGCTGTTTCAAAGGTAATCAAACGTGAAGAGACGGAAGACGATACCGAGGAAGAAACAACCGAATCTGTTTCAGAACCTGAAACCATTGAAGAAGAATCTCAGGAGACTCAGGATTACAATGACAGCCCTGTCGAGGATGCTGAATTTGAAGATGTGACAGATGAAAATGTTGAAGTTGGCGAAGAAGTCGACGAAGACAAAAAATAAAACTGCATAAAGGAGCGTGAATGAGATGAAACACATCACAATCGTTAAAAAAGGGACTTTAGCTGATGTTAAAAACAAAGGCTGCGGTGAATGCCAGACTTCCTGCCAGTCTGCCTGCAAAACTTCCTGCACAGTAGGAAATCAGCAGTGTAAACAATCTAAATAATTATGAGTTTGCGAAAAAGCAGTAACAATGTTTACTGCTTTTTCTTTGCATAAAATTTGTGGAAAAGAAAGATAAGAAAGAAGATAATAATGATACATAAGTTTTATTTAAATGGTCTCTATATCGTTTTGGATGTCAACAGCGGCACAGTGCTGACAGTGGACG
>CAUEUD010000174.1 GCA_959020865.1 Eubacterium limosum | reverse complement strand
GTTGTTTCCTGGTATGACAATGAAAACTCTTACACAAGCCAGATGGTAAGAACAATCAAATACTTCTCTGAACTTGCTTAATTCGATTTATTTATAAAAAACTACATAATAACAAGTACTAAATCTGCCCCTACCGGTAGATTTTAAAACGGGGGGTCACGCGACCCCCTTTTTTAATGAAATTTGAAACGAGGTTGAGGAAACTTATGAAAAAAACAGTAAAAGATATCGATTTAAAAGGCAAAAAGGTATTGATGCGCGCGGACTTCAATGTTCCGCTTAATGAAGACGGCGTTATCACAGATGATACCAGAATCCAGGCGGCTCTGCCGACCATCAAGTACATTTTGGATCAGGGGGCTTCTCTTATCTTAATGTCACATCTTGGACGTCCGAAGAATGAACCCGACCCGAAGTTCTCTTTACTGCCAGTTGCGAAGAGATTGTCCGAAGTGCTGGGTACCGAAGTGGTGTTTAACGATGACGGCGAGGTTGTTGGCCAGGTAACCAAGGACGCAGCGGCAGCACTTAAACCGGGCCAGATTCTGTTGCTGCAGAATACCCGTTTCAGACCGGAAGAAAAGAAAAACGAACCATCCTTTGCCAAAGAACTGGCAAGCCTGGGTGATGTTTTTGTTGAAGACGCTTTTGGCTCCAGCCACCGCGCTCATGCTTCCACAGCCGGCGTTGCAGATTACCTGCCAGCTGTTTCAGGCTTCCTGATTCAGAAGGAGCTGGATTTCATCGGCGGTGCCTTAGAAGATCCCAAGAGACCTTTTGTTGCGATTTTGGGCGGCTCCAAGGTTTCGGACAAAATCGGTGTTATCAACAATCTGCTCGAAAAGGTTGATTCGTTAATTGTCGGCGGCGGTATGGCCTTTACTTTCTTAAAAGCGCAGGGCTATGAAATCGGTACTTCTTTACTGGAAGAAGATAAGATTGACCTCGCAAAGGAATTACTGGCAAAGGCTGAAGCAAAGGGTGTTAAGCTGTTATTACCTATCGACGTGGTTGTAGCGCCTGAATTCAAGGCAGATGCTCCGGCTACCAACGTGAAGGTTGACGCGATTCCGGCAGACCAGATGGGGCTGGATATCGGTGTTGAAACTCAGAAGCTTTTTGCAGACACCATTAAGGGCGCTAAAACCGTTATCTGGAACGGACCGATGGGGGTCTTTGAATTCCCTGAATTCGCCAAAGGAACCGTTGCGGTTGCCAAAGCGATGGCTGAATCGGACGCAGTGACCATCATTGGCGGCGGGGATTCCGCAGCAGCTGTTAAACAGCTTGGATTTGAAGACGGCATGAGCCATATTTCTACTGGCGGCGGCGCTTCCTTAGAATTTATGGAAGGCAAAGTATTACCAGGTATCGACGTTTTAGAAAACAAGTAATGCTGAGTCCGGTTTTGTAAAAAAACGGACAGCGAATAGGAAACGAGCGGCAGCGAGTGAATGAGCGCACGAAGCGAACGTCTTGTTTGAAAAGCCCTTCCGTAAGGAAGATCAGGGGCTTTTCAAATAAAGACGATGGGGTCATTGGATGACTATACAAAAAACAAACTGCCGTTTCTATAATTATAGTATACAAATATAGAGGAGATTATTATGTCAAGAAGACCAATCATTGCCGGCAACTGGAAAATGAACAAGGATATTAACGAAGCTGCCACTTTAATAAATGAATTAAAACCTTTAGTAGAAGGAGCTGAAGCAGAAGTTGTTTTCTGTCCGCCCTATGTTGATTTAGTAGAAGCTGTTAAACTGACCGAAGGCACCAATATTGGTATCGGCGCTCAGAATATGCACTATGAAACAAGCGGCGCGTTCACAGGCGAAATTGCCGGCGAAATGCTGACAGCCATCGGCGTGAAATATGTGGTAATCGGCCACTCCGAACGCCGTGAATACTACAACGAAACAGATGAGGCTGTTAATAAAAAAGCCGTCAAGGCTCTTGAACTGGGCTTAACCCCAATCGTGTGCTGCGGTGAAACCCTTGAAGAACGCGAAGGCGGAAAAGCAGAAGCCAAGGTCGTTGGACAGATCAAGGAAGGCTGCAAAAATATTGATGATATTTCCAAGGTCGTCATTGCCTATGAACCAATCTGGGCCATCGGAACCGGAAAAACCGCTTCTAAGGAAGAAGCAGACGAAGCCTGCGGCTGGGTGCGCAAGACCATTGAAGAAATGTATGGCAAAGACGCAGCTGAAGCTGTCCGTGTACAGTACGGCGGAAGCGTGAAGCCTGCCAATGTCGCAGAGCTGATGGCAATGCCGAACATCGACGGCGCTCTGGTCGGCGGTGCGAGCCTGACGGCTGATTTCGCTAAAATTGTTAAATTCTAGGATTAGAATAATTCTAAAATAAATTGTAAATCACCTCCTTTAGAGGTATAATACAGATAACGGGAGACGAGGAGAAAGATAACAGCTCCGAGCTCCCGTTATTGCTTTGACATTGAGAGATACAAAGAAAGGATTGATATTTATGAGAGGAAATTTAACTGCGTTAATTATCCTGGACGGATATGGTTATACGCCCATTGCGGAGGGCAACGCTGTACTTGAAGCGCCATCTCCAAACCTGGATGCTTTTTATGAAAAATACCCCCACACCCACATTGTAGCCAGCGGCTTAGGCGTTGGGCTGCCTGAAGGGCAGATGGGAAATTCTGAGGTCGGCCACCTGAATCTGGGAGCAGGCCGCGTCGTTTATCAGGAACTGACACGCATCACGAAATCCATTGAGGACGGGGATTTCTTTGAAAATCCAGTGTTTATGGATGGCATTAAAAACGTCAAGGAAAATGGCACCGCCCTGCATGTGATGGGCCTGGTGTCTGATGGGGGCGTTCACAGCCACTTGAAACACCTGTATGGTCTGCTGGAGCTTGCTAAGAAGGAAGGCGTTGAGAAGGTCTATGTCCACTGTTTCATGGATGGCCGTGATACCGCTCCGACCAGCGGCCTTGGATTTATCAGGGAACTGGAAGCAAAGATGGCTGAGATCGGCGTGGGCGAAATCGCAACAGTTGAAGGCCGTTATTATGCCATGGACCGTGACAACCGATGGGAACGTGTTGAAAAAGCTTACGATGCCATTGCTTTGGGCAAAGGCAATGTGGCAGACTCGGCTGTAGAAGCCATGGAGTTGAGCTATAAGGAAGACGTTAATGACGAATTCGTTATCCCGACTGTCATTAAGCCGGAAGTGGATAAGCGTGTCCAGGCCAATGATACCATTATTTTCTTCAATTTCCGCCCGGACCGTGCCCGTGAGCTGTCACGGACATTTATCGAACCGGATTTTGCTGAGTTTAACCGTGAACGCGGCTATATTCCTGTACATTACATCTCCATGACCCAGTATGACGCCAGCTTTGAAGGCGTTGAGATTGCCTTTAAGCCGGAAACAGTCACCAATACCCTGGGTGAATACCTGAGCGCCAACGGCGTGCCGCAGCTGCGTATTGCCGAAACAGAAAAATATGCCCATGTCACCTATTTCTTTAACGGTGGCCTTGAAAAACAGTATGAAGGTGAGGACCGTATTCTGGTGCCGTCGCCAAAGGTGGCAACCTATGACCTGCAGCCGGAAATGAGCGCTTACGAGGTAACTGAAAAGGTTCTGGAAGCCATTGATTCGGATAAATACAAGGTCATTATCCTCAACTACGCCAATACCGATATGGTTGGGCATACTGGTGTGATGGAAGCAGCTGAAAAAGCAGTCATGGCAGTGGATGAATGCTCTAAAAAGGTGATCGACGCCATTTTAGCCAAGGGCGGCAATGTGATCCTGACCGCTGACCACGGCAATGCGGAAAAGATGATCGACTATGATACCAAGAAGCCATGGACGGCCCATACTACGAATCCGGTGGAATGTGTGATCGCCGGCGCGGGTGAGGTTGAGTTGAGAGACGACGGACGTCTGGCAGACATCTCACCGACGATTTTGGACCTGCTGGACATGGACGTTCCCGCGGAAATGACCGGGACATCACTTATTAAGAAATAAGAAAAATTTGCGGTTGAAAACCGATTACATGCAAAAAAAGCCCTGAAATTCCTTTTCAGGGCCTATTTTATTATTGAAAAAATCTTAAGGTTATGATAAGATTTATCTTACGATTAAAACGGAGGTGATACAATGAAAACATTCTTAATCGTTCTTTTAGTGATTGCAAGTTTTGCACTGATTATCAGCATTCTGCTGTCACCGGCAAAGGTTGCAGGTATGGGTGGCGCGATTGAAGGCGGCGCTGAAACCTTATTCGGCCGTAAGAAAGCCAGAGGTCTTGAAGCCATTCTTGAAAAGATCACGATTGGTTCCGCTATTGTATTTATGTTATCTGCTTTCATTTATTCACTTTTAGCTTAATCGAAAAATCTGAAAATTTCACGAAGGGGGAATTTGCAAAATGGAATTATGGATCGCTCCTATTATTGGGGTAATCGCATTGTTAGTTGCAGTTTTCTATACTGCCCGTGTCAATAAAGTCGCTGAAGGCACAGACCGTATGAAGGAAATCGCTTCTTACATTCATGAAGGCGCCATGGCTTTCCTGACCAGAGAGTACAAAATGATGGCCGTCTTTATTGTTGTTTTATTTATTATCTTGTGTGTGACACCTGGCCTCGGATGGCAGACAGCTGTTTGCTTCTTAATCGGTGCACTTTTCTCAGTTCTGGCTGGTTTCTTCGGCATGAACGTTGCTACCAAAGCAAACGTAAGAACTGCGAATGCCGCTAAGGAAGAAGGCATGAACAAAGCCCTGAGCACAGCTTTTTCAGGCGGTGCCGTTATGGGTATGTGTGTTGTAGGCTTAGGCTTAATCGGTGTTAGCGTACTTTACATTATTTTCCAGGATACAGCCATTGTAACTGGCTTTGGTCTGGGTGCTTCCTCTATGGCTTTATTCGGCCGTGTTGGCGGTGGTATCTATACAAAAGCTGCTGATGTTGGGGCTGACCTTGTTGGTAAGGTAGAAGCCGGTATCCCTGAAGATGACCCGAGAAACCCTGCAGTTATCGCCGATAACGTTGGTGACAACGTTGGTGACGTTGCCGGTATGGGTTCTGACTTATTTGAATCTTATGTTGGTTCTTTAATCTCAGCAATGACCCTGGGTGCTGTTGTAACTCAAAGTGTTGTAGGAATATTCTTCCCATTGCTCCTTGCTGCTGTTGGTATCGTCGCTTCAATCATCGGTACTTTCTTCGTACGCGGCAAAGAAGGCGGAAATCCGCAGAAATCCTTGAATATGGGTACTTATGTATCTGGTATTCTGGTGATCATCGCTTCCTACTTCCTGTCTACCTATATGTTAGGCAGCTTCTACCCATTTATTGCAATTATTGCGGGCTTAATCGTTGGTATTGCCATCGGTCAGCTGACTGAATACTATACCTCTGAAAAATACAAGCCAGTACAGCATATTGCTCAGCAGTCTGAAACAGGTTCTGCAACCACTGTTATCTCCGGTCTGGCTGTTGGTATGAAGTCCACCGCTCTGCCGTTGATCGCGATCGCAATTGCTATTTTTGTGGCATATTGGTCTGGTGGGATGTCAATGCCGAATGGTGGTGGATTATTCGGTATTGCCTTAGCAGCTGTTGGTATGTTATCCACCTGTGGTATGACCATCGCCGTTGACGCTTATGGCCCTATCGCTGATAACGCCGGCGGGATTGCAGAAATGTCTGAACTTCCGGAAGATGTCCGCAATATTACAGACCAGTTGGATGCTGTTGGTAACACCACTGCTGCCATCGGTAAAGGCTTCGCTATTGGTTCTGCAGCGTTGACCGCTCTCGGCCTGTTCGCTTCCTATGCTGAAACAGTTGGCTTAAGCCAGATCAGCTTACTGGACCCAATGGTTATCATCGGTTTATTGCTCGGCGCAATGCTGCCATTCTTATTCTCCGCTTTAACCATGGAAGCTGTAGGCGATGCTGCTAACGATATGATCGAAGAAGTTCGCCGTCAGTTTAGAGCGGATTCCGGCATTATGGCTGGTACCAGCAAACCGGACTATGCAAAATGTGTTGATATCTCAACCGCTGCTGCTTTGAAGAAAATGATCGCTCCTGGCCTTTTGGCGATCGTCGCTCCACTTCTTATTGGATTTATTTTAGGCGCGGAAGCGCTTGGTGGCTTGTTGGCCGGTTCTCTGGCTTCTGGTGTCCTCATGGCAATCATGATGTCAAACGCCGGTGGTGCCTGGGATAACGCTAAAAAGTACATCGAATCCGGTGTACATGGCGGTAAAGGCTCTGAAGCGCATAAAGCTGCTGTTGTTGGGGATACCGTTGGTGACCCGTTCAAGGATACTTCCGGACCATCCATCAATATTTTAATCAAATTAATGACCATTGTATCATTAGTATTCGCACCACTCTTCATGGGTCTCTAAGAAGAAAACATATCCCGCAGCGCCGTCCTTTGGCACTGCGGGATTTTTTATTCGGGGCTTTATTTATTGACAGATAAGCTGTATACTATGGAAAGACAAAAGCCTTAAAGGAGAAAAGAACAAAGATGACAGAGCAAGAAAAATTTGAAATCAGTGTGGAAAAATGCATGGAAGACCACCAGGCTGTGGGGATGGCTATAGCCATTGTGGATGCGCAGGGCGTGACAAAATATGAGCACTTTTTCGGGGAACGGGATCAGGAAACCGGAAAGCGCATTGACGAAGAAACGATTTTTGGCCTCGCGTCCCTGACAAAATCCTTTACCTGCCTGGCCATTTTAAAAATGCAGGAGGATGGTATTCTGAGCATTGAGGACCCGGTGAGTGATTATATTCCGGAATTTAAGGGAATGAACCAGGGAGAACCGGTTTTGATCAAACACCTGATGTTTCACAGCGGCGGATACTTTCCACAGTCACGCATTGTGGTGGACACAGTGGCGGCGGAGCTGGGGCTTGATGAAGCCGTCGTGGGTGACCTGGCTTACAATGCAGAGCTGGCTCAGGAAGGATGCCGTCAGGTGGCAGGAAGGCTGGATGCTCAGAAAGAATTTATCGGCCGGCCGGGCGAATATTTCAGCTATTGCAATGACGGCTATGGACTGCTGTCCGATATTATTTACCATCACGGTGGTTCCGCCTCCTATGCGGACTATCTGCTTGAACATATTTTGAAGCCTCTGGGAATGGAGCGAAGCTTCTGCGATTTTGTGCGTCCGCTAAAGGATGAAAATCATGCGGCGCTTTACGCCGTTATCGCAGGTGAGCTGACAAAGGTCAGGGATTATCATGACAACGCCTTTGTATTAAACGGCGGCGGCGCCATGAAATCCACCTTAAAAGATTTGAAGAAATACATTGCCATGTACCTGAATGACGGGACAGGCCTTGACGGAACGGCCATCGCAAAGCCAGAGACCATCACAGCCATGACGACAAAGCACCAGATGGACTCCTATGTGACAGATTATGGCTATGGGCTTGACATCAAGGAGCTGAACGGCTTACAGGTAGCAGGACATGGAGGAAGTTTGCCCGGCGTTTCATCACATCTGCTGTGGTGCCGTGAAAGGGGCATGGGCGTTATTGTGCTGTGCAATACAGAGGATGTGCCAGTCAGCGGTGTGGCGGAAGCAGCCCTGAGCATGGGCATGGGCTTCAAAGCAGAAAGAATCCGTCATCATTATGAAAACAAGCCATGGGATACCCAAACCCTCAAAGAAGCCTGCGGCGTTTACGCTTCCGATGAAGGCACAAAGGTAGAACTTTTTATAGGTGAAGCCGGAGAAGCGCTGCTGAAAAACGGTGATAAGGTTTCTGCGGTTACGATGATCGAGCCCGGACATGGGATGATCGCCGGAGAGTATGGCGATACCTTTATTCAGATGATCGCGGATGATCGCCGGGGCATTTTCGGCATGCGCTATGGCTCCAGGATTCTGCCGAGAAGTAAGGCGTAGAAAAGGACGATAAAACAAGTGGCGCGATCCGAGACTACGCCTTTTATCCAGATAAGAAAAAAGGTCCAGGCGCTGTGGATAACGGCCAGGAAT
>CAUEUD010000173.1 GCA_959020865.1 Eubacterium limosum | reverse complement strand
TAATTGTCAATCCAAAAGTGGGGATTCATCGGGGTTTTTTGTATCTATTTTTTCATAAGAAAAAACCAGCTGGCCTTAAGGCGTTAAAAAGCTTTTATAAAAGCCTTTCGATATCCTTTTCCAGCGCCGCAGGCTCTACCATCGACTCATAGCGGGCAACTACATTGCCGTCGCGGTCGACAAGAAACTTGGTAAAGTTCCATTTAATATCACTTTTCTGCGCGTAATCCGGGTCGTCCTTGGACAGACGCTCGTCAAAGGCTTTGCCCTTGTCGGTGTTTAAATCAAACCCTCTGAATGCCTGCTGTTCCTTAAGAAAAACAAAAAGCGGCTCGGCGTTGTCGCCGTTCACCTCGATCTTTGCCATCATCGGGAAGGATACGCCGTAGGTAAGGCGGCAGAAGTTTTCGATCTCTTCATTGCTGCCCGGGTCCTGGTTGCCAAACTGGGTGCAGGGGAAGCCCAGAATCATGAGGCCCTGGTCCTTATACTTTTCATAAAGGGCTTCGAGGCCGTCAAACTGCGGGGTAAAGCCGCACTTGCTGGCGGTATTGACCACTAACAGCACCTTTCCCTCATAATCCTTGAGCGCCTGCTTTCCGCCGTCCATTTTTTCAACACGAAAGTCATATATATTTTTCATAAAAAATCACTCCTTTTTATCTGAATATTTCTGATTTATTGTCTATATACCCAAATGCGGGCATAAAAAAAGAGCCTGTCCAAAAAACAAGCTCTGTTAAGTGATTTCTGTTATTCATACTCACCCTCTGTGGCGGCCTGAAAGAAAGACCGCAGTGCAAGGCGCAGGCCGAGCCGGTGAGGGGGCTCATTGCAGATAAGTAACCGGTCCGCGCAGGACTGCAACGCAGCAATCCGGGCTTTGCCGACGGCCGTATTAACCTGGCGGCCACTGCATGCTTCTGCCGCCCAGCAGGTGGTAGTGCAGATGCGGTACGGTCTGTCCGCCGTCTGCGCCGCAGTTATTCACCAGTCTGAAACCGCTGTCCGCGATTCCCAGTTTGAGTACCAAACGGTTGGCGACGGTATGGATGTGGCTGATGATGTCATCTCCCGCCGGAACAGACAAAATGGATTCGTAGTGTTCCTTTGGAATGATGACCACATGCACTGGCGCCTGTGGGTCGATGTCGTTAAAGGCAAGGACATGATCATCTTCATACACAACCGTCGATGGGATTTCGCCGTTTACGATTTTACAAAAGATACAATCTTCAGACATAATCTTTCTCCCTTCTAATTCAGGAGCCCCGTCATATGGAACTCTGACTCCTTATATAATAACTCAGTTTCAATAATTTTGCCATTAATTTTTTCGATGGTCTTAAGAACCACTGGAATATAGTTGTCTGTGTGGCCCTCATAGACCCCTTCCTCTTTGGCGCGCTCATAGAGCACAGGCACAGTTCTGCCCGCGTTGGCCCTGAGGAAATCCTGCTCACAGGCTCTGGCCATCTGGGTCAGGCGGTGGCTTCTCTCGGTCTTGATCTCCTCGGGCACCTGGCCCTGGAAAGCATCGGCCTTTGTGCCCTTGCGCCTGGAGTATTTAAAGACATGCACCTGGTAAAAATGAATCTGCTCCACAAAGGCCAGAGTCGCCTCAAATTCCTCCTCCGTTTCACCGGGGAAACCAACCATAATATCCGTGGTGATGGCCGGATAATCAAAGGCGCGGCGCACCCGTTTTACAATCTCCGCGTACTGGGCGGTGGTGTATTTGCGGCCCATACGGCTTAAAACCGTATCACAGCCGCTCTGCAGCGACAGGTGGAAGTGGGGGCAGAAGGTCCTGACTTCTGACAGGCCCTGCACAAATTCTTCGGTGAGCAACAGGGGTTCGAGGGAGCCGAGGCGGATACGTTTCACGCCCTCAACCCTGTCCACTGCCCGGATCAGGCTCAGCAGGTCCACGCCGTCCTCCAGGTCCACGCCGTAGGAAGCAATGTGGATACCGGTGAGCACCACCTCTGCGTAGCCGTGGGCCGCCACCCGCTTCACCTCGCTCAGGACAGCGTCCACTGGGCGGCTGCGAACCGGCCCCCTGGCAAAGGGGACAATGCAGTAGGTACAGAACTGGTTACAGCCCTCCTGGACCTTTAAAAAGGCCCGGGTCTTGCCCTTGGTTTCAGTGATATTCAAATCCTCATAGTGGTGCTCCCGCATAATATCGGAAACAAAATTGTTCTGGGTCTTATCCTTTTGGTAGGCCTCGATGTCGGCCACGATATCGGCCCGGTTTTTGGTACCGATGATCAGGTCCACCTCCTCGATGGCCTGAACCTCGTCGGGGGCTACCTGCACATAGCAGCCCACCGCCACAATGACCGCGTCCGGGTTCGTGCGCCTTGCCTTGCGCATCATATTGCGGGATTTCCGGTCGCCCAGATGGGTGACGGTGCAGGTGTTGACCACGTACACATCGGCGTATTCGGCGAACCCGACAATGCGGTAGCCCGCCTTTTCAAAAATTTCCATCATGGCCTCGGTGTCGTAGGAATTCACCTTACAGCCAAGAGTATGGAAAGCGACAGTTTTTTGGTTCATCTATGTTAAAGCTCCAGTCGTTAATCGAATTTGTGATTTTTAGGGTTGAAGGTGGAAGGTTCAGGAACAAAACACGTCCGTGTTTTGATTAGAACAGCGGCTGAAAGCCGCTTCTTATCAAATCTGCCAAAGGCAGATTTGTACAGCAACTTTCCACCTTCAACTTTCCACCTTTTTAACTTTTCTCATAAAAGAAGTTCAGCTGCGCCAGCAGCACCACGCCCGCGGTCTCGGTGCGCAGAATCCGGCGTCCAAGGCTCACAGAGTAGCCGCCGGCCTCCTCGATCATGGCAGCCTCTGCGGGGTCGAAACCGCCCTCGGGGCCGATGATGACCGCGATTTTCTCCGGATCAAACTCCAAGGAGGAAATCACGCTTTTCAGGCTGCTTTCTTCCTCGCCCTCGTAGGCAATGAGCACCAGGTCATAGTTATCCAAGGTGTCTGCCACTGCGGACAGGGTGGTCACCTCTGCCACATGGGGGACGATGCCGCGCTTGGACTGCTTGGCGGCCTCGTAGGCAACGCGCTGCCAGCGCCGGGTCTTTTTCTCTTCCTTATCGCCCAGCTTTACCACTGTGCGCTCCGAGGTGAAGGGCACAATGGAGGCTGCGCCGGCCTCCACGCATTTCTGAATGACGGACTCCATCTTCTGCCCCTTGGGTACGCCCTGGAACAGGGTAACCCGCAGGCTGTCCGTCTCTCCGCGGGACGGGCGGCTCTCCAGAATACGCCCCTTCAGGCTTTCCTTTCCCACAGTCTCCACACACGCGATATAGTCCGTGCCGCGGCCGTCACAGACCTCAATGGCCTCATCGTCTCTCAGGCGCAGCACCTTGGTAATATGCTTAAAATCCTCCCCTTCAATAGTGACCAGCCCATCCTCAATCTGTCCGGGGGATACAAAAAAACGATGCATACAAAAGAACTCCTTTATGCCTTAATCCGGGCGGCAACGCTGTTCCACTCGCCCATCTGCTCAATGTTTAAAATCTCGAAGCCCTCGTCGTTCAGGGTCTTTAAAACCGCTTCCAGCCGATCATTGATGATGCCGGAGGAGATGAACACGCCGTCTTCCTTTAAATAGGGCTTGATGATCCGGGCCAGCTCGATGATGGCCTCTGCCAGGATGTTGGCCACGATGATCTCTGCCTTTTCATCCTCTGCAATGACGTCCAGAAGGTTGCCCTCGCGGATTTCAATTTTATCTTCCATATTATTGAGCGCGATGTTTTCTCTGGCCACCTTGACCGCCACCGGGTCAAAGTCCACGCCGATGACGTGCCTGCAGCCCAGCTCCCCGGCGATGATGGAGAGAATACCCGTACCGCAGCCAATGTCGAGCACCATATCGTCCGGCCGGATATACTCCTCAAGCTTGGTCACGCAGAGCTGGGTGGTCTCGTGGGTGCCGGTGCCGAAGGCCATGCCAGGGTCCATGTTGACCACGATCTCGTCCGCCTCCGGGGTATAGTCCTCCCAGGTGGGCTTGATGATAATGCTCTTGCCAACCCGGGTGGGCTTGTAATATTTTTTCCATGAGTTGGCCCAGTCGTCCTCCTCCACCTCGGTGATGGACAGTTCACACTCACCGGGGTTCAGGCCGCAGGCAGGCAGTTTTTTAATGCCGGTCAGCAGCTGATGGATACATTCGTCACAGTCCAGCTTTTCATTGAAATACCCGCGGATGACCGAGACATCCGGGTCCATGTTCAGGATGCTCTCATCAATGTAGTTGATGGTAGGGTCCTCCTGAATCATCATCAGGTTTTCGCCGGATTCGATGACAACGCCCTTGGCGCCGACCTCATAAAACAGATTGACGATTGCCTCTTCTGCTTCCAGCGTCGTCGTGATTTGAACTTCTAACCAAGTCATGTATTACCTCCCAAGTCCTTATTTATCTAAGAATTATTATAATATGCTTCCTCCAAAGAATCTACCATAAGATTTTATTTTAACCGAATTTCCTTTAGAATGGAAGTGAAAATTTAAGAATATGGCGCAGGGGGCTGTCTCCACCTCCCAATAAAACCCGCACTATTTTGGCCGTTGTAAGTAAAATATCGTTTCAACCTGTAACGGTATTCAGATTAATGCTATAATAAGGTTACTATTTATACCCAACAGAAGGAGAGATCGACCATGTCAGAAGAGAAAAAAACACCAAGGTCCATACAGGAATACGTTCCTGGTAAACAGGTCACCTTAGCGCATATTATCGCCAAACCCAAAAGCGATGTCTATATTAAATTAGGGCTCGATGACGAAAACTGCGACGCCATCGGCATTTTAACCATCACCCCCAGCGAGGCTGCCATTATCTCCGCCGACGCGGGCACCAAAGCCGCCCCGGTAGAAATCGGCTTTCTCGACCGTTTCAGCGGTTCCCTTGTCATCACAGGGCGTGTCAGTGATGTCAAAGCCGCTGTACAGGAAATCTTAAACACCCTGCATTCCGTTTTGGGCTTCGACATTCCCAAAATTACCTATTCCTAAAAGATGGCGAGTAACCGAAACCGTGTGGCGCTCGTCGGCAAGATCGGCTGCGGCAAAACAACTCTGATGCAGCGCCTTACCCAGCAGGAAATCCACTACGCCAAAACCCAGCAGGTCACCTACACCGAGGATTTTATTGATACACCCGGTGAATTTATTGAGATGCCCTTCTTTTGCAGACAGGCCATCAACGTGTCCTGCGACGCCGGGCTGGTCATTGTGGTGATCTCCAGCGTCGACACCCAGAATACCATTCCGCCCAATTTTGTCTTTACCTTTAACATTCCGGCCATCGGCGTCATTACAAAGATTGACCGCGAGGACGCGGATATGAAGAGAAGCTACCGCTTTATGAACTTTGCCGGTGTGAACAAAAAGAAAATCTACGAGGTCAGCGCCATTACCGGCGAGGGCATCGAGGCGCTTGAGGAAGCCATCCACAGCTATATGGACAAGCACCGGAACAAAAAATAAAACAGACCAACGTTTTTCAAAGGGTATCGCCACGATACCCTTTGATTCGATTACCGCTATAAAAGGAAGTGATGATATGTCCCAGGAAGCAATCCCTTACTGGTCCGACGACTATCTGACCGAGGATCAGGTGGCCGCCTATCTGAAAGATAAAGACCTTTATCCGCAGGATGCCGAGCTTGTGGTGGAAGACCTCCACGCCATCAAGGAAAGCATTGACGGATATGTAAACCTTATATACCACATTTACGACCAAAACGGCAAGTCCATGGTGCTCAAACAGATTGTGGGAGAGCCCAGGAGCAAGCTGGACGAAGCCGCCGGCAGCAAGAACAGCAAGTACATGCACGACTGGAGCCTGGATATCGGACGGCTCCGCTCAGAAATCTCAGTCCTGATTTTCTGGGATTCGGTGTACCCGGGCATCTGCCCCAAAATTTATCTTTTCGATGAGCCCCGCGGCATCATTGTCATGGAGGACCTGACCGACCACAGCCTGCTGCGCTACGAGCACTGCCGTATGAAGGAGCACCCTGAATTTCCCGAAAAGATCGGCCGCTTTATGGCCCGGAACCTTTTCTACTCCTCAGATCTGCACCTGACCCGCTATAAAAAACAGGAGCTCGAAAAGTTCTTTGAGAATCCGGAATACACCGCCCTGGATTTCTTTTTGTTTGCCGACTGCACCATCGTATCCGACAACCGGTACATGCCTGAGGCCACCTGGCCCCTGCGCAGAGCCATCATCGAAAACGAAAAAATTCAGAGCATGATCCGCCAGATGCGCCACCAGTTCCTGACCGACAAGGAGTGCCTGATCCACACCGATCTGCACGCCTCCAACATCATGGTCAATGACCACAGCATGAAGATCATCGACACCGAGTTCGCAGGCTTTGGGCCCATTGCCCAGGACTGGGGACGGCTCATTGCCAGCTTCTGCCTCAACTTTTTCTCCTGGTACGGCGACCATGAGCACACCGAGGGCGAGAAGGCTGTTTTCAGAGCCTATCTGCTGGATTCCATCAACACCATGTACCAGTGCTTTGAGGAAGAATTCCGGGCGCTGTGCGACAAAAACCGGAGCGACAGCTACCGCCTCCGCAGCCTGGATGTGGACGCCTACCTGTTGACCCATTTCCAGGATACACTGCTGTACACAGCCCTGAACGCCGCCTCCCGCATCGGTGACCGCGGCATCTGCTACGACCTCGAGCGGCTGAAAACACCGGACCGCATCTATCCCGAGCAGCTGGTGCTGCTCATGACCATCGAGCTGTTTTTAAACCGCGGCGCTTACAGAAAAATCACCGACCTGACCGACTACCTGCGGAAAATGGCTGGAAAGCACCCGGCCGAAGCCTTTAAGGAGGCATAACCATGGAACCTCTGAACCGAGACACCATTAAAGACTATCTGATCCAGAAGAAAATCTTCCCCGAAAACGCCCTCCTCAACGTCATCGACCTCCACGAGGAGATCCAGAACATCGAGGGCTATGTCAACCTGATCTTTGCGGTCAAAGACCTGAACACCAACTGCTCCGTTGTGGTCAAGCAGCTGCTGCCTTACATCCGCGCCTTTAAGGAGGCCGACGGCGGCGACCACCCGGTGCTTATGGAGCGCCTGCGCACCGAGATTGCAGTACTCACCTTTATGGGAACCCTCTACGAGGATATCGCCCCGGACATCTACCTTTTTGACGAGGCCGCGGGCGTCATTGTCATGGAGGACCTCATGGATCTGGAGCTGCTGCGCTTCGAGCTGACCGCGGGCGTCACTTACCCTGATGTGGGCAAAAAAATGGGGATTTTTCTGGCCCTGCTGTTCTTCCACACCTCGGACCTTCTGATGACCGGGCGCAAGCTTGAGGGCGTGAAGCACTTTTTCTACAACGACGAATCCAAGCGGCTTTACGACCTCCTCTTTGTGAACAATGTTCTGCTCTGTGCCGAAAAACCCCTGGAGCCCGAGGCCGAAGAAACCCGGCAGCGTATCCTGTCGAATGAAAAAATCAGGGCGCGCGTCCACGCCCTGGGCTATAAATACCTGAATAATGACGAGTGCCTGATCCACAACGACCTCCACAGCTCCAACATCATGGTGGGGCCAGGCAAGGTTAAGATCATCGACACTGAGTTTTCCGGCTACGGGCCAAAGGCCATTGACATCGGCCGCCTGACCGGCAGCATGATCATCAACTATGTGTCCTGGCTGAGCTATACGGCTTTGCCTGAGGACAAGCGTCTGGCCATGCAGGCCTATGACCTGGATTTTATGGCGGACATGTACCACAGCTTTGAATGCACCATGGAAAAGCTCTGGGCAGAAAACCAAAGGGTCAGCTACCGCCTGAAGGTGCTGAGCTGTCAGGACGTCTGTGACAGCATCTTCCAGGATGCCCTGCAGTACGCGGTGATCAGCCTGATTACCCGCATCTCCTCCGACATGGCCCTGACCTGCGACCTCAAGCGTATTGAAAAGCGCGAGCTCGGCTTTATCCAGAAGCGCTCCCTTGAGATTGCAGAGTACACCCTGCTCATGACCGACACCTTCCACAATATCGACGAGTTTAACGCGTTCCTGCGCTGCTGC
>CAUEUD010000172.1 GCA_959020865.1 Eubacterium limosum | reverse complement strand
TGTTAATACCAGAAACATGAATTAAATTTAGAGTCTTTTTTTTAAATGATTCCCCTAAACGTGGTCTATAAAAAAAAGCTGGATCTATATCTGCTGATGTATAAAAAGTTTCAAATCTGTTATTATCTCCAAAAACTATATTTGCCGGATATCTTTTTTGAATATATTTTTCCGTAACATAAGATACACCTAATGCTTTTTTACAAAGCCTTTTTTGATTAATGTCCCAATAAAACCGTAGAAAAGGCCTTAATATAGTTTTGATATTACCTGGAGCATAAAAATCCCAAGAATGAGCGACAACCTCTACTGCACAAGGTTTATTTGTTTTTTTTATTACATTAAATAATTCAAAAGATAGTTGGTCTGGAATTCTTAAAATCGCACAATCACAATTATCCATTGCTCGCTTAATTTTTTTTCGCATAAATAAGTACTTTTTTGCATATTCCCAAGGTCCTCGATAAAAATGTAAATCATAGAACTCTATACCAGGTCCACTGGCCAATATTTTGTTGTCTATATCTTCATAACTAATTTCTTTTATTCTACTTATAACCCTTATTCTTTCAAAAACATCAAGGTATCTCTTAAAAAAATTATAACCATAAACTGAATTTGACCATACTTTACCATCTGCTGTTCGAAACATTTGAGCATGAGTCGTTACTAGCACTTTCACTTTTTATTTTCTCCAAACCATCTTATTCACAATCGCCGTATAGCTCTGAATCAGCTTCACCACTTTTACACTCACATTCAAATCCTGATAGTCGGGCACGGCCTCTACCAGTTCTTTGTTTTCCCACATCTGCCGGCAAAGCTCCACAGCCTGCAGAACTTCTTCGGTTCCGATCCCTGCCAGGATGATGGCGCCTTTATCCAATGCTTCGGGCCGTTCGGTTGAGGTCCTGATGGATACCGCTGGAAATTGAAGGATTGAAGCTTCTTCGGGCACGGTTCCGCTGTCGGACATGACACAGTAGGCGTTCTTTTGCAGATGATTATAGTCGAAGAAGCCAAAGGGTTTTAGATTCTGGACCAGTGAGTGGAATTTAAACTGCCTTTTCTCAATGAACTTCTGGCTCCTGGGGTGGGTTGAGTAGATGACGGGCATCTGATATTTTTCGGCAATCTCATTGATGGCGGTCATGAGTGAAAAGAAGTTCTGTTCGTTGTCAATGTTTTCTTCCCGGTGGGCGGATACCAGAATGTAGCCATTTCTTTTTAGATTTAGGGCTTCCAGAATTGTACTTTCTTCGATTTCTTTTTCATAGATCTTCAGCACTTCTGCCATTGGCGACCCGGTCACGTAGATATGTTCTTTTCGTACACCTTCTGCCAGCAAATAGCGTCTTGCATGCTCGGTATAGGGCAGGTTGACATCGGAGATATGATCGACAATGCGCCGGTTGATTTCTTCTGGCAGGTTTTCATCAAAGCAACGGTTCCCGGCTTCCATATGAAAAATCGGAATCTTAAGGCGCTTGGCGCTGATGGCTGAAAGGGCTGAGTTGGTATCGCCTAAAATCAAGAGTGCATCGGGCTGTACTTTCTGCAGAAGATCATAGGATTTTGCGATGATGTTGCCCATGGTTTCACCAAGATTTTCGCCAACACTCTCTAGATAATAATCGGGTTCTCTCAATTTTAAGTTTTCAAAAAATACCTGATTCAATGTGTAATCCCAGTTTTGTCCGGTATGGACAAGGGTATGCTCAAAGTATCGGTCAAATTTTTTAATTATTTCGGATAAACGGATAATTTCCGGCCTTGTTCCCACAATGGTCATTACCTTTAATTTGCTCAATGCGTTTTTCCTCCAAAATAGTGTGGATATAAATCTTGATGCTGCTGTACCCAGTCTTTCATTTCTACGATCATCTGCTCGTAGCTGGGCACTTCAAATGTAAAATCGGTGCGGGTATTTACCAGAGATTTGTTTACTTTCACACTGTCGTCGGGCACAATGGCCATGTGATCTTCTCTGAAGGTGTGGTTAAACAGCTTTAATAAATCGTATTTGCTGATGGAGGTGTTATTCACCAGATTGTACAGACCTGTCAGGTTTTCTTTGATCGCCTGCTCCATGGCTTTCGCAAGGGTTAAGGTGGTCACACCTGTCCAGATGGCGGACTTATAGCCTTTAATGGTGCCTTCCTGCTTCATGAACCAGTTAAAAAGACCAATGCCTTTTGGGTTCATATCCGGGCCAATGATGGAATTTCGAAAAGTCAGATTTTTTGTATCTTCAATCTCCCCAAGCGCCTTACTTCGATCATAGATGGTTTCGCCATCGCGCGGGCTGCTCTCTTTATAAACGCCGGTCTTTCCTGAAAAAACACAATCAGTGCTCATCTGTATGAATTTTGTCTTGGTATTCTCCAGTTGTTTGACGACATAATGCGGAAGATAGCTGTTCAGATAGATTGCCATATCGGGGTTGTTATCGGCGTTTTGGTTGAGCAGTCCAATACAGTTGATGACCGCGTCATAATCATCTGAGCGTAATGCCTGTTTAAAGCTGTCGCGATCAAGGGCATCCCCGACAATGTTTTTACAGTAATTGACTTTTGTGGTGGTAAAGCCTGTAACCTCATGCCCCTGCTCTTTAAAGTAATGGGTGATGGTGTGTCCGGCCATGCCATTGGCGCCTAAAATTAGAACTTTCATTTTTGTCTATGCCCTCTCATTCCATTCTTTAATTTCATTTTGGATATCCGCCAGTGTCAGAAGCTTCTCTTTCACTTGTTCCACATCCAGTATCTCGGTATTATTGGAGTTAAACTCTTCTTTCAACCCAATGCGCTCATCACCCTCACTGAAGTATTTCTCATAATTCAGATCGCGTTTATCGACAGGAACCTGATAAAAATCGCCACGGTCTATGGCGTGAACGGCTTCTTCCTGGGTTAACAGGGTTTCATACATCTTTTCGCCATGACGGATACCGATAATCTGTATGGCATTGTCTGCATGAAACAATTCTTTGACGGCTTGGGCAAGCACGCCGATGGTACAGGCTGGCGCTTTTTGCACCATGATATCTCCAGCATTGGCGTTCTCAAAGGCAAAGAGTACCAGCTCCACGGCTTCCTCAAGGCTCATGATAAAACGGGTCATACTGGGATCTGTAACGGTTAAGGGTTTTCCTGTTTTTATCTTTTCAATAAAAAGCGGAATGACAGAGCCCCTGGAACACATGACATTGCCATAACGGGTGCCGCAGATCAGGGTCTTCTCCGGATCAACGGTTCTTGATTTTGCCACGAAGACTTTTTCCATCATGGCTTTGGAGGTGCCCATGGCGTTGATGGGATAGGCTGCCTTGTCGGTAGACAGACAGATTACTTTCTTGATGCCCTCCTCAATAGCGACGGTTAAGACGTTGTCCGTCCCGACCACATTTGTTTTAACGGCTTCCAGCGGAAAAAACTCACAGGAAGGAACCTGTTTTAATGCCGCTGCATGGAAGATATAATCAACCCCATGAATGGCATCCCGGATACTCTGCTTATCCCGTACATCGCCAATGTAAAATTTTATTTTGCTGTTGTTATACTGCTTCCGCATATCGTCCTGTTTTTTTTCATCTCTTGAAAAAATTCGGATTTCGGCAATATCCGTTTCTAAGAACCGTTTTAGAACCGCATTGCCAAAGGAACCGGTTCCTCCGGTGATCATGAGTGTTTTATCTTTAAACATTGCTTTCCTCTTTTACTAAGTTATTTAACAATTCCTCTAAATGATCCATAAAGATCGCTTTGGTGAACTTTTGTTTAAAATAATGACGGCCATTTTCGCCGCAGTTTTTATAGGCGTCTGGATTTTGAATAAAGGCTTTCATGATCTCTGAGAGGCCCTCAGCGTCGCTGGCGTCTACACAGAGTCCACAGTTCGATTCTTTGATGACCTCCTGTGCCGCGCCGCTAATGGCTCCAATGACAGGCTTTCCAGCAGCCATATAGCTTTGAAGTTTTGATGGCATGGTCATCCCAACAAAGTTATCGCATTTAAGGGTTAATAAGCACGCGTCTGCCAATCGGTAAAATTCGGGCATTTGGTCAATGGGATGTCTTCCATGGAGTACAATTTTATCTCCCAGATGCTTCTCTTTGATCATTTGTTTACAGTCTTCTAAATGGGAGCCATCTCCCACTAAATGGACGGTAAAGTCTGGCGTATCACGAATGATCTCAACGGCTTCAATAATGCACTCAATATCTTGTGCTTTTCCGATGTTTCCGGTGAAAACAAAATCGATGCAGTGATTGTCAATTGCCTGTAGGTTCATATCCAGATAAATATCTTCAGCGTGCTGGGGCAGATAACACATTTTATCGTATGGAATATCATTGACCTGATGAAGGTACTTAAAGAATGGCTTTGATGAAACGGCGATTTGATCACATCCTTGGTAGAGATATCTTGATATTTTGGCAATTGCTTTATAGAGGAATGATTTCTCTTTTATTCCAAAAATTTTTACGCTCTCCGGCCATAAATCCAGACAATACAGCAATACTTTCTTTAGATATCTTTTTTTTAGATAAAGGGCAGGATAAAGCATTGTGATGGGTGAAGGCTCATAAACATAGATCACATCACACTCGAATTTATGAAACAGACAAAAAACAAAGCCCGTAAATGCAAAAGAAAAGTAATTCAGACCTCTGAAAATAGCGCCTCTTCTCCTCGCTATGGTTGGCACTCGGTAGATTCGAACGCCTTGAATAGTTTCTTTTCTTTTCCTGAAAAAATGGTATTCTTCAGGAATTTTCCCAGTAGTGTAGTCCGGTAATCCTGTTAACACCGTTACTTTGTGCCCTTTTTTTACCAGTTCGGCTGTAATATCATTAATGCGAAAATTATCAGGATAATAATTTTGACTGACAACTAAAATTTTCATTATTCTCAGCCCTCTGTTTTTTCAATGGTCTGTTTAAAATTACTTCTGCAATACTTAAAGTCTTGATAATCGGACATTTCTTTCTCATACACCAGACTTCCAAAAACTTTGTTGATCGCGGGCACTTTTTTAGAGCCCCAGTGAATCAATCCATTAAACACTTTGGCTAAACGCATTTTCTTTCCATAAACCTCGGCAATGGTTTTGACCAGCTCGGTGGTTTTGACGTATTCCTCATTTTGTGGAAAGAAAATGCCTCTCTCTTCATTGTCGATCATCAGACGGATAAATTCGCAGAGATTCTCAATGTAGAGCATGCTCCGCTCGTTCTCAATGTCTGGGAAGATCGGTGTTTTCTGCGCTAATCTCGCAAGCTTTGGGTAATTCCCTTTGGAGCCTTTGCCGTAGATCAAAGGTGGCCTGAGGATCACGACGTTAAAGTTTTTATCCTGCAGGGGCAGTATGCCCTGTTCGGCCTGCAGCTTGCTGTTGCCGTAGAAGTTGGTCGGTGTTGGAGTCGTGTCTTTTGTGATCACTCGCTTTTCTCCCAGCTTGCTGCTGTCGCCGTAGACAATGATGCTGCTCATGAAGATGAACTGCTTCACGCCCTCGGCTTTAGCTTTTTGTGCGGCTTCGATGGTCAGATCACGGTTAACCCGATAATATAGATCCTCCATGTTGGCTTTGGCGTCCACATGGGCAATACCGGCGACGTGAAAGACAACGTCGTATGGGCTGAAATCATAGGACTGCCAGTCCCCCTTGGTATCAAGGGTATCGACATGGTATTCCTCTGGCCATTGGCTCACCCACTTCTCAAAGGAAGTGCCAATATAGCTGTCTTTTCCAGTGATTAAAATCCGTTTCATTTCAAGTCCTCCTCAATGCCCATGGCGCCAGTACCGCCTTCCTGCACGCCTTCGTTTTTTAAGACGGAGGTGATGGTTTTAAAGAACATTTTACAGTCAAAGGGAAAGCTGATGTTTTTTACATACTGTCCGTCCAGCTTTGCTTTGATTGGGATTTCCAGTTCATCCCGCCCGCTGATCTGTGCCAGGCCGGTGAGCCCGGGCCGCACGTCGTTGGCACCGTACTGATCCCGTTCTGCAATCAGGTCTTCCTGATTCCAAAGCGCCGGGCGTGGTCCGATGATGCTCATCTCGCCTTTGATGATGTTGAAAATCTGTGGCAGCTCATCTAAACTTGTCTTCCTCAGAAACTTGCCGACCTTTGTGATGTACTGATCGGGGTTTTTAAGCATGTGGGTGGGGGTATCTTTTGGCGTATCAATGGACATGGTCCGGAACTTATAAATATTAAAAAGCTTTTTATGGATTCCCACGCGTTTTTGTTTGAAAAGGATTGGACCTTTGGAATCGGCTTTGATTGCGACCACGAGGATACCGTACACGGGTGAAAGGATAATCAGTCCAACCGTGGACAATGAAAAATCCAGGATGCGTTTGATATATTTTTGATAGATCATCTTACACTCCTACTTCAAAGCTGTATTCCAGTTCTTCTTCCTCTGTGATTTCTTCTGCTTTTTCTTCTTCCATGATCGTTCCTCTTTTCGGAACGCTGTGGGCAGCGTTCCCTACATTACATCACTATTTATCATTTAATTTAAAACTCGTAGCATTCATGATCAAAATTTGATCCTTTAATCTTTACTTTCATCGCATTGTGTTTGGTTTCTTACTTATATATAAAAACCAAACACAATGCGACGCGAAATAAAAACAGGCGGTGCTAAACCTGTACTTTTGGCCTTATAGACGAAAAGCACACCTGTGCATTTCTCCACAGGTTTTAAACAACTAAAATTTCATTATTAAAACATTACTCATCTATTTATATAAACAAGACCATCAACCAGCCTTTTCATAAAAAGCCCCATAAAAACTTTTACCGATATTTCTGGCAGTGTTCAGGGCGGTGCTGCCTTTATGACCTTCCTTACACCGGAAGTTTTTACCGCCGTAGAAGTTCTGGCTTGGCGGCTGGTATTCGGTATTGTATTTATAGATCACACTGCCGCAATGGTAGCATTCTTTTTTGGCATTCCCTACACTGTTAAAGGTGACGACAATGCCGGACTGCCAGGCTTTATAGCTGGTGTAACGGATGATCCGACGGCCAATGAAGTCCATGATGCTGGTCTTGAGGTATGGCAGTGTGCCTTTGGCGAAGCTATTACTGTAGCTGGGCATAACGATGAGTTTGGCGCCCTGACGGACGGCATAGTCAACGATTTTCCTTGAGACCTCATGAGCATAGTGGTCGGTGACGCGAGTGATTTTTTGATAATATTTTAAGTTGGGGCGGCCATTCACATTCTCTGGTGCGCTGCTGCGTTTGGTATATCCCAGAAGCTGCTTCCTACGGTGTGCCAGTTCTTTTCCGCCCTTGATAAAATAAGGGTGGCTGGCGCTACCGTCAGCTTGTATAGTGGTACAAACGGCAAGGGTGTCGGAGGTGGTGAGTGCCACAGCGACAAAGCTTTCGTGCTGTTTTACGCGCTCTTTGGCGGTTCTGCCATCCTCCACGATCTCCTTGACGGGGATGTGGAGCATGACTTTTTTCTTCTTGATAACAACAGTCGGGCTCATAAGCTCGGCGTTTTTGGGGAAGGGTCTGCCGGTATACCGGTGCTTGACCCAGACCCAGGCTTTGCCGGTGTAGAGCTTGAGCAGTATACTTTTTTCGTCAAAGTCTTTGTACATGCCTTTGTAGTACAACATAGACATATGCAGGCGGCGCGGCCTGGAGGGCCGGCCTTTAAGTTGATAGTTGACAGTGGATAGTGGATAGTTATGGTACAAATCGGCATCGCCGATTTGATTTATATCAGAATCGCTTTGCGATTCTGTTCCTAAACTATCAACTATCAACTTTTCACTATTCACTTCTTTTTCCTGATCTTCCTGCCATGCCCTGAGCTTGCTTGTGTAGCTCCTGTACATGCTGATGGCCGCGTTGATGGCGGCGCGTCTAAAGTACAGGGGGATTTTCTCAAAGGGCAGGGGCGTTACGGGCGGAGTGCCGTCTCGCTGGTTTATGGTCTGCAGCTCTAAATGGCGCAGTAAATTCTGATTGGATAGTTCGAGGGTTTCGGGCTGCTTCTCGAGCAGTTTATAGTAGAATGCCAAGACAGCGTCAAAGAGAGACTGGGTTTGCTTAAACCAGTCTAAATGCTTGTAATTCAGCTGTATTTTGTACGTCGTGATGGCGT
>CAUEUD010000171.1 GCA_959020865.1 Eubacterium limosum | reverse complement strand
GGATCAGGAATTTTTTTAGCTGGCGTTTTTGCCGGTATTGTAATTACATCATTAATGGTCGTCTCAGGACAAAATAATCGCAACCGGTTTTAATTTATACTTTATAGAAGCAGATGAACTGCTTCTGTTTTTTTGCTTAAAATTGGACTTGTCTGCAGGAATATGGGATAATAAATAAAAACATCACGAGGCAGAAATGAGAATAAATAAAATCGCATTAATCGGCGCTGGCGCGCTGGGTGTCCTGTATGGAAACCGCTTGACCGAAGCTTTTGGGAATGAACGTATTTATTTTATCGCTGATCATGAGCGTGCTGTGTGTTATCAGAAAAATCCTTTTACCTGTAATGGAAAGATATGCGACTTTCGCTATGTTGAGGATACCACAAAGACAGAAACTGCGGATCTTATTATTGTCGCGGTAAAATATACTGGTATTGATAATGCAGTAAAAAGTATCCGCAATTTTGTTGGCGAGGAAACCGTGATTATTTCCCTGCTCAACGGTATTGCCAGCGAGAAGGTGATCGCCGAGTCCTTTGGGCAGGAGCACTTGCTTTACTGTGTAGCCCAGGGGATGGACGCGGTGAAGGAAGGGCCGCATGTACACTACGATAACGGCGGTATTTTATTGCTTGGGAGCCAGGATAATACCAAAACAGTACATTTGAAGGCCGTCGCAAAAATATTGGAAGAAGCGGATATTCCGTATGAAATTCCTCAGGATATTCACTATTGTTTATGGAATAAGCTCATGCTGAACACTGGCGTCAACCAGACCGCGGCGGTTTTTGCGACCAATTATGGAGGGCTGCAAAAAGAGGGCGAAGCCAGAAATCTGATGCTAAAAGCCATGGAAGAGGCCCGGACAGCGGCAGCGTACGAGGGAATTTGCTTGACAGAAGCGGATATTGCAGAATGGATGCGAATTTTAGATACATTGAACCCTGAGGGAATGCCCTCTATGCGGCAGGATACCAAGGCGCACCGTAAAACTGAGGTGGATTTATTTTCAGGAACCATTTGCAGGCTAGGGAAAAAATATGGCTTTGAGACGCCAGTCAATGATTTTCTTTATGAGCAAATTCATAAAATAGAGGAATCATATGATTAAAAAAGCCTTCATAGGGGTAAAATAAGAGTAGCCGTTTAAAACGCGGTGGGATCGAAGAGATCTCTGAGATACCCTTCAGTGTGACTGAGGGGTATTTTTTCGTGAAAAAAGCCAGCTTAGGCTGGCTTCTATAATCGAAAAAGTCTATCCATTAACGACTTCTCCGCCGTTTACATGAATTACCTGTCCAGTTACATAGCTGGAGTCACTGCTGGCAAGGTAGACATAAGCCGGCGCCAGTTCATAGGGTTGCCCAGGCCGTTTGAGAGGAACATCTTTGCCGAACCGTTCAACGTGCTCTTGGCTGAAGGTAGCGGGGATAAGTGGCGTCCAAATGGGTCCAGGAGCAACACCATTTACGCGGATCGATTTATCCAGAATCTCCTGATTACCTGACAGTGCACGGGTAAAGGAGACGATAGCCCCCTTTGTGGAAGAATAATCCAGAAGGGTAGAACTCCCGCGATAGGCGGTAACAGAGGTTGTGTTTACAATGGCGGCCCCTTTACTGAGATGGGGAAGTGCAGCCTTAACCATGTAAAACATGCTGAAAATATTGGTTCGGAAAGTGCGGTCAAGCTGGGCAGGTGTAATGTCAGTAATACTTTCTGCCACGTGCTGTTCGCCCGCGTTGTTGACCAGGACATCAATACAGCCATACTGGTCAACGATCTGCTGAACAGCTTTCTGTGCAAAGGCATCATCGCCGACATCGCCCTTTATTGACAAGCATTCTGCTCCCAGCTCCTTCACCCGCCTGACAATGGCTGCTGCATCATCATCAGAGTCCAGATATAGAATGGCGAGATTAGCGCCCTCCTTGGCAAAAGCAATGGCTACAGCGCCGCCGATTCCACTGTCACCGCCAGTAATGACAGCGACTTTGTTTTTTAGCTTTCCGCTGCCCTCATATTCCGTGCTTTCCATCACAGGCTCAGGTGAAACATTTTTTGTAGAATCGTCGATATAATAGCCCTTTTGGGGTTCCTGAGTTTGTATGTTTACATGATTTTCATTTTCTTTTTTCATAATAGTATGCCTTTCTTTTGAGATGTTTATATTAATTGGATACCCGATTCACCTTTTAAAGCGACAATGAGACTTTTGATTTTAGATTTACTAAAGCTTTTCCGTTTCTGAATAAAAGCTTGAACATTTGTAAGAAATGATAAAAGAACATAAACTTCGGGTAAACAATAGTTAACAATTATTAATGGAGGAACTTATTATGAAAGATGATAAAAGAATTGAACCAACCAATGACGGCGAAGGTGTAATTGAACAGCGTGCCGGTGAAAAGGAACGCCCGACCAATGACGGTAAGGGTATGGAAGACAATGACAAGGATAAAAAATTCTTTGGCGCGAGAGCCTTGGAAGAAGACGAAAAGGAATAATTCTTACAAAATATAAGCTGCGTGGCCGCGCAGCTTTTTTTATACAAAAAAAGAAGTCTGTCAGGACTTCTTTTGCTGAGGATCATAAATCCAAAAGCTGCCAATGGGCGTATTATTGTTATCAACCTGACAGCCAAGGGCTTCGGCTGCCTGCTGTACATCCCTTTGTGAGAAAATCTCAAAAATATTTACCTTTATCTGCCCATTTTCGTTAAATGTGTTTTTTTCCATCTGATCAGAGAGGTATTCTTTTAAAAATGTAGTTTTGTCCATGTTCAAACACTCCTTTTTTCAAGTATGAATAAATCATACCCAAAACTGGTAGGGACAAAGCAGACGAGTCTGACATTATTGGTTTTTCTCTTTTTCCTTCTGATACTTATAAACCTTCCAGCCAATGGGGATGGCGATAATGGCCAGAATGATTAAAATAAAGATAAGCCACGTAAATGCTCGCTGCAGATAAAAAACAGAGGATTGGACAGCAAAGCTGAAACGAATGCCGACAACCATGCCGATGACAAAAATAATGGCGATTCCCACAACGTATAAAATGATCTTTGTTTTAAAATTGCTTTTCTTTTCAGGCTCTTTTTCCTGTTGGGCTTTTTCAATTTCTTGATCCTTCATAGGGGCCTCCTTCTAACGTTTGATTTTAGTATAACCAATTTAGTTTAAAATTAACAGAAATTTCTAGTCAAACAGCGTTAAAATCTTAATAAATCTGTTGGTTAAATTTAAGAATTTTTAAGTTGTCTGTCGTGAGAGACAGGATTATACTGAAATTAAACTTAATGAATGAGGAAGAAAAAATGCGTGAGAGAATATTGATAATTGATGATGATGTGGAGCTTTGTTCCCTGCTTTTAAGATGCCTTGAGCGCGAGGGCTACGAGGTATGTGCTGCCCATACCGGGGCTGCGGGACTAAACCGTCTGGATGAGAAAGAAGCCGTATTGGTTATTCTGGATGTGATGCTGCCCGAGATGAGCGGGTTTGCTGTTCTCTCCGAGCTCCGAAAAACAAAAAGTATTCCGGTATTAATGCTGACGGCCAGGGATAGTGAGAGTGATAAGGTGCAGGGCCTGAAAACCGGCGCAGATGATTATCTGACAAAACCCTTTTCCATCAATGAATTTATGGCCCGCGTAGAATCCCTGATTCGGCGGTTTACTGTCTTAAATCGTGAAAATCCCTGCAAAGAAAAGAGCCTTATCTTTAAAGGCGGTTTGTTGATCAATCCGGTGGAGAGAAGCGTCAGCGTACAGGAAAAAGGAATCGAGCTGACGAACAAAGAATTTGACTTGCTTTATTTTCTGGCAAAAAACCCTGGACAGGTTTTTACGAAGAAACAGCTATACACACAGATATGGCAGGAGGATTATGCCTTTGATGATGGAAATATGATGGCTTATATCAGCAAGCTGCGAAGAAAAATTGAGAAAAAAGAGCAGGAGACAGCTTATATCCAAACTATCTGGGGGGTGGGTTACCGTTTTAACAAAGGGACTGTTTTATGAGCGTCACAGCTTTAACCATCCTGTGTCTGGTACTTGCCGCGGTTGTTTTGATTCTGTGTATCCTGCTACTTAAAGTTAAAAAGCGCTTGATAAAAGCCTGTGCCATTCTTGAGGAGGTCGAGGCGGGCAACTTTAACCGACGAATTTTAGCAAGAAAAGGGGATATGACCGCAGAGCTGTGCTATAAAATCAATAAAATTGTCAAAAACAGTGAATGTGAGATTGCTTCGCTGAAGAAAAATGAAAAGGCAAACAGGCAGCTGATGACCAGTTTGTCCCACGATGTCCGTACCCCTCTCACTTCCCTTATCGGCTATTTAGACGTACTGAACAGCGGAAAGGTAGAAGCAGAGGAGCGAAAAAGATATCTGGGTATTGTCTGGTCAAAGGCTTATGATCTCAAGGACTATGTGGACATTCTCTTTGACTGGTTCAAGCTGGAATCAAAGGAATATCATTTTTATTTTGAAGAGCGCGACATATGTGAGCTCACCCGAGATGGGATCATTGGCTGGATTCCGTTGTTTGAGGAAAACGGCCTTGATTACACGTTTCATATTCCAGATGAAGAATATAAGGTTTGGATTGATGTGCGCTCCTGGAATCGTATTCTGAATAATCTTATTCAAAATGCTGTAAAGCACAGCGGCTGTTCCACGCTGGAAATCGGCGTTGAACGAACTCAAAACAGCATAAAGCTATGGGTAAAAGATGATGGAAACGGCATTGTCCCCGACCAGCTTCCCTATATTTTTGAAAGACTGTACAAATGTGACACATCGAGGAGTGGTGGGGGCAGCGGCCTTGGACTGGCCATCACAAAAGAACTGGTTCAGGCAAACGGGGGAACCATTCAGGCAGACAGCGCTTTATGCCAGGGAACCATTTTTACTGTTACTCTGCCCTTGTGTTAAAAGCTAGAAAAAAGTAAGGTTTTGGCAATGGTTATACAAGCTGTTTTTCCTATACTGATAAGTAGAAAAAAACGAGGAGGAAAGCAGATGCAAAAACTGATCATTCAAACAAAAGATTTAACCAAAATCTATGGGGAACAAACCGTAGCAGATCGTGTCAACCTTCATATAAGACAGGGAAAGATTTATGGCCTTTTAGGCCGAAATGGTGCGGGCAAAACTACGATTATGAAAATGATGATGGGCCTTACCCATATAACGAAAGGAGAAATTGAAATTTTCGGCCAAAGAGTTGAGACGCATCAGAAAGACATTTATCCCCGTATTGGTGCGATCATTGAAGCCCCAGGCTTTTATCCAAATCTTACAGGAGCAGAAAACCTTAATGTGTTTGCCAGGCTTAGAGGAACAGTAAGTCTGGATGCAGTTAAGGAAGCGCTGGAGCTTGTGGGGCTTCCCTATAATGATAAGAAGCTTTTTTCAAAATACTCACTGGGCATGAAACAGCGCCTCGGAATCGCAAATGCCATCATACACGATCCCGAGCTGCTGATTCTCGATGAGCCAACTAATGGACTGGACCCCATCGGCATTGCTGAAATCCGGAAGTTTATCCGTTTTCTAAGTGAGGAACGTGGAAAAACCATTTTGATATCAAGCCATATTTTGTCAGAAATTGCGCTTCTGGCCGATGATATTGGCATACTCCATAATGGTGTGCTTCTGGAGGAAAGCAGTCTGGCTACTTTGCAGAAAAAGAACGAATGCTACATTGCCTTTAGGGTCTCTTCGACTGCCAAAGCCGCCAGAGTGCTGGAGGAGTTTTTCGGAATCACATGTTATGTTATAGAGAACGACCACAATATGAGGGTGCTGGACACGAGCATGGATATCGCAGAGATTAATAAAGCCTTTATAATGAATGAAATCGCAGTGAGCCGGTCGGATCTGTGTGAGGAAACCCTCGAGGATTATTTTAAAAAAATTACTGGAGGTGAGGGGATTGCTTAGACTGATACAGGTCGAATTTATGAAAATCAAACGGCAGAAATTTATTATTTTGACCCTGCTGGCATCGCTTTTGGTGCCGTTTCCGTGGTGCATAGTGTGTATTCGTGACAACCTGGGCTTTCAAAACCTTTTTCAGGGTATGCTGGTTTACGGAGGTTTGCTGTTTCTGCCATGCGTGCTTTGTATTGCGGCGGTCACTTTGTTTTACAGAGAGGAAGATTATGACACCCTCAAAAATATTTTAATGGTGCCAGTGAGTAAAACCTCTCTTGTTCTATCCAAGATGACAGTACTGCTGGTCTTATCTGCGGTCTACTGTTTTTTAGGGCTGTTGGTCTGCATTCTTCTGAGTTTTTTTCTGCTGAACAGCGGACTGTCAGAGTTCAGAATAACAGCGGTGCAGGATACGCTGATGCTGGCTGTGTTTGTATTTTTGGCCATCACCCCTATGATTACAATCATGCTGCTGTTTAAAAAAGGATATATCTTTGCGGTAATCATATCCTTTATTTACGCCATCGTCAGCTTTTCGCTTCTTTTAATCGGTGTAAAAATTATGTTTCCCATGATGGCGGTTTTTCAGCTTGTTATCATGCAGCATAATTTGAATATCGAAAGACTGCCACAGGAGAGTATTGAATTTTACCATTATCTTATGTATCCAACCGGGGTATCGCTTGCCTGTTTGATTGCAGTAGCTCTGGCCTCGATCGGGCTGGCCGTCTTTACTTATAAACGACAGGAAGTTTAGGAGGGATTATATGAGTACTTTAATAAAGGTAGAAATTCTCAAGCTTAAGCGCTATAATATTTTAGTTTTGGGAGTATTTACCACCTTCGGAACTGTGATGATCGCAGTATATCAAGCATGGAGTATGCGTTTTTATGGTATGGACTTTTCTGGGATAGCCGATTTTGTGCTTTGGGATGGACTGACCCTGTTAATGCCCTTTACAATTACACTCATCGGTGGTTTTATTTTGAAGCGAGAACTCACAGACCATACTATGCCCGCTGTATTGATGGTGCCGGTTTCAGAATCAAAGCTGCTGGCAGCTAAGCTTATTATTACCGCTATTGTCACTGAGTTTTTAGTGCTTTTTGAGTACATCATGACCATTGGCGCGGCTTTTATGCTGGGCGTTGGCGGGAGTATCACAGGTATACTGCTGCTCAGCTATTTTTCTAAATTTATGCTCATCGGGCTTACTACTTTCATCGCAGTGCTGCCCCTTTTTGTTGTCACAGCTTATTTTAGAAAAGGGTATCTGAGCAGCACCATCGTGGCTTTTTTTATGGGCTTTCTGGGAATTATGGCAGCAAACAGCCCCACCTTTGTAAATTTGTGGCCGTTGACCACAGGCCTAAGTCTCATTGATTATCAAAGCTCTGGGGCAAAATATAATTATTATAATCCTATCGTTTCTACGATGGTTCTGAGTCTTGTTTTGCTCTTCACTGTGATCATGGTACGCAGGACAGGGAAGCGGAAAAAGGACTTTTAAACCCAAAAAGGTGCCGGCATTTAAGCTCTGCCAGCACCTTTTCAGATTTTAGATTAACGGATAGCTTCGTGCTTGATAAAGGTACCTTCTTCCAGCTCCTCAAAAGCATGCATAAGCTCATCGCGGGTATTCATAACAATGGGGCCGCCCCAGGCCACTGGCTCATCAAGACGTTTGCCGGAGAAAAAGACAAACCGGGAATCCTGTCCATCTGGAGCTTTAACTGTGATGGCATCACCAGAGCCAAACAGTACGGCCGTCTTTTCATCAATATTTTTCCCTTCGATCACTGCGTCACCTTGAATCAGGAAAATAAAGACATTGTCTTCCGTTTTAGTAGGAATGGTAAGGGATTTCCCAGTCTTTACTGTAACATCGTAAAGAGTTGCCTGAATGTGACGGGGTTCTACGCCTTTGACACCTTCATATTCACCGGAAATCACACAAACCACTGCTGTATCATTTTCCTTTATCCTGATCATGTCGCCTGTGATATCAAAATAAGCGGGATCGGTCATTTTTTCTTCTTTTGGAAGGTTAATCCAGAGCTGAAGACCAAGCATGTGATCTGAAGGCTGTGGCATTTCCTGATGGAGAATACCGCTTCCTGCAGTCATCCACTGGCTTTGACCAGATTTGATTGAGCCTTTGTTGCCAAGGCTGTCCTGATGTTCAATATCTCCTTCGATAAGATAGGTAACCGTTTCAATCCCTCGATGGGGATGGAAGGGAAAGCCTTTTATATAATCGTCCGGATTTTTTGAATCAAAGGAATCTAACATCAAAAAAGGATCAAAATCCTGGACGTCATTATTACCCAATACTCTTACCAGATGAACACCTGCGCCGTCAATGGCGTACTGCCCTTTTACTGTTTTGGTTATTTTACGTTCTGACATAAAAACACCTGCTTTCGTGGTTTAAAATCACTTGTATTTCGTAATAAATACATCATGTAAAAATAGATTTACCC
>CAUEUD010000170.1 GCA_959020865.1 Eubacterium limosum | reverse complement strand
AAATTATCGTTTCTACCTGCTGTATTTTCTTTCTGTTACCCTTGTTCTCGCAGTTTACAGCTGCTTTAAAGCTTTTTCCATGAATATCTTAGTCATGGAAAAAATATCTGAGGACGGACGGGTCGAGACAATGACCAGTGTGGTCTCTGTGCTCCTCATGGCTTTTGTCCTGTTCTATCTGGCCTATTCCAACAGCTTCTTCACAAAACGGCGAATGGGGGAACTGGGTATTTACGCCCTGCTCGGCTTTCGAAAAACAAAAATAATGCGGCTTCTCTTTTTTGAAAATCTTTTGATCATTTCTGTTGCTCTGCTTTCAGGCTTGATCATCGGCAGCTTTTTTCATAAAGGTGTGGTTCTTCTGTTGACAGTTCTCCTAAAATTAAAAATTAATCTGTCCGAAATGCCGCTTTTTAATCCAGCCGCCCTGGCTCAAACCACGCTGTTTGTCGCCGCTGCGCTAATTTTTCTTCTTCTGTCCAATGGCCTCTTTTTAAAAAAAGCCAGCGTGCTGTCCATGGTAAGGCTTGAAAAGAAAAGCGAAAAGCCCTTAAAACCGCACGCTGCTTCGGCTGTTCTTGGGCTGACATTCCTGGCTTCTGGCTACTGCCTGGCTTTTAACATTACGGCTGGGGCCCGCTCCCTCTGGGTCACCGTTGGATTTCTGCCTATGGCTGGGCTGACCTTTCTTCTGGTCACCGCTGGAACAGTTCTCTTTATCCGCTCCTTTCTGCCCTTTGGCGTCCAGAGCATCCGCAGACATAAAAAACGGTTTTACAGACCGGATACCATCGTGGTTTTACCAAAATTTGTCCACCGTATCCGCAGCAACGCGCGAATGCTTATCCTGCTCACCCTCCTCTCTGCCGCAACCCTTGGTATCCTCGGCTCTACACTCTGTACCTACTCTTTCTCGGAACAGGGTCTTTCCAGAATCACCCCCGCCGCCCTTGAATTTCCTGGCGATAATCCGGAAAAAACACAGGAGGCCCTCAGTCTTATCCAGCGCCATCACCCTGCGCAGGATTATCAGGTTATTGAATCCAGCCTGCTGATCGCTGCTTCCAACTCACCTGAGCTTCCAGATTTTGAGTATACCAGGAAAAACAATGGCCCGCATTTTGCCATTATGAGCCAGACCGACTACAACCTGAGAATGTCCGCCATGAAAAAAGCTTCCGCACCGTCTCTCACACAAAACGAAGCGATCCTCGTGCGCTATCTGAGTGGCAGCAGCCTGTCCGCAGGAGTCACCTATGACCTCGCATTGCCAGACGGAACATCGCAGCGTGTTCATATCGCAGAGACCACTCTGAACAACGCTACCGGCTTTGCCAACGAAGGCGTTGGAACACTGGTTATTTCAGACACCCTCTATGCCGCGTTAGTGCAATCGAGTCTTGAAGCGACCTCAGTGGTCAGTATCTTCGGGGACAGCCTGTCAGAGGACTCCGCCACAGCCGAAGCCCTCTCACCGCTTTTTGAGGATGACTACCGTTTCGCAAGCACCTGCCTTAAGAGGGATGAATTTCTGATTGCCAGCAGTCCAAACCTGCTCTTAACCGCCTTTGGCGCGTTCATATTTTTTATTGCCATGGGCTGTATCCTCTATTTCAAAAGCGTCTCGGATACCAGCTATGACATAAAGGATTTTGAGATCTTAAAAAAGCTGGGCTGCCAAAATAAAGCCCTGCACCGCATCATTGCAAAACAGAACCTGATTCTTTTCAGTATTCCCTGTATTCTCGGCGGCTTACACAGCTTCTTTGCCCTGCAGTGCTACAATGCCCTCATGCCGCAAATCATCAGCAGCGCTGCTCTGCTGCCGCCTTTTATGCTGTCCTACGTTTTGTACCTGCTCGTTTTTGCGCTGTACTATATCATCACACAATATGCCTGCTGCAGAATCGCCGACAAGGCCTGATTATGCTATAATAAAACTATCACAAAAAGGAGAACGCCATGAAAAGCCAATATCTTCACTCTCTGCTGCTGATTATCCTCCATCAATTGCTCCTGACTGTCTTTTTGTGCTGCGAATTTTGGCTTCATCTGGATTTCGGAGTGGAAGCGGTGATGCCGCTGACAGTCATTTTACTGACAGACTTTGGCGCAGCTTTTATCCAGCTTCAAAACTACCGCTCCAATTCCTTTTTAAAACATTACACCCTGGTGCTGGTCTTTGTATCCTGGTGCATGCTCTTCCTGCGGCTGGAGCTCCCAGTTTTTTCGGGACTTGGCCTTCTGCTCTACGCAATCCTGCCTCTGGTACTCTCCCGCTTTTTCCTGAGCTTTATTTTTCAGGCGTCTGTCTACTCGGGCAGGAAACTTGCTTTGTACCTTCATCTGACACTCACACTGATGACACTGGTGAGCTTTCCCAGTCCTTACCTGTTTAATCTGCTTCTGGGTGTTCAGTGGCTGGTAAACATTGCCTCCTTTGGCGTAATCCTTCTGGCCAATAAAAAAAGAAGCCTGTACTTTTTCAGACAGGAAGGGCGCAGCCTGCTGATTTCTCTGCTGCTGATTCTCCTTCCCGCTGTTTTGTACAGCCTCGTCTTCCGGTACAGCCCTGTCTTTCTGTCCAACACCGGCCTTTACGTTCTCATCGGCCTGCCGTTTATCAGCGTTCACAGAATTTTAAAAACCAGCCGTCAAAACACCTCCGTGAGTGGTCGTCCAGCAGTCTCTTTCCTTTTATCGCCCATTACTCTTTTCGGCGCGGCTGTCTTATCCGCGCTTGGCTGGTTCCTTGCCCTGCCTGTTATTGCGATTTTTATTTTGCTGCACACAGCGCTTTGGTTTATTCTGCTTTGCTATTTTGTCGCTGCGTATCAAACATTTCGGCTTTCGGCCAATAAGGGTGGTGCTCTCTACAGCGATCCCCTCACCTGGCTTAACCGTGAGGAAGCTCTGAAAAAAGAGTTCTCAAACTATCTGCACGATGCCGTTCTGCAGGATCTCCTGTCGGTGAAAAACCTGGCTGCAAAGGCAGACCGCCCCGAGATCAGAGCCCTGATCATCAGCACCTTAAATCAGCTGAACACCTCCATCCGTGATGAAATGCAGGCTTACTCACCAGCGCTTCTAAGCTCAATGACCCTGAGAGAAAATTTTGAAAAGCTGCTGGAAGGCGTTGCGGAAACCTATCCCTTAAAAAGGGTGCAGGTCCGTCTGGACTGCTCCGATGATCTCTTTCTCATCGAGCCTTATAACCGCATCGTTTTCCGTTTAATAAAAGAGCTGGTGAATAACGCCTTTAAGCATTCTGACGCGTCAGAGATCAGGGTCTGCCTGTCTGTGAAGAACTGCTGTATCCACCTGTCTGTCCTCGACAATGGAACTGGATTTACGGCCTTGCCTTCCGACCTTTTCAGGCATAAAGGGCTTGTATCTGTTTCGGAAACCCTCACAGCAGCCGGAGGCGATCTGAAGATCACGCCCAATGAACCTTCCGGGCTCTGTGCTTCTGTGACCCTCCCCATGAAAGGAGATACTTCTTATGAACATTTTATTGATCGATGACCACGCTCTTTTTGCCAAAAGCCTTGAAATTGTTTTGGCGGATGCGCCTGAAATCGAGAGCTTCGCGACACTCCAGAACCCATCAGAAGCTGCCGCGCATATTCGCCGGCTTCATCCGGATCTCCTTCTCCTCGACATCAATCTCGACACAGTCAGTGATGAGGACGGCATTGCGCTTGCTTCCGGGCTTAAAAAAGAATTTCCCGGCCTGAAGCTTGTCTTCCTGACCGGCTACGACCTACCAGTTTACCGCCATGCCGCCCAAAAGCTGGGAGCCTGTGGTTTTTTAAACAAAAATCTTGAGCCTGACAGGCTGCTTGAAAGCCTGATCCAGATTAACAAAGGCGTCCCTGTCTTTCCCAGGGCAAATGAATATATCGAAGAACTGACTGCAACAGAAACAAAAATTTTACAGCTTTTATCGGAAGGGTATAAGCGCAAGGCCATCGCTGAAATGCTTTTTTCAAGTGAACGCACAATTTCAAACCATATTCAGCATATTTTTGACAAGCTCGATGTCTCCTCCTCGCTTGAGGCGGTGACAAAGGGCATAAAATTAGGCTATATCCGTCCTTCCTACCATAAAAAATAAGCCTGCCCCACAATGGGAGCAGGCTTAGAATATCAAAAAAATTGAGAGACGAAGCTTTTTACCTAAGGAAGAAAAAAGCATCCTGCGGACACTACGCCCGCGCCTATATCTTCTTCACTAAAGTTGTTGCTTTTTGACGCCAGTGTCCGGGCATTCCTGTAAAACGGCACGATTCTTAGCCGTTTACCACAGCGCCTGGATCTTTTTTCTTATCTGGATAAAAGGCGCAGTCTCGGGCTTCTCCACTTCTTTGACAGTCTGCAAACCCAATCTTCAATGGGATCAGGCTTATTTTCTTTTACATCAGCATAAACATTGCAAAGCTGAACATCTGCTCCTCCAGCCCCTGGAAGGTATCCTCTGCCATGGGAATATCTTCTTCTGCAATACCATACTTTTCCATGTTTTCGTCTAAATTATTGTAATACTCTGATTTAATCTCCATTCCTGCCTCCTAATAAACCGCGTATTCTTTCACAAAACGCAGCAGTGCCTGATATTTATCAATTTCCACATCGCTGACTCTGAGAATGGATTTATCCAGGCTGAAGATATAACGCCCTCCGGGCGCCAAAATGTCAATGATTTCCTTTGCCTTGTCCTGAATCTCATCCAGTGTTCCTGTCTTCAGCATTGCCAGCGGATAGAAACCAGTCAGTATGAACTTGTCTCCCAATTTTTCCTTAAAGACCTTCGGATCTCCAAACTCAGCCATCAGCTGGCAGCCTGCGGGCAGCTCACGGATATAATCAAGGAAGCGTGTGAAGTCATGCTCGAGAAAAATCGAGACATTCGTATTTGTTTTTACCAGCTCTTCCACAAGCTTTTTAAAGGTCGGCCAGTAAAAGCGCTCAAAATCCTTTTCCTTCATATAAGGCGCCATGTGCAGCGGAATCATACAGCCCCCTGCCTTTTCCGGCGTTCCCTTGGCGCCAGCCTTGATCATCAACGGCAGAATCGCTTCACAGGCAGCTTCCACCTTGTCCGGCACACGCCGGATATCCATCATCATGCCCGTGAAAGATCTCAGCAGGTCAGCGATAAAATCAAAGGGAGCGTCAGTCTGGGCAAAGGCTCCTCCAAGATTTGACTTTCCATATTTCAGGCACAGCTCGTTTTTCGCGGCCCCAACCTTCCCCATAGTGCTGTAAAAGGTGTGAAAGCCCTTTGCAAGCGCTGCCGAGGACAAGGGCCAAGGCTTATCCAGCTCAGTATACAGTCTTGGGATGACGCTGTCCCATAAAAATTTATAGGGTTCTGCGATCAGAGCGTCGTATTCTTTGGGTTCCATGGCTGCAATCTCAGGGTGCTGTAAAAAACCATCTGTCCCCATCACAAAATGTTTTGCCCCTAAAATTTTATAAAAATGGGCAAAACGGACTGCTGTTACACCGAGATTATCACTCTCAAAATCCTGCGCTGCTTTTTCCATGGCGTCGATCAGATATTTTATATCATACTGCTGTGTCTTAAGATCATAACCGGCGTATTCCAGGGCTGCGGCGCCATCCATGTTCAGGTTGATGGGTACGCGTTTTGGTACTTTACCTGCACGCACATCCATATAAAGCTGATTTCGTTCTTCCGTCATTTTCTGTAAATTATTCTCCATTTGTCTCCCTCTGTTCCACCTGGACTTAATTATTCCGTTTCATAATTTCTTCACGCATTTCTGGCAGTTCCTTTTCATTGATATTGTAGAAAAACAAAAATACAACACCAGCAAGGAGTAATCCTGCCGGCAGCAGCATAGAGATCATGTTAATGCCGCTCACAACCTGAGCCGTTGGTTCAACCCCAGCCTGAAAACCGGTTGATGCCAGCCCGAAGGCAGCGATGCTGGTTGAAAAGACAGCCGCCACTTTAATGGACAGCTGAAATACGCTAAAGATTGCCGCTCTGGCATTCTTACCGGTCCTGTACTCACCAAAGTCAACAATGTCTGCATACATGGCTGTATTCACAACATTCCCAAGGGAATAGCCCAGGTACCCAATGGATGCCAGAATTGTAACCAGTGTCGGGTTTCCACTGTTTAAAAACATCAGTACAAAACATACCGCCATCACAGCGTTGCCGCACATATAGGTCATTCTCTTGCTGAGCTTTTTGGTGATAAACGGAACCAGTGTCGCCCCAATGAACAAGAGAATATTGACAGAACCAAAGAATACAGCGACCTTGGCCGGATCATTGACCACATATTTAAAGAAATATGGGAACATTGAAAATACCAAAAGGCTTGCCAGAATCCGGGTAACGTCGGTCAGGAAAAGCAGCAGCAGCGGCCTTGTTGTCACAATCTGCTTGAGCATATCCTTTACAGAAGGTCCATTATTTTTAGCATCCTTAATTTCTTCCTTACTGCTCATGACTTTGCGGTCTTTGGTTGCAAAGAAAAGTGTCAGATAGGTAAAGACGATCATCAGGCCCACTAAAATAGCAGTCAGCAGGAATCCCTGTTCGGTATAAGCGTCCGCGCCGCCGAAGAAATAAATCATCGGAATCAGCGTCCAGCCGGCAATAATTTTACCAATGGCAGCCCCCTGGCCGCGGAAGGTAGAAAGCTGCACCTTTTCCTTGGGATCATCAGTCAGGGATGAGTTCATGGAGGTATAGCCAATGTAAGCCACATTCGTCGAAATACAGAAGACCGCATATACAATAGCTCCTACTGCAATCAGTGCTACCTGCGGCAAAAAGCTCAGATTAACAAATAAAATCGCGTTAGTGATAAATATACATATCGCACCGATAAACAGCCACGACCGGTACTTGCCCCAGGGCAAATGGCTTTTTTCAATAAACGGTCCCAAAATCGGAACGCTGATGGTGTCTATAATCCGCCCTACAGTCATGATAATCCCTGCCGTTACCGCCGAAATACCTGCTACGTCGGTAAAAAAGATCAGCAGATAGGAATTTGACAGGGTTACCATCATCTGGAATCCAACATCTGCAAAGCCATAGGAAAATTTTACAAAATTTCCCAGTTTTCCTCTTGTATCTTTCATTATTTTTTCTCTCCCTCTCTCCCATATCTTTTCATATTAAAAGCTTGATGATAAATCCGAACAGTTTTTCCTGCGTCGCCTGCCAGTATGGCTCCAGATAAGCGTTTTCCTCATAATCCAGACCGTTGGCCTCGCAATATTCTTCCCAGCTCGCCAGATAGTTTACTTCCTGATTCATGATTGACCTCCTAATATTTTCCGTATTCTTCCACAAATTCGTATAATGCCTTAACATTTTCAGGTGTCCCGTCATTGGGGTAGGTAATGCCCTTGGAAACTGTGAAAATATAGCCTCCGCCAGGTGCCAGGATATCCATTTGTTTTTTGGCCTCATCGATAACCGCCTGCTTTGTTCCATACTGCAGAAGCGATACATCGTAACCGCCGGTAATGCACATCACCTTTCCAAGCTTGTCCTTGGCCAGCTGATGATCCATGTATTCAAAAACACCAAGGATACGGCCCTTCGGTAAATCCTGCAGATAGTCGTAGTAACGCGTCCAATCCCCTTCAAAATAAATGCGCATATACTGTCCTCTTGCCGCCATCCGTTCCACCAGTTCTTTAAAGCTTGGCCACCACAGTTTCGCAAAGTCTTTTTCCCGCATAAATACAGGCATATGGAGCGGCATACTCACCAGCTTGCCCGGTACTGCCGGGAGCTGCGCTGCCAGCCGGTCCATCAGGGGCATCACCGCTTCCGCAGCTGCTGCCACCTTCTCAGGCTGTCTCCGAATGTCCATGGTTATGGCAGAGAATCCGCGGATCATATCGGCGATATAATCCATCGGTGCCTCGACAAGTCCTCCGCCAGTCAAAGGCAGGCCATATTTCTGGCTCACCCGGGCTGCTTCCATCAAAATCGGCGTATTCATATCATTCTGAATATTCATGGCCCGTACCAGCGAAACGCTGCTGCTGCCATTGGCCGGGTCTAAAGCCTTGTAAACTCTAGGCAGTATCCTGTCGACAATACAATTAAAAGGATCTGCAATCAATTCGTCGTATTCCTCTGTTTTCATACAGCATACTTCAGGATGCTGCATGATGCCTGTTTTCCCCTCATTAAAGCTCTGTGATTGTAATGATTTGTAAAACAAAGGATTTCTTGAAAACAAAAATGGTGCTGTATCTGTGGCAAAATCCCGGGCCAGCTTTTCCATGGCTTCACCCATGATTTTAGGATCGACAGTCGAGCCCTTAATCGGATACCCTGCGTAATCAATAGCCCAGTATTCACCAAACCTTGTCTTAGCAAAATCCGGAAAAGCAAAAAGGGTTTTGAAAAAAGGAACAAAAGCTATCAA
>CAUEUD010000169.1 GCA_959020865.1 Eubacterium limosum | reverse complement strand
TAATTGCTACCCTTATCTCAAGCAGGCATTGGAAATAAAAAAGGATCTGGTCATCTGTACCAAATCCTACGATTATACAGCCGATGGCGTGGCTAAGAGCCTGGACAGAGCTTTACGCGAGCTTGGACGGGACTACGTCGATATTTATATGCTGCATGAGCAGGAGAGCCGCCTGACCTTTGAAGGCCACTGGGAAGCCATTGAGTATCTTCTGAAAATGAAAGAGAAGGGCGTGATCCGTGCCTTTGGCATTTCAACCCACAGGGTTGAGGGCGTTCGGGACGCTGCCGACTTTAATGAGATCGAGGTAGTTTTTCCCCTCATTAACCTGACAGGCATTGGCATCGAGGATGGCAGCCGTGAGGACATGGAAGCTGCGATTCTGAAAGCCAAGCAAGCCGGAAAAGGCGTTTTTGGCATGAAGCCCCTTGGCGGCGGCAATCTGCTGTCCAGCAAAGAAGCCTGTTTCGACTATATCCTCGGCCTGGAAACCTTAGACGCCATCGCCTTTGGAATGCAGTCCGTTGACGAGGTGCGCTACAATGTGGCCAGGATAAACGGAGAGCCCATTGAAGCAGCGCTGGAAAAACGGGTGGCAGGCGCGAAGAAAAGCCTGCATATCAGCGACTGGTGCGAGGGCTGCGGCGAATGTGCTGCCCATTGCAGCCAGAACGCACTCACAATAATTGATGGAAAAGCACAGGTGGACCATTCAAAGTGTTTGACCTGCTGTTATTGTGCGGCCTATTGTCCGCTTTTTTGTATAAAAGTCATTTAGTATTGAAACGGATGACTTTGGGTATAACACTGGAAAGAGAAAAATTTATGGCAACAAAACGCTTACTCGGCCTCGATGTCGGGGATAAATATATTGGTATCGCAGTCAGTGACCCTTTGGGCATAACCGCCCAGGGCTACAGAACCTGGAAACGCGGAACACGAGACGATGATCTGGCCTTTTTCACAGATGTTGTGGAGCAGTTTAACGTAACCACCCTGGTATCCGGACTGCCCAGGGACATGGAAGGAAATGAAACCGCCCAGGCCCGCAAGACACGCAACTTCTGTCAGTTCTTAAAAAAACGTCTGAACCTGGAGGTCGTCTATATTGACGAAAGGCTGACTTCAAAAGCCTCCGAACGGGTTTTGATTGAAGGCGGGGTACGGCGTGAAAAACGCAAGGAATACATCGATACCCTGGCGGCCCAGATGATCCTGCAGGTTTATCTGGACAGTGGTGAGAACACAAACTAAGGATATTAAAGCTGAATTAAGCATAATAATATAAACTAAATTTAAAGAAAACGAGGTAATTAAACATGGAAGACAACAAAATTACATTATTAGACGAAGACGGTGTAGAACGCGTATTTGAGCTGGTGATCAGCTTTGACATTGAAGACAAAACCTATGTCCTCTTAGCAGAAAATGAAGAAAGCGAAGATGTATTCCCATTTGTTATCCGCGAGGATGAAAACGGCGAAGAAACCCTGTATCCGGTCGAAAGCGAAGAAGAATTCGCGCTGATCGAACAGACCTACGAACAGCTGCTGGAAGAAGACGATGACGAAGAAGAATGCGGTTGTGGCTGCGGCTGCGGCGGAGACCATCAGGAATAATAATGGAGCTGAGTAGCTTCCCCATCGTTGAGGGGGAATTCATCTCCAGACCCAACCGATTTATTGCCCGGGTTATGATCGATACGGACAGCGCCCCACGTGAAATTACGGCGCACGTAGCAAATACCGGCCGGATGCGGGAGCTTCTCGTACCCGGCGCCCGGGTTCAAATGGCCTTTAATCCGTCGCCAAAGAGAAAGACGGATTTTACTTTACTGACAGTATGGTATAAAAGTACATGGGTTTGCATACACTCGACCATGGCCAACGCACTCGCCTTTGAGTTTATGGAAAAAGCCCCGGATATCTGTCAGCTTAAAAGGGAAGTGACCTACGGCAAAAGCCGCTTTGATCTGGCTTTTGAGCGGGATGGACACCCCTGTCTGTACGAAGTGAAAAGCGCTAACCTGGTGGTTGGTGCTGCGGCGATGTTTCCAGACGCCCCGACCGAACGGGGCTGTAAACACCTGGAAGAACTAATGCATGCGCATACAGAAGGTTATGAGGCCGGTGTGCTCTTCGTTGTACAAAGAGAGGACGCTGAGTTTTTTACGCCCAATATTGCCACCGATCCGCTGTTTTCAGGACTCCTTAGAAAAGGGGTTGAAGAGGGTCTGGTTGTTCGCGCTCTAAGGTGTGTCATCAGAGGAAACACAATTAAAATTGATTCAGAAATACCGGTCTGTTTTGATACGACCGGACGGATATAAAATAATGAAAGGAGATTATTTTGAACGAAACACAACAGAATAAAAACGAAAATAGAAATCAGAATCGTCAGAACCACCGGCCCAAAAGAAGGAACCACCCGCCAAAGCATAAAGATAAGCTTAAAGTGATTCCCATTGGGGGCCTTGGTGAAATCGGAAAAAACATGACGGTCTTTGAATACAAGGACGAGATGATCATTGTCGACTGCGGCTTGAAATTCCCAGACGATGAAATGTACGGCATTGACATTGTCCTGCCAGATTTCAGCTATATTGTCGAAAATGCCGATAAGCTGAAGGGGCTTTTTATCACCCACGGACATGAAGACCACATCGGAGGGATTGTCTATCTGGTTAAAAAGCTGGGCATCACGGTCCCTATCTACGCCACCAAGTTTACCATGGGGCTCATCGACAAAAAGCTCGTTGAACACCGCCTGGTTACCAGTGTGGACCGCCAGATTGTAAAGGCAGGCGATCGGGTGCAGAATGGCAGCTTTGAAGTCGAATTTATCCGAGTTAACCACAGTATTGCCGATTCCGTCGCCCTTTATATTAAGACACCGGCAGCGACCGTCTTTCATACAGGAGACTTTAAAATCGACTATCAGCCCATCGACGGCGAAATCATGGATTTACAGCGTATCGCCAAGCTGGGGAGCCAGGGCATCGATCTGCTCATGGCCGACAGCACCAACGTGGAGGAGGCAGGCTTCACGCCTTCTGAAAGCTCCGTTGGCGCGACCTTCTACAACCTGTTCAGAGGCTGTAAAAACCGAATCATTATCACCACCTTTGCATCAAATGTGCACCGGGTTCAGCAGATCATCGACGCGGCAGCCAGCTACAAGCGCAAGGTCATCATTAACGGCCGGAGCATGGAAAATATGGTGGAAGTCGCCTCCGATCTGGGCTATCTGAAAATCCCTAAAAATATCCTTATCGATATCAAGGATATGAAGAGCTATAAGGACAGCGAGCTGGTTGTCATTACGACCGGCAGCCAGGGCGAGCCCATGGCAGCTCTTGGCCGTATGGCCCACGGCGAGCACCGCTTCCTGAACATTAAAAAAGAAGACACCATCATCATTTCAGCTTCTCCGGTCCCGGGGAATGAAAAGATGGTCGCAGAGGTCATCAATAAGCTGGTGGATCTTGGCTCAGAGGTTGTCTACAAAAAATTTGCAGACATCCACGTTTCCGGCCATGCCCGCCAGGAAGAGCTGAAGCTGGTTCAGACACTGGTTAAGCCAAAATTCTTCTTACCAGTTCACGGTGAGGCCCGGATGCTCGTGCACCACGCCGCTCTTGCGGAAAGCGTGGGAACCGACAAACGCAATATTTTCATTGCAGAGAACGGTGCGATCCTGGAGCTGGACCACAGAAGCTGTAAGATTACCGGCAAGGTACAGGCAGAGCCAGTACTGGTCGACGGCCTGGGTGTCGGCGACATTGGAAATATCGTATTAAATGACCGTAAACGTCTGTCTGAGGACGGTCTGTTTATTGTGGTGGTGACCATGCACAAGGGCAAGGCCATCTCAGGACCAGACATTATCTCCAGAGGCTTCGTCTATGTACGCGAATCCGAAGAGCTCATCAACACAGCCCGAGAAGAAGTTAAAAAAGCCCTTCTGGCCTGTGAAGAAAAGGGTGTAGTGGACTGGAGCTCCATTAAAAACGAGATCCGTGAGTCCCTCTTCCGTTACCTGTACAGCCAGACAAACCGGAAGCCAATGATCCTGCCGATTTTAATGGAAGTATAACGTCACAGTTTTTGAATTAAATAGGATTTAGAAATCTTAAGCTTCAGAATATGGGAAAATTTTCCCATATTCTGAAGCTTTTTCTAAAATAATGGCTATAATTGTAAAAATTTAGTAACAATTTGATCTAAGATGTGTTATAATGTTGATTAAACGAAAAGAAAGGAACTTAGGGAATGAACGTATATGATGAAGCCAACAATTTGGCCCAGGCTCTTAAAGAATCAAACGAATACCAGAACTTTAAAGCAGCAGAGCTGAAGCTAAAGGCTGACGAAGAACATTACGCAATGGCTCAGGATTACGCGAAAAAGCAAATGGGCCTACAGACAAAACAAATGATGGGCCAGGAGCTGACAGAGGAAGAGGTAGAAGCCTACAACTCTTTAACAGCATCCGTGCTGGGCATTCCGATTATTGCCGAATACTTCCAGGCGCAGATGTATTTTGGCATTGTCTTCCAGGATATCATGGATATTATCAGCAAAGCCGTTGATTTAGACATGAGCGGCATGTTTGGCGGCGAGGAAGACGCAGAGTAATTAAATAAATCCAGGGGTACTTTCCAAAAAAACAAGGTACCCTTTTTTTGAGTAAATCCCCGTAATTGAGGTGAGTAAATGAAGATTAGATTAACCCAGGGCGAAGCGAAAAAAGAGGCTTCGGAGCCAAAAACACAGAGCCGTCAGGCACAAAAGCGGACGGCTCAGTCAACCGAGGTGGAGATGCATAAAAAACGTGCAAACGTCAAGCGTCCCGCGAACGGTGGCACCCAGACAGCAGCAAAGAAAAACACACAGCAGCGGCAGACAGCAGAGGGAGCCGTAAAACGACGCCCTTCAGAAGGCAGTAAAGCACAACCGGAACGCAGAGAAGTCTCCCGCCCGGCGGGCACAGGCACCCCGAAGCAGAGAGCCGCGGGCCAGAAAAAAGGCCAGGCTGCCCAGAGAGCTGGCAGCCCGGGCAGCGCTCAAAAGCAGCGGCCGGTACAAAAGCAGCCTGCCAAGGCACGCCAGAGGCGAGAACCAGAGGAAATGGAAGCACCTGTAAAAAGAAAAAAAGGCGGGCTTAAATACAAGCTGCCCATCGTCATCGCAGCCGTTGTGCTGATTGTCGCTATTGGCATCTTTGCAGGCAGAAGCTTCTACAACGCCATGCTGGAGCCAACAGGGACAAGCACAGAAACCATGATCGTCGAAATTCCAGACGGCTCGACCATCAAAGACGTTGGCGAGATCCTTTACGATCAGGGCTTAATTAAGAATACCATGGTATTCCAGAGCTATGCAGGACGCCACGGCCGCGGCACAAGCGGTATGCAGGCCGGCAACTATGAAATGAACCACGCCATGTCCGTCCCCGACATTGTGGACAAAATGCTGAACGGCGATGTCTACAGCGGCGCGATTCCAGTACTCCTGTCCGAGGGCAAAAACATCAATGAAATGGCCCAGATACTGGAAAAGCATAATATCTGTACCTCAGCGGCCTTTATCAGCGAAACCAAGAAACTGGGCGAATACAAAGCCCTTTACCCGATTTTGAGCAGCATTCCAGACGATAAGAACCGAACCCTTGAAGGCTACCTGTTCCCGGATACCTACGAGATTGAGCCTGGCAGCACCGCGTCCGACGTTGTGAAAAAAATGCTGGACCGTTTTACCGAGGTTTATAATCAGGATTTTATGCAGCAGACCACAGCGAAGGGCAAAACCGTGGATGAAATTGTCATTATGGCGTCCATTGTTGAGCTTGAAACCAAGCTGCCCGAGGACAAGGCCAATGCCGCCAGTGTTTTCTACAACCGTATCGCCCAGGGGATGCCTTTGCAGTCCGACATTACCGTCGACTACGCACTGGGTAAAAAACATGCGGTGCTGACCGAGGAACAAACCAAAATCGACTCGCCCTACAACACCTATCAGAATTTAGGATTGCCCGTCGGCCCGATCTGCTCACCGGGGAAAAGCTCCATCGACGCAGCCATCAACCCGGCCCAGACCAAGTATCTGTTCTTTGTAGCCGATATGGATTCCGGCAAGCTCTATTTCAATGAAACGCTGGAAGGCCACGAAGCCGATGTTCAGAAGTATATGGGCGACTAGAAAGCGTAACAAACCGTGAGTGATATTGTACCAGATTACATCGAAGATTATATCCGCAGCCTGCTCCCCGGCGAGACACCTCCCCTTGAGCGGCTGCGGCTCATTGCAGAAACCAACCATGTACCCATTATCTTTCCAGAAGTTCGCAACTATCTGGAAATTCTGATCGACACCCATCAGATCAAAAACATTCTGGAAATCGGGACAGCAGTCGGTTACTCCGCCGGGGTTTTTGCCCACGCCATGGGAGAAAACGGCCGCGTAACCACCGTAGAGCGGGATGAGCGCATGATTGCCCAGGCCAGAGAAAACATTGCCAAAATGGGCTATGAGGATCGGATTCACCTAATCCAGGGTGACGCCCAGGAAACAGCGGCCAGCCTCACCGGAACCTTCGACATGATCTTTCTGGACGGAGGCAAAGGGCATTACATCCATCTGCTTGAGGACTGCATGCGGCTTTTAAAGCCTGGCGGCCTCATCGTTTCCGACAACGTGCTCTACAAGGGGATGATCGCCACCAATGCGCTGGTCATCCGCAGGAAGATCACCATTGTCAAGCGGATGCGAAAATACCTGGACGCCATCAGCCATGATCCCAGGCTCATGACTACCGTGCTGCCATTAGGCGATGGACTGGCAGTGAGCTATAAAAAAATTGATTAACTAAAGCGGCCTGCGGGCCGTTTTTTATTTTTGCATTTATCATAAATTTGCTATATACTATAGAGATGAAAATCACGAAGGAGAACATAAATTGAGAAAAAAACCTGAATTGCTCGCCCCGGCGGGGAATTTTGAAAAATTGAGAGTTGCCCTGCACTACGGCGCCGACGCAGTCTACTGTGCAGGAAAACGCTTTGGCCTGCGGGCAGGGGCTGGTAACTTTGAGATGGAAGAGCTTGAGGAAGCTGTCCGTTACGTCCACGAAAGGGGCAAGCATATCTACGTTACCCTGAACATGATCCCCCACAACCGCGACCTGGAGGGGCTTCCAGAGTATGTCCATGCCCTGAAAGCCATGGGGGTAGACGCCGTGCTGGTGGCAGACCCCGGCGTTTTTGCCATTGTGCGTGAGACCGAGCCAGAGCTTAAAGTTTCCATCAGTACCCAGGCCAACAACACCAACTGGAAAACCGCAGAGTTCTGGTACCATCAGGGAGCCCGCCGCATTGTGCTGGCCCGGGAGCTCGGCCTTGAGGAAATGCAGACCATCGTGGAAAAAACCCCCGCCGATATGGAGATCGAAACCTTTGTGCACGGCGCCATGTGCATATCCTACTCAGGCCGCTGTCTGCTGAGCCACTACATGACCGGCCGCAACTCCAACCAGGGCGACTGCGCCCACCCCTGCCGCTGGAAATACCTCCTCATCGAGGAAACAAGACCAGACGAGGACTTTAGCATAGAGGAGGACGAAACCGGTTCCTTTATCTTTAATTCCAAAGACCTCTGCCTCATCGACCATATCCCAGAGCTCATAAACGCAGGCATCGACAGCCTGAAAATCGAGGGCCGTATGAAGAGTATTTACTACGTGGCTACCGTTGTCCAGGCCTACCGTCAGGCCATTGACGATTACTATGACCATCCCGGGGAGAAAAGTGTCAATCCCAAATACTACGAGGAGCTTCGCAAGGTCAGCCATCGGAACTATACCACCGGCTTTTTTGAACACAAGACCACAGCCGATGACCAGAACTACGGTACCAGCAGCTATACCCGTCTGTACGATTTTGCAGGCGTAATCCAGTCCTACGACCCCGAGACCCACATCGCCGTTATCCAGCAGCGCAATAAGATAAACGCCGGAGAAACCATCGAGGTGATGGCAGCAGGCTCCCGGGAAGGGTTTTACACACAGCAGGTGGGTGAAATGCAGGACGAAAAAGGAAACCCCATCGAATCGACCCCGCACCCCAAAATGATCTACACCATGAAAATGGATAAGCCAGTGAAAACCATGGATATGATCCGGAAAAAAGAGCCCGAAAAGCAGCGTTGAGCAACCAGACAACCCTCTGCCCAGACAGCAGAGGGTTCTTTTTATGCCTGGATGTGCTAAGAAGGCTTCAAGACTTTCGGGTAATCAGAAAGACAAAGGAAATTTTTAAAAAGGAGTTTTAAACATATGAGCAAAGAAATGACCCTGAGACAGTGGGCCGCCAAAAGAACCGTGAAACAGATTAAGGGAAGCAGCCTTAAAACCTACCGAAGCTATGAGCGCGCCCACATCCT
>CAUEUD010000168.1 GCA_959020865.1 Eubacterium limosum | reverse complement strand
TGCTGGGGTTTAAATAAACCAGGGCCTGCAGCTTATCCTGGGTGATCCCAGGCTCCTCGCAGATTTTTATCACAAAAAAATGCTGACTTGAGTTGAGCCCTATCTCGGCCAATTCCTTATCTAAAGCCATTCCTGTAAAACGATTTGTCACCGACAGCCACTTCATCAGATTTCTTGAAGACTCAAGTTTATCCATAATATCCTCTTTAATTCCATGCATCCGCAAACAATTCATTGCGTCTGCGTTTATTATAGCTTACTGTTCTCAGCTTGTCAAAATCAACCTTAGCTTAAATCCCTCTCTGCCCCTTGACAAAATATGTTAGAGCGTTTAAACTATAGTTGTAAGTTAAACAAAGCTTACTTTTGTGAATCCAATCGATAAGGAAGTGACGATATGAACTTAGCAACCTTTATTATTGCTGCCATTGTTTTTATTCCAATGGCACTGATTATCTATAACCAGGTAAAAAAGGCTCGAAGCGGTCAGACAGGCTGTGGTTGCGGCTGCAGCGGCTGTTCTCATGCCAGCCAGTGCCATCCGGCTCAGGAAACGGAAATAAAAAAAGACAGGAATTGATTTCCCTGTCTTTTTTATTAAAAGCTCGCAAAGGCCTTCCCAAACTCAATACAGGCATGGCGGCCGGCATCATCCGGGAATTCCTTGATCATCAGCCCCTCATCAAACAGACGTGCTCCAGTATGCCCGATCCGGTCTTCCCAGTCGCGCATCCATTCGCCGTTGCCCCATCCATAGGAGCCAAAAAGCGCTACCTTTTTTCCCTTGAGCTTGGATTCAATTTCCTCAAAAAAAGGTTCAAAGGTATTCTTTTCAAGAGCTTCTCCATCCATGGACGGGCATCCAAGGGCGACTTTATCATAATCCTCAATCCGTTCAATCGGAAACTGGCTTACGTTATAAAGATCTGCTTTCTGTCCAGTCTCATCAATCCCATTGGAAATTTTTTCGGCCATGATCTCTGTATTTTCACTATTGCTCCAATAAATAACAGCAATATTTTTGTTATCTTCATTTTTTCTCATCATCGTTCTCCTTAACGGTTCATAAATCATCGAATATCTTAATAAGAGGTATACCCCTGCGTTTGGAAATTAATCATATCTCGAACCAATATATCCGTTTTTTTCACTCTTAACCAGGATAAATTGATTTTATCTTTACCGTCCGATCAAACGCTACCACAAGCTCTGCTGTTCCTTTTTCAAAGGAACACCCCACTGTAATCTTCAGCTCCTTATCCCAGGTATCGTCCTCAAGGCCAGATATTTCTCTGAACTCACCTTTCCCTTCAGACAGTCCCTCCCAGAGTGCCTTAAGGTTCTGGGCATCCATCTCTTCCTTCGCTCTGGTGGTATATGGGAAATCGTCAGCCGCTTTTGCATAATCTCCCTCAGCCAGGACCTGTACCAGCGAACGGGTGATTTCTTCAGATTTTGTCTTAGTATCCTCGCCATATTTTCCCTTGTTGCAGCCCGTAAAAAGAAGCATAAGTGATACGGCAACTAAAAAAAATGCCAGATATTTTTTCTTTTCCATTAATTCCTCACTTTCCTTAGCGTATTATATCTTCTATTGGGAATAATATCAAGTAAAAGACTTTTTTCACAAATTCAAAAAGCTTTTGCTTTTCGTCTCTATTTATATTAAACTAGAGAGTAACCACGAATTCTCAAATAATAAAGGGGTATCTGATGAAACTTAAGATTAACTCGCGGGGAATTGGAAATGTTTTGCTGATTGCCCTTTTGGTTTTACTGATCATTCACATTTTGGTATTATTTGGAGTGGTATCTCCCGACATTATCTGGGACACCACCATCACTGATAAAGCATCAGTCGTAATTTCTGAATGGATTGCCATCTTTTTCATTCTGATGTTTATCTTCGGCATACTGCTCAAGCTAAACTATCTTCCTATAAAGGGCTTACGAAAAAGTGCGGACAGCATTCTCTGGATCATGAGCCTCTATTATCTGCTGAATATCATTGGCAACTTCATGTCTGACAATCCCATTGAAAAGCTTGTGTATGCTCCTTTAACACTGATAATGATTCTTATGGCACTCCGCCTGATCTTTGCAAAGGATCTTGATCCGAAACACAGACGCAGACCTCAAAAACGGCCTCAAAAAATACGAAGAGCTTCCTGAAGCAGGAAGCCCTTCTTTTTTATTTGCGTGTTACTTTTTTAATTTCACCGGTGATTTCATTCATCAGGAAGTCCGTATATGGGATTTCTTCAAACAGGAAACCGTCCTTTTTCATCGGTACAAGACGGGCTGAGCCTTCACAACTGCCGCCGCGTATCTGGCCGCCAATCTCAACATCCATCAGCTCAGGTATCGCTGTCTGGAGCTCTCTGCGAATCAGGCCGGTACAGGTAGGTCCAAACTTTTCACCCAGAATTTTTCCGATTTCCACCACCATACCAATGTTAGTATAGGGCAGTGTGCGAGAGACAGCTGGTGTGACACGCTGCATTCTGCCTTCGGTATTGATAAAGGTTCCTGCAACTTCAGGAAACGCCAGCGCCGGAAGAACAACGTCTGCCTTCTGGGCTGCCAAAGTCAGATGTGTATCCTGAACCATGATGAAATCATAGCCGGATAAATCTGCGTTGGGGTCTTCGCCAAAAATCATAATCCCCTTTGCATTGTCCAGTACTTCAGGTGTCTGAGTAACGCCCAACAGGCCAAGTGCCTTGCTGTTATTTTTCTGTTCCACTCTGAAAACGCCGCGTCTCGGTCCATCACTCTTTCCTAAGAGAACCGCAATATCTGCAGCCAGAGCAGAAGCTTCTTCCGTGATATATTTGCCGCCAAGAACCACCATCGGGTGTTTTGCGTTCACCAGTGCATTCCCGATCATTTCAGATTCTTCGCTGATCTCAAGCGCTGTCAGAGAATCTTTCAAAGCTTCTAAACCATCAGGTGTATCTGCTGCCTTACGATTCTCAAGAACATATTTTGTAATTTCGCCCAGGAAATCCAGGTCGTCATATTCGGTTGTGAATTCATCCCCGATGCGATTCATCCCATCTTCAGCAGCATTGATGAAGAAGATTGAGGCACCGCGTTTAGATGCCTGGCTGAGCTTATAGCGCAGTACAGGATTGTTTATACGCAGACATCCCAGCACCAGTATAGCATCTGCTGAAAGGACTTCATCCATACTGTGGATTTCACCGCTACATGGCAGCACGGCATCTTCGCCGTGGACAGTGTTGCTGAAGGAGAAGGTTTCTGCTCTCAAACTGTCTGCCAGCTTTTTAACCATGGCAATCTCTTCAGTAGTATATTTGGGTGAAACAGCAACTTTTAAAGCTTCCGCTCCGTTTCTTGCAGAAATGGTCTGTGCTTTTTTGGCAATCGCGACAAACGCGTCATACCAGTCTGTTTCCTCCAGCTGTCCCTTTACATTTCGAATTAACGGTTTGGTCAGGCGGTCACCCAGCTGAACCTGGTTCGTTCCAAAGCGCCCGCGTCCACACATCACGCCTTCATTATGTGCAGCGCTAATATTTGTTGGCACTGCTTTCACGATGGTGTCGCCCATCGTTTCAACTACCATCTGGCAGCCGGCACCGCAGTATCCACAGGTTGTCAGTGTCTTTTTCGTATCAGTCGGTACGTTTTTGAAGCCTCTCGCCCGCTCTCCCAGTGCTCCGGTAGGACATACAGAGATACAAGTCCCACAGGAAATACAGCCGGAATCAGCCAGTTTTCCGCCAAGGGCCGGTACTACGACAGTATCAAAACCACGATTCATCAGGCCAAGAGCTGTCACACCAACTACCTCATCACAGGCGCGTACACAGCGCCCACAGAGAATACACTTATTGGGATTGCGTACAATAAACGGGTGGTCGTCTTCAAAAATCAGCTCTTCATTTTCACCGCTAAAGCGTTCTGGGGCTACATCATACTGATTGGCGTAATCCACCAGCTTACATTCAAAGTAATCGTGACAGCCGCATTCCAGACAGCGTGACGCTTCTTCTCTGGCCTGCTCAGGCGTATAACCCTTGACGATTTCTTCAAAGGTATTCTTACGTTCCTCTGGCGCCAGATGCGCCATTGGAGGCCGTTTATATTTCTTTTTGCCTTCCAGATAATCTGCGTCGATATCATCTCTGGTGACATAATAGGGTTTGCGATAACGGATTTCACGTCCCTGCAGATATTCGTTAATAAAACCGACTGCCTTTTTAGCTTCTCCGATAGCACGGATCGCAATAGAAGCTCCGTCATTCGCACAGTCACCACCTGCAAAGACGCCTTCAAGGTTCGTTGTAAAGGTTTCTTCATCTGCGACAACTGTATTAAACTTCGTCAGTTCAAGTCCGTCCATACCTTCCGGGTTAATCCCCTGGCCAATGGCCAGAATAACAGTGTCCACATCAATCCGTTCAGTTTCTCCTTCAATAGGGACTGGACGGCGGCGGCCGCTGGCATCCGGTTCACCCAACTCCATTTTCTGTAGCAGCATCTGCTTGACATGACCGTTTTCATCTTTGATAATTTCAATCGGATTACACAGGTTCTTGAAGATAACGCCCTCTTCCTGCGCTTCCTCGATCTCTTCCTGTTCAGCAGGCATTTCCGCTACCGTACGGCGGTACACATTGTAAACTTCCTTCGCACCTAAGCGCACTGCACTTCTGCAGGCATCCATGGCAGTATTCCCGCCGCCGACAATGGCGACCTTGTCACCCAGGTTTGCCGGTTCATTGTTGACAATCTGCCTGAGCAGTTCAATCCCGCCAATGACCCCATCAGCGTCAACGCCTTCACAGCGCAGTCCACTGCTAGTCCAGGCGCCAATAGCAACATACATGGCGTCATGCTGTTTTCTCAGGCTGTCAAAAGGCATATCTGCGCCAATACGCACCCCTGTCTTAATGGTGACGCCCATATCCTCAATCAGCTTGATTTCCTCATCCAGAACTGTTTTAGGCAGGCGGTATTCAGGAATCCCATAGCGCAGCATTCCACCGGCTTTGGGCATGGCTTCGTAAATGGTGACCGCATGGCCTGCTTTTCTCAGAAAATAAGCTGCGGTCAGGCCGCCAGGGCCGCCACCGATAACGCCAATGCTTTTGTGCGTATCCGGTGCGATTTCAGGCATAAACATTCCCTTGTCAATATCCAGATCCGCAGCAAAGCGCTTGAGCCATAAAATCGAAACTGGCTCGTCTACCAAACCGCGGCGGCAGGCCTTTTCGCAGGGGTGCGGGCAGACACGTCCGATGGATGCCGGCAAGGGCAGGCGATCCTTGATCAGCTTGATAGCTTCCTCATATTCCCCGTTAGCGATAAGCCCAACGTAACCTTGGCAGTCTGTCTGTCCCGGACATTCCAGCTGGCACGGTGCCACACAATCGCCGATATGCTTGGATAACAGAAGTTCCAGATTTGTTTTTCTGGATTCCAGTACTCTGTCGGAATTGGTTGTAATGACCATACCCTCCGCGATGGGCGTTGCACAGGCCTTCAATAGCTTTGGATTTCCCTCAATCTCTACCATGCACAGCCCGCAGGAACCATAAACCTCGGTGCGTTCGTCATAGCAAAGAGTCGGGATGTCGATGCCGTTTTCACGGGCAACGTCTAAAATGGTCTGTTCTGCAAAACCTGTTACTTCTTTTCCATTAATGTTGATTCTTAATTTCTTCATGTCCCTCACTCCTTCCTAATCCACGGTTACCGCATCGAACTTACAAACACTGGCGCATTTGCCACACTTGATACATTTTTCCTGATCGATAACATGAACTTTCTTAGGTGCGCCCGATATAGCCTCAACAGGGCAGTTTTTAGCGCAACGGGTACAGCCAACGCATTTTTCTTCATCAATGCTGTAGGTAATCAGGGCCTTACAGCTGTGAGCTGTACATTTATGCTTGTAAATATGATCTTCATACTCGTTTCTGAAATAACGCAATGTGGTAAGAACTGGATTCGGTGCGGTCTGACCAAGTCCGCACATGGAGCCCTCTTTAACCTTGAGGCAGAGCTCTTCGAGAAGCTCGATGTCACCGTCGCGCCCTTCGCCTTCTGTAATGCGTGTCAGAATTTCCAGCATACGCATGGTCCCAATACGGCAGTAGTTACATTTACCACAGGATTCTTTCCGGGTAAAATCCAGGAAAAACCGGGCCATATCAACCATACAGGTAGTTTCATCCATAACAACCATCCCGCCGGAGCCCATGATTGCGCCGGTTTTGGTAATGGAAGGGTAGTCGATAACTGTATCCACCAGCTCAGCCGGAACACATCCACCAGATGGCCCACCCATCTGGACAGCCTTAAAGGCCTTGTCATTTTTTATGCCGCCGCCAATATCATAAATGACATCGCGGAGGGTTAGTCCCATTGGAATTTCAACCAGACCACCTTTTTTGATTTTACCGGTTAATGCAAATACTTTGGTACCCTTGGAGTTTTCATTTCCAAGCTGCCCATAGGTCTCGCCAGAATTTCTAAAAATCCATGGCACGTTCGCATAGGTCTCAACGTTATTAATGTTGGTTGGTTTTGCCCAGTAGCCTTTCTGTGCCGGAAATGGCGGCTTGAGACGAGGCATTCCGCGCTCGCCTTCAAGTGAAGCGATTAAAGCAGTTTCTTCACCGCAGACAAAAGCGCCGGCACCTGCTTTGATTCTCAGATCAAAGCTGAAGGCTGAGCCGAAAATATTTTCGCCCAGATACCCTTTTTCCCGAGCCTGTCCGATAGCATTTTCGAGACGCTTGATGGCCAGCGGATACTCAGCACGGACATAGACAACCCCCTGTCCGGCTCCAATAGCCTTAGCGGCAATGATCATGCCTTCGATGAGCGCGTGGGGATCACTTTCGAGGACAGACCTGTCCATAAAAGCGCCAGGGTCCCCTTCATCGGCATTACAGACTAAATATTTAACATCTCCTTTTGCCTTGTGGGCTTCGTTCCATTTAAACCATGTAGGGAAACCTGCTCCGCCTCGGCCAGCCAATCCGGCTACCTTAACGGTGTTGATGATGTCCTCCGGCGACATTTCCTTAATAGCTTTTTCAGCCGCTTTATAGCCGTCTACGGCCAGATAATCCTCGATGCGTTCTGGATCAATAACGCCACAGTTCTGGAGCACCACGCGCTTTTGTTTAGCGATCATTTCCTTATCCTGCGCAGCCATTTCCAGATCTGTAATATTTTTCTGACCAAGGATATGTTCATCTACAATGCGTTCGACATCAGAGGTATCTACATTGACATAGGTAATCTTATTGCCGGAAGGATCAACCACATCCACAATGGGTTCCAGGTAACAGGTACCAATACAACCGGTTTTTTCGAGATCGATGCTCAGATTCTTTGCGGCAATCTGGTCTTTAAAAGCTTCTTCTACCTTTGCGGCGCCAGCAGCGATACCACAGCTTCCCTGTCCAATGATTACTTTATAGTTTTCCATCGCCTACGCCTCCTGTTCCTTCAGTTCTGTTAAAATGTTGACCACCTTATCCTTTGTGAGCTGCCCGTAGGTTTCTCCGTCGATCATCATAACCGGCGATAAAGAGCAGCAGCCCAGGCATGCGACATTCTCTAAAGTGAAAAGACCATCCTCAGTGGTTTCCCCCTCCTTGATACCAAGATGCTCTACAACAGCTTCCTCAATCATCGAAGACCCATTAACATGGCATGCTGTTCCCTGGCAGAGCATGATCAAATGTTTACCGACAGGATTCATACGGAATTGAGCATAAAAAGTTGCAACACCGTATATTTTCGCTACTGGAATATCTGTTTCACGAGAAATATACAACATTAAGTCCGGAGACAGATAGCCGTAGGTTTCCTGAGCCTTCTGCAGGATGGTAATCAGGCTTCCTGCTACATCGGCGTACGCGTCCAGAACTGCATCTAATTCTGGGAATTTGGGTTCATCCTGACAGCCGCAGCCACAGTGATGATCATGATGGTGTTCGTGATTCATAATTACTCCTTACTTTCTTCTTCCTGATTTAACAGGCTTCCTCAATTTCTTCCACTTGCACAATGTATCCAATTTTTTTAAAGAAATTTTCCCGTTTTAAGGATAAAACGGGAATGTTTTGCGGTAATATTTTCTTATTCTATAGTATAAATCCTTATTGATTTTATTATACTACTATTTTTAAAATTTGCAAGCTTTTCTTGCGAATTTTTTCACTTTTATTCTAATAATTTTTTCTTTCGTCTTTTATCTCAATGGTTTCTCCCAGCTGTGTTGCCGCAACTGCCTTTTTATTTGGGATAAGCGTCAGTATAATCCCAAATAAAATAGCCGCAAACCCGCAAATTGTATAAAAACTCGGAACCTCTCCCACAAAGAAAAAGACAAAAACAGGGTTAAGTATTGGTTCCAGCAACGAAAGAATCGACGCTTCAAATGCCGATACCAGTCGGACCCCTTTGAGAAAAAACAGGTAAGAAATACCAATTTGGAAGACGCCGAGCAATATAAGGT
>CAUEUD010000167.1 GCA_959020865.1 Eubacterium limosum | reverse complement strand
CGTCATCCAAAACAACCATATTTTCACCGCCGGTGACGCCATGATGTTGTATAATAAAGTAGACACCCTATTCTCAAGGATTTGATATATAATCAAGAAAATAAGGAGATATCTAAAATGGCAGAAAACAGACAATACGATCAGGAATACAAAGTGCAGGCAGTCAAACTTGCAAAAGAAATAGGTCAATCCAAGGCAGCCAAAGAGCTGGGAATCCCAAAGAACACCTTATACGGCTGGATAAGGGCTAACCACCTTGGCAGCCTTGATCTGGGTGTTGGTTCCCAGACACCCCAAAGTGCTATGTCACTGAATGATGAGCTGCAAAAGCTCAGACAACAGGTGAAAGAATTGGATAAAGAGAATCGCCGCTTAAAGAAAGAGAATGACTTTCTGGAGGAAGCCAGCGCTTTTTTCGCTGCGAGCCGTCTGAAGTCTGCAAAAACGAAAGAATGAAGTTCATAGCGATTAAGACCAATGACGGCAAGTGTAAGGGAAATACAGCTTTCTATTGTAAGATGCTGCGTGTCAGTAGGCAGGGATTTTATAAATACCTTGCGAACAAAGACCGCCCATGGAAATATCAGCCCCTGGCTGACGCCATGATGGAGATACGGTCAGAGGATGAATGCAATGATGCCTATGGACGCATCCGCATGTATCAGGCATTAATCCTCAAACAGCCTGAGGGTGTGGATGTTCCAAGTGAGCGCACCGTTTACCGCGTCATGGAGGAAATCGGGCTGGTACACCGTCCAAAGCGTAAACCAAATGGGATTACCAAAGCGGACCGTGAAGCCCGTAAATCAGATGATCTCCTGAAACGGGACTTCAAATCGGCACAGCCGCTTACCAAGTGCGTGACGGACATGACAGAAATAAAAGCAAGCAATGGCAAGCTTTATGTTTCCGCTATCTTTGACTGCTTTGATTCCAGCGTCATCGGCTTGGCAATGGACACAAATATGGGGGCGCCTTTATGCGTACAAACGCTGGAGAACGCATATAAGGCTTATCCAGCGCTCCAGGGTGCAGTCATCCACAGTGACAGGGGAAGCCAGTATACCAGCCAGATTTACCGCAATGCCATTAGTAAATATAACATCAGACAAAGCATGAATAGCACAGGCGGGCGTTGCCATGACAATGCCCGTTGTGAAAGTATGTGGGCCAGAATGAAGTCTGAATTATTATATGGGCGTTATCACACAGAGAATATGACTACAGATGAACTCAAAATGCTTATCTAGAGGTACTTCATCAGTTATTGGAATAACCGGAGGATTTGTTCAGCGAATGGAGGACTCCCTCCCATGGTGAAACGCCAACAATACTATGATTCCATAAAGAAAGCAGCATAGGTTACAAAATTCTTGTAGAAAATGTGTCAACTATTCTTGACAATATCATAAAATGGAGAAATAAATGATTAAGTTCACAGATTTATAAAAGTTCCTGATGAAAAAAGACGAAAGTGAAGTTTAATATGAATGCCGGGGACTGCAAAAAGCCGGCATGGGATTTATTACTCGAAGATAGTACAGAATGGATAAGCATGAATGGCTGGAAAACAAAGCATCCAAACAATAATTTTAATTATTCAGAATACTTAATTGCTTTTGCTCAATATTACCCATATGGACCAGAATACTTTATTTTTGGAGGAATGTATAAAGTTGAAAAAATTCAGCCAGAAGTTTTTAATGCCCCTGTAACATTAATGGATGATTATCAAGAATACAGGAAACGGCTAATAATTAAAACAGAAAAACCAATAGGTAGAAACTTATATAACAGAAGGTATGAATCTGTCCAATCACAACTTAATCCAGAGATTTATGAATTGGCGCCTGATACAAAATTAGGTCATTTTCCTGGATATCAAAATGTAAGCTTGAAGCATAAAGATATGCAACGTATTATCAATAGCGATTCGCCAAGTTGGAAACAGGCTTTGTCAAATGTCAAAGGGGTTTATGTAGTAACAGATACAAATAATGGCAGTTTATACATTGGTTCTGCTTCTGGAAGTGTAGATGGGATTTGGCAAAGATGGTCAGGATATGCAGATATCGGGAATTTAACCGGTGGCAATAAAGAATTTGCTGAGATTATGAAAAATAAAGGAGAAGATTATTTAATTAATAACTTTCAATATTCAATTTTAGAGATATTTGATACAAAAACAAAAATGGAGACTATTATTGAACGCGAAAACTATTGGAAAAATGTGCTAGACACAAAAAAACATGGAATGAATCACAATTAGTAAGGAAACCAGTGTTAAAAAGATATTTTTTATATTGAGTATTTATGCACAATCTCACCCAACAGAAAGGACACCTCATGGAAAACTTAACCCTCATCCCACCCACCAAAGCAAACAAAACAGCAATACTGGCGTTCAAAAATGAATTTTTTCAAGCCGGTGAAAGAGCCATCAATGGCAGCGCGCTTCTCGATCAGATGGATTATGAGGAGTGGCTGGAAAACATTAGAAGAAATGGAGAGTCTCAAACAGTGCGGGAGGACTGGGTGGTGTCCTCGACATTTTTGGCAGTCCGTGAACAAGATCAGCAGATCGTGGGGATTGTTGATCTTCGTCACAGTCTGGGTCAGCCTTTTCTTGCGGAATACGGGGGACATATTGGCTATGCTGTCTGCCCTTCGGAGCGCGGGAAAAGCTATGCGGTGCAGATTTTATCGCTGGCGCTGGAGGCGGCTCAGGAGCTGGGGCTTGAGGCAGTGATGCTGGGTTGCTACGCGGATAATATGGGATCAATCAAAACAATGCTGAAATGTGGTGGTGTATTAAAAGAGGAGAAGCCTTATATTGATGGAAAGCCCATGTGCATTTATTGGATTACCATCAAGGAGGGACCTGTCCGCAGGCTTATAGAAAAAGATACGGAACGTGCAGCGGAAATCGTCAACCATTGCTGGAAAACCACTTATGCGGGCTATGTGGATCCTGTGCAGCTCGGTGAAGTGTGGTGCGGCAAACGCAGTGAGGCCATTAAAGACGAATTCCGGACAAACGGGCTGGAAAATTATGTGTTTGACGAAAAAGGAGTAAAAGGCATACTCTCCTGCGGCAAAAGCGCAGATGCGGATAAGACTGATGCATTTGAGCTCTGGCGGATTTATGTTGATCCGGCGTTTCAGGCGCAGGGGATTGGCAGTAAGCTGCTGGCGTTTGCAGAAGCGCTGGCAAGAAAACGGAATTATCAGGAAATGGTTATCTGGGCCTTTGAAAAAAATGAAAATGCCTGTAGGTTTTATAAAAAGCATGGCTACAAACCAGATATTACGCAACATCTGGGTGAAAACTTTAATGCTGAGGGGCTCAGATTTATAAAGTCATTATAAAAAACCCCCTGTCGATAAAAGACAGGGGATTTTTGCTTTGGCCGGTTAGTTAATTTTCAGATTTAACGGCTTCCAGTATTTCAGCGATACCGGTTGCGCCCCATTTTACACAGTATGGAATCGAAAAAGATTCATCATGAAACGCATTGAGTGCGTCAAGCGTTTCCGGGGACAGCTTGGACATAATGGCTTCAAGGGCTTCAAAATGTTCATTTATTTCTTTAAGACGGACCGTGTCATTTTCTTTGATTTTCACAAAGTTACCTCCTGAAAGTGTTTAGCGATACTTTTCTTTTCTTTATTTTAACACGGTCTGCCCAAAACCTCAATGGCAGGTGGCCCTGAAATTTTTCAGAAAATTTTCAGAATTTGTATGATAGAATGTTGTTTCAAAAAGGTATATAGTATTAAACAAAAAAGATTCCAAAAGAATGAATTAAAAGCACATTTTAGCAGAAAAGGGATGGATAAATGAACAAAGACAGGACATACGGTAAGTGGAGCATTTTGTTCACTGTGTTAATTATGACTTTTATGGTGACGTTGGACGGCAGTATTGTGAACGTGGCGCTTCCGGTCATGTCTGGCGAGCTGAATGCGGGCATGGGAGATATCGAATGGGTAGCCAGTATCTATCTTGTGGTCACCTGTGCCACGATTTTGATTTTTGGCCGATTGGGCGATATGATCGGCAAGGTTCGGATTTTTCAAATCGGGGTCATTCTTTTTACCATTGGCTCATTGCTGTGCAGTATTTCTGGTACGCTGCCGCTTTTAATTGGCGCAAGGGTAGTGCAGGGACTGGGCAGTGCGGCAGCCCTCGCCAACAATCAGGGAATCATTACAGAGTCTTTCCCGCCCGATGAGCGGGGAAAAGCACTTGGATTTGTCAGTACTTTTGTGGCGCTGGGGAGCATGACCGGCCCGACCCTTGGCGGGATGATCCTCACGGTGCTCCCGTGGACTTATATTTTTTTGATTAACATACCGGTTGGGGTGCTCTCCTTTTTAATCGGCCTGAGGACGCTGCCGAACAAAAAACCGGCAAAGCCAGGACGTCTGGACACGAAGGGCTCGGTTTTGCTGCTGCTTTCAATACTGTTGCTGTTCGGCTCGTTTACCTTGCTTCAGGATGGCGTCAGCCTCCCGATTATCATCGGCATTATCGCTGGTGCGGTTTTTCTGGTGTTATTTATCATGGTTGAAAAGCGGATGGAAGATCCGCTGGTCCCCATCGGCATTTTCAAGAACAAGATGTTTTCCCTGAATCTTTTTACCATGCTGACAGCATTTATCGCCATTGGGGCAAACAATATTATCATGCCCTTTTATCTCCAGGATGCCCGGCAGTTCAGCCCTGGAATGGCGGGGCTTTTGATGACGGTTATCCCGCTGATCACAGCGGTCATGGGCCCCATCAGCGGCACAATGTCTGACCATATCGGCAGTGAGCTGCCAACCATGATCGGCCTTATCTTCACGACGATCGGGCTGGCACTGATGACAATGCTCGGCATTGATACCACCATAGCGGTGATCATTCTTTTTCTCGCTGTTATCGCGGTGGGAAGCGCCTTGTTCCAGTCTCCCAACAACTCTCTGGTCATGGGCAGTGTCTCCAGGGATGAGCTGGGCCTGGTAGGCAGTCTGGCGGGACTGGTGCGGAATATGGGCATGTCGGTGGGGATCACGGCCGGTACATCTCTGCTGTACAGCCGGATGAGTGATATGGCGGGCTACCGGGTCACCAATTATATTCCTGGCCAGCCGGACGTCTTTTTATACGGCCTGCGCTCGGTCTACATCATGCTGGCGGTTGTTGTGTTCGTTGGAGCCTTGTTAACCATTATCCGTTTTGTCTATGCAAGAAAGCAGGAGAGAAAACAGGTTGCTCAGCAGGAAAAATAAAACAGAAAACCGGTGAATACAGGTAATTGGATGTACTCACCGGTTTTATTCATGCGCTCAGGATAAGAGGTCGATCAGGCTGATCTGCTTGCCTTCGTTTGGATTCTGGGGTTTCCCGGCGGATTGGCGTTTCAGCACAGCCTCTGGCAATTCGCTTAGAAACGGCGAAGGTTCTGACGAGGTGGTGAGGATCAGCTCATCTTTTGCCCGGGTCATCCCCACAAAGAACAGCCGCCGTTCCTCCTGAATATCGGATGGCAGCTTGCCGATTTCCAGGGGCATCATGCCTTTTTTGGTGCCGTAGAGGAATACAATGGGGAACTCCAGCCCTTTGGAACCGTGGAGGGTCATAAGGGTAACCGCGTCTGAGGTATAGGTTTTGTTCGCGCTTCTCTTCAGGTCGCCCTCCTCACCAAAGGTCAGTGTATCCATGAACTCAGCCAGCGTTTTGTAAAAGACGGTCATATCCAGAAATTTTGTGAAAGCCTTGCTCTCGTTCAGTCCGAGTTCGGCAGCCCAGTCTTCTAAAAGTTTTTGTGGCTTTGTGCGTTTTGTTCTGGACTGGTACTTTTCCTTCAGATATCCATAGGGGCAGCGGCTGGTGTCAATCTGATCAGGTGTTTTAATCAAAATATCAGCGGTTTCCTCCGGGAGATCCCAGAGAAGCTTCAGGCACATTCTGAGGGAAAGATGGTCTTCGGGGTCGAGGAGTGTCCTGAAGAAACAGACGGTTCCACGGACATTCCGATCCGTAAGAAAATCATCTCTGCCGGTAATAACATAGGGAATGCCCTCTTTTTTCAGGCAGGTTTCGAGCATTTCGGCCTGCCTGTGCGTACGGTAGAGCACGGCAATATCTGAAAAGCTGCGTATTGTCTGGCTGTCCTGGCGGTTATTGGCGGTTTCGGTGTCCAACATGTCGATCCCCCCAATGAGCCGGTTGATTTCACGGGCGATAAAGATTCCCTCTGACAGCTCGCTGGGAGCGCTCACCAGTTTGAGCGGGGTTCCCTTTGACTGGAAAGGCTGTATCTCACGCTTTGCGCCCTCGTTGTGATTGATGACCTGACAGGCTGAGGTGACAATTTCTGGAGTGGAGCGGTAATTGTGCACAAGCCGGATGGTCTGTAGCTCTGGGTAATCGGCGGACAGGCGGTCAAAGCATCGGGCGTCTGAGCCGCGGAAGCCGTAGATGGACTGGTCGGGATCACCGATGACGAAAAGCTCTTTGCCACCGCGGTTCCAGGCTTTGATGAGTTCAAATTGGATGGGACTGATGTCCTGGAATTCATCGACCAGTAAAAAGCTGTAATGATTCTTGCGGATGCTGTTTTTATCTTCGTCTTCCAGCATCACCAGCGTCTCGGAGAGAAGGTCATCAAAATCCAGTACAGATAAAGCCTTGAGCTGCTGGCCGTAATAATCAAAGGCGGCTTCTGAGAGGGTATCGGATTCTTTTGAAAGTCCGGTTTTCATAAGGGAAACTTCTTTCAGAAACTGCTTTGCGGAAAGACTCAGGCCAAAATGGCGGATGGTTTCCTCGGCGGTTTCAAGGGTTTCAAACGCATCAGCCAGTGTAAAACCGCCCCGGTGTTCCTTTAAAAGTTTATGGCAAAGGCTGTGAAAGGTTCCGATGTTTACCTGTCTGGCCGCTCGTTTTCCCAGCTCCTTTTCAAGCCGTTCGCGCATTTCGGCAGCGGCCTTATTTGTAAAGGTGACGGCGGTGATCTCCGTTGGCTTAACGCGCCGCTCATTGAGCAAATGAAGGATACGGGAAACCAGAGTTTTGGTTTTTCCGGTTCCCGGACCTGCGATGACGGCGATGGCTCTCCGCGCTGCTACAACAGCTTCCTGCTGTTCTGCGTTGAGCGATTCTGTCACAATGGGATGCGGAGGCTGGCCTGCGTCAGGTTCTTCGGTTTTGCCTGCGGCGGGCAGCTGCTTTGCGCTCTTTTCTTTCCGGGGCATCTGCGCCAGTTCTGAAGACGCAAAGAGGCTGACCTGGCCGTCAAGGGCGTTCAGCTCAGAATCGTCAATAAGTTTGACCTTGCCGTATTCACCGTCGTAACCGGGGATTCGCTCGACCTCACCCTTTCTCAGACGGTTAATACCCTCTGAGATGAGAAAGCCCGCTGCTTTTTTGATGTCCTCGACGGGTGTCTCGCGAAGAATCGAAAACTCCGGCCCCAGCTTTTGCAGCATTTCCATGTAATCTTTTTGCACTTTCACACTGGCTGCTGAGCGTCCTGTGGAGGCGGCGATGACTTCCGGCAGGGGCACAAGGCTTTCGTAGGGGCGGGCATTTTTAAGCAGATAGCCATCCTCCCGGTCCGCGAGCTGCTCGACGCGGTGGGAGACACCGATGGTTAGCTTTCGGCCGCAGACCGGGCATTTCCCATTGTACGGTTCTGCCTCCTTTGGGCTTAAGCACAAATGGCATTTCCGGTGTCCGTCATAGTGATACTTTCCTTCTTCGGGAAAGAACTCGATGGTCCCTGCCAGTCCTTTACCTTCCTGGATTGCGCCGGAGAGCCCTTCATAGCTGAGCTCAATGTCCATTAAATTGGCTTCACGCCCCAGCTTGGCGGGGGAATGAGCGTCAGAATTTGAGATGAGCTGATAGCCGTCGAGGGCCGAAAGACGCCAGTTCATGGGAGGGTCAGAGGATAAGCCGGTTTCCAGCGCGCGGATATGGGGCGTGAGGTCCTCAAAGCATTCTTCGATGGTATCGAAACCTGAGAAAGCCCCGAAAAGGGAAAAATGCGGCGTCCAGATATGAGCGGGAATATAGATGGCATCCGGGCAGGTTTCGAGCATGATCTCCAAAAGGTCGTGGCAGTCAAGCCCTAGTATGGGCCGTCCGTCGGAGTGAATATTGCCGATAGCCTCCAGCTTTTTGGCGAAGAGCTCGGCGGATTCAAGACTTGGTAGCAGAATAACACTGTGTACCTTGCGCACCTTACCATTCTTTTTGTAGATTGAGCTGATCTCGCCGGTGATGACAAAACGCGGGTCGGTTTTGACACCTGCGGTATCGTTCTTTAAGCGGAAATCTTTTTTTAAGATATAGAGGCCTGATTCGGCAGGCTCAAGTTTTTCCTTTAGTTCTTCGCGCCACGCCGGGTGAGTAAAATCACCGGTTCCAAGAATATCAATACCCTTTCTTCTAGACCAGAGATCCAGATGCTCTGGTGTACACTCTTTGCTGGTGGCTCTTGAGTAACGGGAATGTATATGTAAATCTGAAATAAACAAAATGATCACCTGCTTCTAATTAAGATATGCTTAATTATAGCCTTTTT
>CAUEUD010000166.1 GCA_959020865.1 Eubacterium limosum | reverse complement strand
ACAACCAGAACCGTTGCCACTGATGGGAAAAGAATCAGAATAAACAGGGACAGCGCGGCTACAAGATAACAGAGGGTAATGGTCTGCCGTTTGAGCTTGCTGTAAACAAAGCCAAAACCCAGGCAGAGCACAAACCCGGCCAGGGATTTAACTGAGGCCGAAATTCCTGCCAGCTCGGTCCCGCCAATACCATTTTCCATAATGTAGGAGGACAGATAATAGAGGACCGTCCCCCCCAATACCACATTCATCACAAACCATCCAAAGCTCATCCACCAAAACCGCCAGCCCAGGGATTCCTTTTCAGCCTTGCCGCCGGACTGCTGCGCGGCCTGGCTCTCTGGACGGATACTGGGAATAAACACGATCAGCAAAATTACCATTGGCACCGCTGACCAGTAAATCTTAAAGACATTTTGCCAGACACCGCTGGCTGCCAGAATACCGGCCACATAGCTGAAGATAACCCCTACGAGACTCAGGGCCGCATTATAATAGCCTGTAATTTTAGCCCTTTTCGTCTCGTCCTCATAGAGATCCGCGATCAGGGCGACAGCCACCACATTGACAACACCTGAACCAATCCCCACCAGAGTACGCATGATACACATGTATAAAAAATCATCGACTAAAACGCCTAAGATCGCCCCAACGGCAAAAACAACGCCGCCCGCAATCATAACGGCCCGCTTGTTAACCTTTTTCAGAACCACGCCGGTTAATAAAGACGCAATGACAACAATTAACATTGGTCCCGAAATAAAATAATTAATATACCCCATTGAATCCGGATAGGCCTGATATAACAGACCAATTACAGGATTAATGGCCAGATCCGCCATAACGGCAATGGCTGTGGCCATAATGGCAATGACTGCCAACGTTTTCTTTGACTGTGACATTTCCACTGACATAACACTCTCTCCTTAATACTTGATTTACTGCATTAACCTCTGCTCCTCTTATGCAACACACTTTTTTACTCCTTCCAATTATTTGAGCGTGATTAAATTTGAGTATGCTCAAATTATATTTCGTTTAATTTCGTTTGTCAAGACTAAATTTTAAAAATTCTATATTTTACGTTTTTCGAAATTATGGAGATCCACCGCAATTTCTCCCACAATATCCCATCTTAACTATAGGCTTTTGCACAATTTTATGATATTATTTTAGGAAGTATAAAAATTAAGGATCACAACAGGAGAGAATAGATGGAGACAAACGAAAAAACCAATTTTATTATCAACGCCATTGATGAGGATAACAAAAACCATGTGTATACCGACGAGCGCGTACACACCCGTTTTCCACCCGAACCCAATGGCTATTTACATATTGGCCACGCCAAGGCCTCTTTGCTGAACTACCGCATTGCCAAAAAATACAACGGAAAGTTCAACCTGCGTTTTGACGACACCAACCCTGTCAAGGAAGACATTGAATATGTCAACTCGATCAAAGAGGATTTATCCTGGCTGGGCATTGACTGGGAAGACCGCCTCTACTTTGCGTCCAGCTATTTTTCAAAAATGGCGGAATACGCCGTAGAGCTCATTAAAAAGGGCCTGGCCTTTGTAGATGACTTAAACGCAGACCAGATTCGTGAATACCGCGGCACACTCAAGGAGCCCGGTAAGGAAAGCCCCTACCGCAACCGCTCTGTATCCGAAAACCTTGAACTTTTTGAAAAAATGAAAGCCGGCGAATTTGACGAGGGCGTTAAAGTACTCCGGGCTAAAATCGACATGGCCAGCCCGAATATGAACATGCGCGATCCAGTCATTTACCGTATCCTGCACACCAAGCACCCCAATACCGACGAAGACTGGTACATCTACCCCATGTACGATTTTGCCCATCCGGTGGAGGACGCCATCGAAGGCATCACCCATTCCCTCTGTACCCTGGAATTTGAAGACCACCGTCCCTTCTACGACTGGGTTCTGGCCAACCTGGACGACTTTAAGGCCGAGCACCCCCGCCAGATCGAATTTGCAAAGCTGAACCTGTCCGGTACCATTATGGGCAAACGCTACCTGAAAAGACTGGTCGATGAAGGCATTGTGGATGGCTGGGATGACCCGAGACTGGCGACTATCTCCGGTATGCGCCGCCGTGGCTATACACCGGAGGCTATTCAGGCTTTCTGTGAGGAGATCGGCGTCGCCAAGGCAAACTCCACTGTAGACATCGCCATGCTGGAGCATTTTATCCGCGACGACTTAAAGCTGAAAGCCCCGCGTGTCAATGCTGTACTCGATCCGCTCAAGGTTACCATTACCAATTATCCTGAGGATCAGATCGAGTGGCTTGAAATTGAGACAAATCTGGATGTACCGGAAATGGGCATGCACAAAATGCCTTTTGGACGTGAAATCTATGTTGAAAAATCAGACTTTATGGAAGTTCCGGTTAAAAAATACTTCCGTCTCTTCCCTGGCAATGAAGTCCGCCTGAGAGGCGCCTATTTCATTACCTGCAACGAGGTTATCAAGGATGAAAACGGCGAGGTCATCGAGCTTAAATGTACCTATGACCCAGAAACAAAATCCGGCTCCGGTTTTACAGGCCGCAAAGTCAAGGGAACCATCCACTGGGTATCAGCCTCCGAAGGAAAACAGGTTGAGGTTCATATGCTAAACCCGCTGCTTAAGGATGAAGAAGGCTTTGACGCTGACACCTTCCTTGATAAAATTAACCCGGACTCACTGAAAAAGATCACCGCCTGGGTAGAACCGCGTGTGCTGGAAGCCAGCCCCTATGACAAGTTCCAGTTTGTCCGCCAGGGTTATTTCTCCGTTGACCCTAAATATTCAACCGAGGGAAATCCGGTCTTTAATCAGGTCGTGCCGCTTAAAAGTTCCTGGCGTCCAGGTAAGTAATCCGCATTCAATCGCGTTTATCATAAGGAGTAAATATGATTTGGTCATTAAAAGAAACCCTGCCCCGCGAAGAAATTCGCGAAATTCAATTCAAACGTCTGAAAAAAACACTCAAGCACGTCTATAAAAATGTGCCTTACTACAGAAACCTGTTTAAGGCCAATAAAATCAAGCCCGATGATATCCGTTCTCTGGAGGACCTGCGTTTTCTGCCTTTTACCACCAAGGAGGATCTTCGGATGAACTATCCCTTCGGCCTGTTCGCAGTGCCGAAGGAAAAAATCGTGCGCTACCATGCGTCCTCCGGCACCACCGGCAACCCCACTGTTGTAGGCTACACCAGGAAGGATCTTGAAACCTGGGCCGAGTGTATTGCCCGTCTGGTTACCATGGGTGGCGTTACCAAACGGGATACTGCGCATGTATCCTTTGGCTACGGCCTGTTCACGGGCGCTTTTGGCCTGCACCAGGGCCTTGAAAAGGTTGGGGCCGGCGTTGTGCCCATGTCCAGCGGCAATACCCAGAAGCAGATAAAAATCATGAAGGATTTTGGCGCCACTGTACTCATCGGCACGCCTTCCTACGCGCTGCGCCTGGCTGAGGTGGCTCAGGATATGGGCCTGGACCCGGCGACGGATTTAAACCTGCGGGTCGGCTGTTTTGGCGGTGAAGGCTCCACCGAGGCCATGCGCGCCAAGATCAACGAGGCCTTTGGCCTGTTTGCCACTGAAAACTACGGGATGAGCGAGCTCATCGGCCCTGGTGTTTCCGGCGAATGCCAGGCGCTCACTGGCATGCACATCAATGAGGATCACTTTATCGCAGAAATCATTGACCCTGTGACCTTGGAGGTTCTGCCAGAAGGCGAAACCGGCGAGCTGGTCATCACGCCTATCACCAAGCAGGCACTGCCGCTGATCCGTTACCGCACAAAGGATATCACCCATCTCGATTATTCCCCCTGTGCCTGTGGCCGTACCACTGCCCGCATGGCCAAGATTGAAGGCCGTACCGATGATATGCTCATCATCAGCGGTGTCAATGTCTTCCCGTCCCAGATCGAGGAAGTGCTGCTGAGTATTGACGGCATTGGCTCCAACTATCTGATTACCGTCAGCAAGAAGGGGTATCTGGATAAAATCGAGATTGATGTGGAGGTAATCGACCACGATCTGCTGGATTCTGTCACCAAGCTGGACGCGCTCTATGCCGAAATCAAGACCAAGCTTCATACCATCCTGGGGATTCACCCGACCATCCACCTCGTTGAACCAAAGAGCTTAAAACGTTCCGAAGGAAAGGCCCAGCGTGTCCTTGACCTTCGCAATGAAAAATAAGGAGGCCCGATATGTTAATCAAACAATTATCCATTTTTATCGAAAACAAAAAAGGACATCTTGCCAGCATCACAAAGGTGATCTGTGACGCCGGAATTGATATCCGGGCGATCTCGGTTTTTGACAGCTCGGAATTCGGCATACTGCGCCTGGTCGTCAACGAACCCTACAAAGCCGCTGAGCTGCTGAAGGAGGCCGGTCACGTGGCCAAAATGACCGATGTGCTGGCGGTTGAGCCCGAAGACCGTATCGGCGCCATGTACCGCATTTTTGACACTTTATCCGATAACGACATCAATGTGGAATACGTCTATTCCTTTGTCATGCGCAATCAGAGCGCCATGCCCCTGGTTATCATGAAAACAAACGACCAGGAAAAAGCCATCGAGGTGCTCAAGAACTCTGGCGTCATCGTTCTGCCAAAAGAAGATGTCTATCAGGTCGACTGAGAACTGCTTTTACAGATAAAAAATCACAGGGCCGCTGCTCTGTGATTTTTTATTATACGTGTATTCCCAATGGTTCTCAGCCATGGCTGCTGCCTGCTGTTCGGTGCTCTACGGCTATGTGATAGAGCTTTATTTTATGCTGCAGGTTTTGTCTGGATATCCCCAAAATCCTGGCGCTTTTGGAAATATTGTAGCAGTTCTCGGCCAGCACATCCAGTAAAAGCTCTTTTTCATAGGCATGAAGGGCTTCCTTTAAGTCACGTGTTCCTGTTTCTTCGCCTTTCATTATTTACCTCCATTTTATCCAAATATCCGTTCATAGGCCTCTGGATCAAAGGGGACCTTGCGACCGATGCAGTCATATTTCTTGCACAGACTACAATTATCATAATCCGCATCGCTTGAAAAAAGCAGCTCCGACACCGAGTATCCCGGCTCCATATAGTTTTTTTCTGTCAGCCGGACCCCGATAGTCTCTGTCACGTCGCCGATGATCTCAAAAAGCGCGGGATTGTTGGCGATCGGCCAGTCTGGCAGTGAACCCGGATTCAAGCGTCCCATATGGTCAAAGGCAAAATGCTCTTTTAAATAGCGGTCCACCGCCGCGCGGGCCTCTCTGAGCGCGGCATATTTCAACAGATTGCGCACCTCATCTGAAGGCTCCTGTAGGGCGTCCAGTTCGTCGCCAGCAGTTACCACTGTGGCAAAAACCCGTTCGATTCCTTCTAGCTTTTCCGCCAGCAGACGGCTTTCAAAAATTTTATGCGCAACCTGCACCCGGTCATCGCCAAGGGCCTTTACAGCACACCATTTAATGATGGCCCTGGGCCTTACAAGCTTTTCGGCCGCTGCTGCCCATCGAAGAAGCTCACTGTAAACCTGTGATTGGGGATCAATGTGTTTATCTTCTGCAAAGGCCTCGATGTCATAAAAAATTTCCATGGGGTTAAATACGATTTTTTCCATTTTGTTTTCCGCCTTTCTCGCGATCACTTTTTATCATCAAGCAGATTACCACGGCTAAAACTGCCATTACCAGCATGAGCTGATAGGCCAGAGTAAAGCTGCCTGTTGTCTTTTTAATTGCGCCGCCCGCATAATTGCCGATCATGGAGCCCAGCCCCAGCGAAAGGTTTAATAGCCCGAACAGGCGGGCTGTTTTATCCGGAGGCAAAATTCTTGAAACATAGGTAGGATGCAGCCCAAAAATACCATTGTAGGTCAGCCCAAAAATAGCGCAGGCCAAAAGCGCGGCAGCCGCGCCGTCTAAAAAGACCACTGAGGCAATGGACAGCACCGATATCCCGTAGGTTATGATCATGGCTGTTTTAGCCGAGGTGCGGTCCGCCAGCATACCGGCCATAAGCCCGCTGAAAATACCGATAAAGCCAAACAGGCTCCAGCAAAGTCCTGAAACCTGCTCACTGAGCCCCAGATCCTCCTGCATAAGGGGAACAATGTAGCTTTGAAAGGGGATCAGATAAAGACCCGAAACCACAAGCAGAGCCACCAGCAGTAAGTAATGCCGCCAGACACTGCCGGCGGGCTGTCCTCCCTGCGCAACCGGTCCGGGCTCATGCCCTGACTCCGCCAGCCCAGGACCCTCTGGGCTCTTTTTCCCGAGCGCTGTAACTGCATAAATTCCTACGGCCCCCAGAATAAGACTGATCATCCCAAAGACCAGCCACACTGTGTGCCATGTACCGTATTTAAGGAGCCACGGAATAAGCACACCGTTTAAAATCAAGCCAAAGGAGGTTCCGCTTGAGATAATCCCCAGGCTCTTTCCCCGGTTCTTCTCCTGGATATTTTCTGCCACAAAGGCCACCATGGGTATCCAGGAGGTAGCGGCAAAAATCCCCTGGAGGGTAACAATACAGAGCAGTACCCATGGGTTATTCACAAACGCCAGCAGTGTGACGCTGACGCCGCAGAGCACTACCGAGCCTCCAATCAAATGCCTGACGCTGACCACGCTGCAGAACAGCCCGCCAAGCAGTGAAAACAACAGATAGGCGCCCTGATGAAAGGCGTTAATCCGGCCTACAAATTCATAGTCAATCCCCAGCTCTTTCACAATATCCGGGGTAATCATCGAAAAAATATATCTTCCAAAAGCAAAGGTAATCGTGATAAAGCCTGTCAGGCAGCAGACATAAATAAGCTCTCTGCGTCTTTCAGTCATGATAATCCCTTCCTTCTGTCATTCAGTTTTTAAAAATATCCGCGGATTCCCAGCTCTCCGGAATCTGCGTCTCTATAACGTCGCATACCATTTCTTCATAGCCTGTTTATGTTTTATGGAGGTTTTTTAAACCGCTTTTTTTCTACATTCATTATACTTTCCTTTCCCTGTTTTAAACAAGCCTTTTCTGCCTAAAACAAACTAAATTTCCTGACATTATACCAATGCAATTTTCGTGCCAGTTCCTTCAATATTTTCAAGGAAAGTCTGATTTTCATCATACCTAAAATATCTTATAAAATCACAATTATTTTATAAAAACAGACTGCTTATTCTTTTGACAGACCTTTTTTATTGCATAAACCCATTACACGCAAAATCATATGACACCCTCCCTACTAAAGCCATTGTCAACGTTTTACAAACCGCAATTTAAAAAAACGCCAAATATTTTGCATCCAATATGTTTTAAAAAACAGCAAAAAATAGAAAAATCTTGAGCTTTTTCAGACATTTTTTAACAAACCGGACGCTCTGACCTCAGGGAATGATCTCCACATGAATATACCCGCTGCCGTAATAGGGCAGCACGTTCAGGCCCAGTTCTTTGGCAGTCTGGGCCAGATCCCCAACCCCGATCCCCGGGCAGTAGAGATCCGCCGCGCAGCCCCGCTTGTGGAAGGACCAGCTGACGCCCCCCACCTCCTCGTTGCGCGCCTCACACCGCACCCCGGAGGTGATGATGATTGGCCGTTCATAACTGCACCGCAGCGCCTCAATCTTCTCCAAAAGCTCGGGTCGCATGGCGCAGGGCCAGCCATCACAGTAGCCTGTACAGTCGCACCGGTATTCTTCCATGGCAAAATGGGGGGATGCCATGAGGGGTTCTCTTTCTTCGGGTTCTGGCGCTTTTGGTTCTTCTGTCGCTCCGGCCGGGATTTCCGGCTCAGCGGGCGGCGCCTTTAGGGTCTGCTCCACTGCCCGCTCTGCTGTGGGTGCGGGCGGGGCTGCCTCCCTGTCCAGCCGCCCCAAAAAGACCAGGGCGGTCAATGCGCAGGCAGCTATCAGTGTGAAAGTCACACCTTTTTTATATGTGTTCATTCGATTTTCCTTTCTTTTCTGGATTTCTTCTCTAGTTTGTCCCTTTCGCTATTAAAAAAAGGGCTTTCGCCCCTTCTTTTATGCTGCTTCCTCAATGACCACGTCGGTTTTGGTGGTGTCGACCTTCACGGCCCCGGTCACCTTGACCAGCCCAAATCCGTCGGGCAGAAAGGCGCCCTGGTCCACAATGGCCTGGGCCCCGGCCTTGATCTCGGCATCGGTGATGCCCTCCTTGTAATCGGGAATGGTGATTTTGAATTCCTTCCCGTCTGTCCGCTGGAAATAGATGGTTAAATCTTTGTTGGTTGTTGGCATTTTTTAGTCTCCTTCTAAATTTAAATTTTGTGGTTCTGGCTTAAATCGCTGCTTTTCCACTACGCTACTTCGATAAATTCTTCCGCAGTCACCTTTACCTGCTTTTCCCGAATGGGTTCCTGCATACCGGTGATTGCTTTGGCTGTGCCTATAAAGGCTTCGTCGGTGACTGCTGGATCGACGTCGCCATAGGTTTTTGAGGACTTGACGATCTTCCCTTCTCTTTCGCCGTGGTTCACGGTGACTTTCATGCCAACGGATTCAATGTTTTTTTCAATGGTTGCCATTTTCTTACCTCCTGAAATGTTTTTTGTGTCTGGCGTTTTGCCTTACACTTATAC
>CAUEUD010000165.1 GCA_959020865.1 Eubacterium limosum | reverse complement strand
TGGCGTCCAGGGCAAAATCCCGAACCCCCTCGATAAACACCGCGCAGGCCTCCTGGTACGCGTCCTCGAGCTCCTCCCGGTTGTAGACATAGCGGCCGACCACTGACCAGAGCATGGGTTTAAAAGCCATCAGCAGCGCTTCCATGGCTGTCTTGTCACCCCGCTGACCGCGTTTAACCAAAGCGTCCAAAGCGGTGTAATCCACTGTCTTTTTATTTTTCTGCAAACAAAGCCCCCTCTCAAAATAAAACATCTTCCTCCCGGAGCTCTCGCAGCTCCAGAACAATTTCCGGAAAGCGGTCCTCCACCTGGGCCGCAAATTCCTGAAACTGGTTCTCCGCATCCTCCGGGTCTCGGGCCCAGAGCGTCAGCCCTGCCCGGCAGTCTGCGCGGGCGTAATAGGGGCGGTGCGTTTTTACCACCGGCCTGCCCCTGCCATATCGGTTCATTCTCTCACCTCATTCCTCGTAAAGCTTAAAAATATCGGTTCCAAATACGCTGTTCACATTGCGCTTCATGGCTTCCATGGCTGCCTCCGGACTGGGGGCCACGCCGCCGTCAGGAATACTACTGTATAGAGACGCATGCTTATTGTTTAAAGCATTGTTTATAAACAGTCCGTCTGTGTGTCCGTTCTGGGTACTGGTTTGTGTCCACACCTGTGTCGGCTGCTTTTGTTTCTCGAGCTGTGCCCACCCTTTTGCAAGGCCCTTGTCAAAGGGGACCATGCGGTACCAGCCTGCCCGGTTGCCGGTGTCCTTTTCATAGGTCACCCGTCCGGCCTCAATGAGCTTGCTTCTCTGTCGCATGACCTTGCGCCGGTCATCAAGGCCAAGACGGGCCATGATGACGGAGTTGGGCGCTTTGAAGGCTACAGGCCAGTGCCAGACGCCGGACACATCGGGCAGGGCGCTCTTGTTGTTAAAATACATGAGCAGATGCCAGTAGGCCTGAAGCAGCCCGGGCATGGGATGGGCCGAAAGCCAGTGGTAAAAGGCCAGAAGCTCGGTCAGGTAATTCAATCACACCTGCCCGGTCTGGGCCGGCGCCTGGTACCTGCAGGGATGGACAGCCACCTCTCCCAGACGGGCCTTTTCGTGGAAAAGCCTTAAAAGCTCGGCCTGGCCGCTGCCGGTCACCAGTACCATGGTCTCGAGCACCGAAACCCCGCCCAGGATGCGGCGCTTCTCCTTTACCTTAAACCAGCCTCTGTCCATGCACCAGGCATAGGGTGTGTTAAAGCTGCTGGGCTGGGAGCAGAGGTAGCCCCAGCGGCGCAGCAGGCGGTACAGGTTGTTCCGGCCAAGGGGACAGTCATTATCCTCGTTTAAAAAGCCCGCATTGGCCAGCATCTTGGCCGTGTCGCCCATGGAGCTGGCATTCTCAGCGCCGCCGATGGTGTCGTAAAATTCGATTTTGGGCTGGGCCTCGGTCAGCTCGTCCAGCAGGGCGCGGCTGTTGGCTTTCTCCTTTCTCAGCGCCTCAAACAGCGCGTCTCTGGCCGCGTCGTCGGTCTCGGCCTGCGCCAGCACTTCGGGCTCCATATAGGCCCCGTATCGCTGGATGGAGGGCAGCACCACCCGCTTCACAAAATCGCCCAGACGTCTGGCATCCTCCATTTTGCTGCCAAAGATGAGCCCGTAAAGGCCCGGCTCATTGATGACCCACATTCTCTGGCTGCGCCCGGCGCCATCGACGACCGTCCGTTTCGTACGGTCGCCGGGGGCCACGTGGCGCATGATGGCGTGGGAGGCGTTGCGGTACTCCAGAATATCCGCCGCGTCCTTGCCCACAAAGCCCACATCCCGCCGGGTGACAGGGTTTCCGAAGGCATCGTGGATGGCCTCGCCCAGCTTGTCGTAAACCGGCCATTCAATCACCAGTGTGCGCAGATTGGTAACGCCGTCAAATTTAAAGACGCGCTTGAGTAAATAATCTTTTTTCATCACAGGGCCTACCATTCATAATCCAGTTTCACATCGACGCCGACCCGCAGGGCCTGATTTCCCTCGAGCAGCCTTTCGATATTGACGCCGACGAACATCAGCTCCTCACTGAGCTTCCAGCGCAGCCGCGGGTCCACGGCTGTCTCCAGCAGCAGGGCGCGCTCCAGCCCCAGATAGTCCAGAAAAAAAACATCGCGACAGCCCTCGACGCAGGTGTCATCGGGTATCTGGAGCCGCACAGGCTTCAGCAGCTTAAAATAGCGTTTCAGGAAGCCGAAGAACTTAATCCCCATCAACGCCGCCAGCCCTTCACAGCTGAAAAGCGCCTGGTTCTTACCTTTCAGGATACACTCAAGCTCACCGATCTCTTTGTGGCGCCAGATAAAAAGCCGTTCCTTCACATTGTCTTCATCCACATCGCTGTAGTGCAGCGCCCAGGGAAAGCAGCCCGTATCGCCCCGGTAGTTCATGCACAGGCCCTCATGGTTCTCGAGGGTGGCGGTGAACAGGCAGCCCCCGTCCTCACCCATGTCTCTGTAAAAGCATTTCGGGCACATGCACTGCTCCCGGCTTACCTTTTGCACCGTTTTCTGATTTTGGCCGCAGGAAACCAGAGCCTCCCCTGTCGATTTTTTGGAAAAACCCTTTTGTACCGATTGTTCTTTCATCAAATCAGTACCTCCTCATTGATTATTAACGCCGCGGTTGTTAACGCTGACGTTGGGATTATTATATTCCCGTTTTAACCCTGAAACCATCTACTTTGCGTTGGATTTGATTTTATTGGGATCAAATTTTACCAGCAAGGGTCTCCGTTTTCATCCGAGCATAACCGGCGCAGCCGGCTGTACCAGTTTTTGACCGGCTCTGCCTCGCCTGGGCGCCGCACCAGCTCCCTTACCCAGACCACCATACGCTCGAGCCTTATTAACAAACGGTCCTTCCGGCTGGGCTTCTCACCTCTGCGCAGCCAAAGACGGATATCCAATGGGATCACCCGCTCCGATAAAGGCCCGGACAGCCTGGCCTCGGCGTGGCCGGACATTTTCCTGAAATCCCGTTTGACGGCCACTGCCCGCTCCTCGCTGAAATAGACCTCCACCTCTCGGTATTTTTTATTAAAGCCCTCGCAGATCAGGGCTTCATAGACCTCCGACTCATACTGACACCCCTTGACCATCTCCTCCGGCAGAATCCGGTGGCAGTACTGGGCGTTAAAGGCCTCGTCCAGGGCCCGCCGCTCCTGACAGTCCGGACACAGCAGCACCGGCACCAGAAAGATACGGATGTGATCCATGAGGTCGATGAGCACACGGATGGCAAACCCGTTTTTATTCAGCTGCTGCCCGCATTTTTCGAGCTCATCAGTCTCTCCAGACGCATGAGGACGTTTCCAATCCAGCCCAGACTTTTTTGCTCCCAGCACATCCGATGCCCAGTCAATGGTGTTCTCACAAAAAAATTCCTCCAAGAGCCTGGTCTTGCAGACCTCCGGCGAGTATCCAAACCGTTCCTTAATCTCTGCGAGCAGCGCCTTTAAAACCCTGCTCCTCGTTTTCTCAAAAGCTGTGCCAAAATCCTCATTCTCCTCAATCAAAACCTCCAGCTCAAACGTGCCAGGCTCTGCGCACTTCGACATAAAATCCTCCTTGCCGCTGATTTAAAGTAATAAAAAAACCGGCACGCGAAGCTTTTACGCTTCGCGTACCGGTTGATTGGGATGTGTCCCGGAAACCATGTTAAGTTGTGGGGATTACAATGATTTTTTTATTTGGGAAACAACTGTGCCTGCACTTTCTTCTGTCAGGTAAGGGTGCATGGGCAGGGCCAGCACCCGCCCGCAGAGCCGCTCTGTCACCGGACAGCTGCCTTTCATAAAAGGGATGTCCTTGAAAGCGGTCTGCTCGTGCATGGGCTTGGGATAATAGACCATGGTTGGAATCCCCTGGGCTTTTAGCGCTGCCTGTAAGGCGTCCCGCTGGTCCACCTCTGGCAGTGTGATGGTGTACTGGGCCCAGCTGGATGAAAAACCTTCTGGAACAGCCGGAGTTTTGACCCTGCCGCCCAAGGCCTCGGTGTACTGTGCCGCCACAGCGTTCACCGCCTCCAGCTCCGTATCGGCAAAGGCTCTGAGCTTGACCTGAAGGATGGCGGCCTGAAGGGTGTCCAGCCGGGAGTTGACCCCAATGCGCACGTTGTCGTACTTAAAGCTGCCCTTTCCGTGGATCTTGTAGGACTGGATCAGGGCCGCCAGATCGGTATCATCCGTAAAGACAGCGCCGCCGTCGCCGTAGCAGCCTAAAGGCTTGGCCGGGAAAAAGGAGGTGGTGGCCGCGTCGCCAAAGCTGCAGGCCCGTCTGCCGTTAATGGCCCCGCCAAAGCCCTGGGCGCCGTCCTCCAGCACCTTGAGGCCATATTTGTCTGCGATGGCCTGTATCCTGGGATAATCGGCCGGCAGGCCAAAAAGATCCACTGCGATGATCACTTTTGGCTTAAGCCTGCCTTCTGCGAGCACTGCGCAAATGGCCTCCTCCAGCCTTGTCGGGTCCAGGTTGAAGGTGTCCGCGTCCACGTCCACAAACACGGGCACCGCGCCCTGGTGGGCAACGACCTCGCCGGAGGCAAAAAAGGTGAAATCCGGCACGAACACCGCGTCACCCGGGCCGACGCCCCAGGCCATGAGCACCAGGGATAACGCGTCGGTGCCGTTGCCGCAGGTCTCGCAGTGCTTCACGCCCACGTAGGCGGCCAGCTGCTCTTCCAGCTCGGTGACGGGGGCGCCGGAAATGAAATTCGTGTTGTCAAGCACCGTTTGGATGGCGGCGTTGATGTCTTTTTTCAGGTGGTGGTATTGGGTTTTCAGGTCTCTGAATTGCATGGGTTACCTCTGTTTCTCACTTAATCCGTTTTCGTTTTGTATATAACTGCATCCACATTTTGGGCAGATAAAATTTTTGTCTAAAACCGCACCGCACTCACAAACCCAGCCGATCTGTTTTGCCGGCACGCCTGCCATCAGGGCGTGATCCGGCACATCGCTGGTGACCACTGCCCCTGCGGCGATGAGGGCATAACGGCCAATGGTGTGGCCGCAGACAATGGTGGCGTTGGCGCCGATGGTGGCACCTTTTCGGACAAGTGTTCTTTTATATCCGGCGCTTCCCTTGGGGTACTCGGCCCGGGGCGTCTGGTCGTTGGTAAACACCATGGAGGGGCCGCAGAATACCGCGTCTTCCAGCTCCACGCCCTCGTAGATGGACACATTGTTCTGCACCTTGACGCCATCGCCGATTTTTACATGGTTCGCCACATTGACGTTCTGGCCAAAGGAGCAGTTCTTTCCGATGACGGCGCCGCTTTGGATGTGGCAGAAATGCCAGATTTTCGTCCCCTTGCCAATGGTGACCTCATCATCGATGTAACTGCTTTCATGTACGAAATAATCGGCCATCAGCGTTCAAACCTTCCTGTAAAGTCGGTGCTGGCGCAGGCATCCAAAGGCAGCTTCACAGGCTTGCCCTCTGCCGCGGACTGGTAGATGGCAAGCACCAGCTCCAGGGCGTTTTTGCCGGCCTGGGCATCCACATAAGGCGCCCGGTCCTGCTCGATGGCTTCGATCACATCCCGGTACAGGCTGGTGTGCCCGTTGCCGTAGACATTGCTGGTCGCTTCATGAAAGCCGTTGTTTTCAGTGCTTTCATGTTCATCGGCGTCGGCCAGATCCCAGACGTCAATGGCGTTGGTGGACTTGCCGCCAAGCTTCACGGTGCCCTTTTCCCCAAAAAGATACAGGGTCTCTTCCAAATTCTGGGGGTAAACGTTGGTGGTGCCCTCGACGGTGGCCACGGCGCCATTTTTAAACTGGACCACGGCCATGCCGATGTCCTCTGCCTCCAGATAATCATGGAACTGTTGCCTGGTCACACCGTAAACCGTGTCGATCTCATCCCCCATCATCCAGCGCAGCAGGTCGATGCCGTGGATGCACTGGTTCATCAGGCAGCCTCCGTCCTGGGCCCAGGTGCCGCGCCATGGCGCCTGGGTGTAATAATCCTGGTTCCGGTTCCAGCGCACATGGATGGACCCGTGGGAGATCCGGCCAAAGCGCCCTGCCTCCACCGCGCCCCGCATTTTCTGGACAGCGATGTTAAACCGGTTCTGATGGCAGGCGGATACTTTTACATTGTTTTCTTCAGCCGCTTTAATGATGGCGTCAGCCCCGGCAATGCTCATGGCCATAGGCTTTTCGATGATCACGTGAATGCCGTGGCGGATGCAGTACAGGGCGATCTCCTCGTGCAGGCCGCTTTCAGTGGCAATGCCGATTAAGTCGAGATCATGCGCTTCGATCATCTGCTGATAATCGGTATAGCGTGCAATGTTGGTGTCTTTTTCAAGGCTGTGCTTTGCCAGCAGGCTTTCCATGTGCTCGGGGATCACGTCACAGACAGCCACGAGGTTCAGGTTGTTATTTAATACGGCTTTGATATGATTGGTCGCGATGCGGCCACAGCCGATGAGTGCGTAGTTCATGGGTTTACATCCTCCAAAATTTTACAAATCTTATCCGCAGCATCGCCAATGCCGTAATAATTCGTTTTATTGTCTAAATCAATTACTGTATGATTTACTTTCTGCAAAATATCATCAGAATCTGGCTTTGCTAAAATATTGTGGTTTCCCTTTAAAGTCTCAACCCATTCGGTTTGGTCTCTCACCGTAACACAAGGGGTATCTAATATGTAAGCCTCTTTTTGCAACCCGCCGGAATCCGTCACCACTTTAATGGCATTTTTGGTAAAAAATAACATGTCCAGATAGCCCATTGGTTCGACAAATAAAATATTGGCGTACTTATTTTTATCAATCAATTCTTTGACGAGTCCCTTTGTTCTGGGATGAACAGGGAATAAAACCGGTGCATCCAAATTTTCAAAAGCATTTAAAATCGCTTCTACTTTTTGGGCAGTGTTTGTATTCTCTGCCCGGTGAATGGTTGCCAGATACCACTTCGGCGCCGGATCAATACCGCCAAAGATTCCTATCTGCCGATTCCAAAAGTAATCATCACTGTAGTTTTCAAGATTTTTAGAATAGTATAAAACAGCATCACACATGACATCGCCCACATTGTAGACGCCATTGACAATCCCTTCATCCTTCAAATGCCGTACTGCTGTATCGGTTGGGCAAAATAAAAGCTTGGAAATCCGGTCTGTAAGAATGCGATTTTGTTCCTCAGGCATCGCCATATTAAATGAGCGCAGTCCCGCCTCGACATGGATAATCGGAATTAATATTTTAGACGCCGCAATGGCTCCTGCCAAGGTCGAATTCGTATCGCCATAGACCATTAAATAATCGGGGCTTTCTTTTAACAATATCTCTTCAATCCCAACCATCATTTCCGCTGTCTGTTTCGCATGGGAGCCGGAACCAACCCCCAGATTGTAATCAGGCTGCGGAATCGAAAGCTCTTTAAAAAAGACTTCAGACATATTCGCATCATAGTGCTGACCTGTATGTACCAAAATTTCTTTATGATTCTCTCTAAGTTTGCGTGATACCGCCGCCGCTTTAATGAACTGAGGTCTTGCACCAACTACTGTTACAATTTTCATATTTTATCCTTTTATATTAAAACTCATCTATTATAGTAATTCGATATTATTGCGCAATACCACATTTTTCATCGCATTTTTTGTGTCAAAAATGGCTTTGGCATTCTGCTGAATCATATTATAATCAACATTCGAATGTGATGCTGTCACGACAATTAAGTCATATCCTCTGAGAATTTCAGGATTGATCTTTTCAATTCCTTTGTGAATTTTACCTTTATACTTATATTCCGGGATAAAAGGATCATAAAAATCAATCTGTGCTCCAACTTTTTCAAAATTTTCAATGACTTTTAACGCAGGACTCTCGCGGTAGTCGTCGATGTCCTGTTTGTAGGCCACACCGAGCGCAAGGATCTTCGCGCCGTTTAGTGCTTTTTTATCTCTGTTTAAAATACGTGAAGCCCGGTCAATGCAATACTCTGGCATCCGGTCATTGATCATCATGGAACTTTCAATCATGGAGGTGTGGAAACCGTACTCCCGAGCCTTCCACGACAGATAATAGGGATCGAGCGGAATGCAATGCCCGCCTAAACCTGGGCCTGGATAAAAGGCCTCGAAGCCATAGGGCTTTGTCTTGGCTGCGTCCACCACTTCCCAGATATTGATCTTCATGCGGTCACATAAGATGGCCAGTTCATTGATCAAACCAATATTGACATTCCGGTAGGTATTCTCCAAAATCTTTTCCATCTCAGCGATGGCCGGCGAAGATACCTCATAGACATCGCCATCCAGCACTGCCCGGTACATGGCCGCAATGACCTCGGTGGCGTCCTTGCCAATACCGCCAACCACTTTAGGCGTATTTTTTGTTTTATAAACTGCGTTGCCGGGGTCTACCCGCTCCGGTGAAAAGCCTAAATAAAAATCTTCACCGCATTTTAAACCCGAACCCTGTTCGAGGATTGGTTTGATCAGTTCTTCCGTTGTCCCCGGATAAGTCGTGGACTCCAGCACGACCATAGCTCCCTTTTTCAGGTATTTAGAAACCTCTTCGGTTGATGACTTGACATAGCTGATATCGGGCTGCTGGTATTCATCCAGCGGCGTTG
>CAUEUD010000164.1 GCA_959020865.1 Eubacterium limosum | reverse complement strand
CACATCCAGGGCCGGATTATTTTCATGGAAGCCATAGGGCAGGCTGAAATTTTTGTTCTTGTCCACATTGTCCACGATCTCTGGAATATCGACGCCCATGACGCTTCGGGTACGAACGTCGAAGTCTTCCTCCTGCGGGATGGACAAGGCATATTCCTCAACGTGGTTGAGTCCCATGCTGATGGTTACCTGCTGTAATGCAATATAAGCTTCCTTAAAAATTTCGGTGATTTGCTGTTCGATCTCCTCGGACTGCTTGACCAGCTTCATGATTTCCTGAATCAGAACCGTCCGCTTTTTATCGAGCAGGTTATACCCTTTGGTTGAAAAGGCCAGGCTTGACTTCGACTTGATTAAATTTGCCTTAGTCGGCGTGATTTTAATGGCCATAAATGATCACCTACGCATTCTTCTTTGGCAGATATTTTTCGATCAGTTTTGGACTCAGACGGTCAAGCTCTGTGACTGGCAGAATGGTTAACAGCTTCCAGCCAAGGTCCAGACTTTCATAGATGGTCCGGTTTTCATCAAAGTCCTGGCTCAGGAATTCATCTTCAAAGGCACGGCCAAATTCCATATACAGCTTATCGGTTTCGGAAAGGTCATCTTCACCCATGATCTGGGAGAGGTCACGGACTTCCTGAACTCTGGAATAAGCGGCAAACAGCTGGTTTGCAAGATCCTGATGGTCTTCACGGGTGTATCCCTCCCCGATACCGTCCTTCATAAGACGAGAAAGGGATGGCAGAACGTCAATCGGCGGATAAATACTCCGCTGGAACAAATCACGCCCCAATACGATCTGGCCTTCGGTAATATAACCCGTTAAGTCAGGAATCGGGTGAGTGATATCATCATTCGGCATGGTCAGAATCGGCAGGAAGGTGATAGAACCCTTGCTGCTCTTTAGCATGCCGGCGCGTTCGTACAGTGCTGCCAGGTCGGAGTACATGTAGCCAGGGTAGCCCTTACGGCTTGGTACTTCTTCACGGGCAGACGAAATTTCACGTAAACCCTCGCAGTAAGCGGTAATATCGCTCATGACGACCAGAATATGCATGTCTTTCTGGAAAGCCAGATATTCGGCCACCGTCAGCGCACACCGCGGCGCGGTGTTTCTCTCTGCTACCGGGTCATCGGCATAGTTGACAAACATGACAACCCGATCCATGACATTGGCTTCCTCGAAGGTTTTGCGGAAGAACTTTTCATCATCGTGCTTAACACCAATGGCGGCAAACACAATGGCGAACTGTTCGTCCACATCGTCACTCAGCTTTGCCTGACGCACGATCTGTGCGGCCAGCTCGTTATGTGACAGACCATTTCCGGAGAAGATCGGCAGCTTCTGGCCACGGATAAGGGTCATCAGCACGTCGATGGCGGAAATGCCCGTCTGAATAAAGTTACGCGGGTATTCACGGCTCATGGGGTTGATGGGCGCACCGTTGATATTGGATTCAATGGTACTGAAGATATCCGCACCGTTATCAATGGGCTCTCCAATCCCGTTAAACACACGGCCCATGAGGTCCATGGACATTGGGATCTTAAAGGCGTCGCCTGTAAAGCGGGTAACGCTGTTTTCTGCTGCCAGGCCGGCTGTGGACTGGAACACCTGGACGGTGATGGTCGTGCCGTCAATTTTGATGACCTTCCCCTTTTTCACTTCGCCGGTGGCCTGATCCTGAATGTTTACAACCTCGCCGTAAAAAACATCCTCAACGTCTGTGATCAGAATAAGAGGCCCGTTAATGTTGTCTATTTTTAGATATTCTCTCTGCATACTGTGCCTCCTTAATCCTGATATCTGCGCATGAGATCATCGTAGTATTCATCAATGTCCTGTTTCAGGACATCAATACCACTGAAATCATCATTCGGAATATTGTATTTCATCTTGATGACATCATCAAAGATTTTTTCATTGTAAAGCACGGATGTCGGTATCCCCTGCTTCAGGCCTATCAGCCCTTTTTCATAGAGATAATCCATAATCTTTAACATGCGGTACTGTTTTTCGAGCGGTACATAGGTATCGGTATCGTCAAAGGTATTCTGCTGTAAGAAGCCGACTCGGATGAGCTTGGCGATACTGAGTACCCAGCGCTGGTCGTCTGGCAGTGCATCTTCACCGATGAGCATAACCATTTCCTGCAGCTTGTTTTCCTGGAACAGGAGATCCAGCATTTTATTCCGCAGCTGGATGCTGTCCTCTGCCACGTTGTCTTCATACCAGTCGGTCAGCAGCTTCACATAGCCGGAATAGCTTTCCATCCAGTTAATGGCAGGATAGTGGCGGGCGTAGGCAAGGTTCTTATCCAGCGCCAGGAAAGTATTGACATAACGCTTGGTATTTTCGGTAACAGGTTCTGAGAAGTCCCCGCCGGCCGGTGATACAGCGCCGACAATACTGATGGAGCCCTCTTCCCCGCACAAGGTGTCTACAGAGCCTGCACGTTCGTAGAACTCTGCGATACGGGATGATAGATAGGCCGGATAACCTTCTTCAGCCGGCATTTCTTCCAGACGGCCGGAGATTTCACGCAGGGCTTCTGCCCAACGAGAGGTCGAGTCTGCCATCATGGCCACGTCATAACCCATATCTCTGAAATATTCTGCCATGGTAATGCCCGTATAGATGCTGGCTTCACGGGCCGCAACCGGCATGTTTGAGGTGTTGGCGATCATAACCGTACGTTCCATGATGGATTCGCCGGATTTCGGGTCGATGAGGCCTGGGAAATCTTCGATAACCTCGGTCATTTCATTACCACGTTCGCCACAGCCGATGTAAATGATAATATCCGCATCGGACCATTTGGCCAGCTGATGCTGGGTTGTTGTTTTACCTGTACCGAAACCTCCAGGGATGGCTGCTGTACCGCCCTTGGCGATGGGGAAGAAAAAGTCGATGATACGCTGGCCTGTGACCAGTGGTTTTTCCGGCTCTCTTCTGAACCTGGTTGGACGCGGTGTTCTTACCGGCCATTCCTGGTACATTTTGAGCTCATGGCGTCTTTTTCTTTCATCCTCAACAACGACTAATACTGTTTCGATATTGTAGCTGCCATCTTCTTTGGCTTCCACGACGGTGCCTTTTACGTTCGGCGGCACCATGAGGCGGTGCTCAATCATCAGGGTTTCCTGGACAGTCCCAAAAATCTGTCCGGGTTTTACGGTATCGCCAACACTCAGTCTGGCTTTGTAATCCCACAATTTTTCTTCATCAATGGACATCAGGCCGATCCCTTCCGGGATAAACACCGGTGAGATTTCCTGAATTTTTTCCAGCGGCCGCTGGATACCATCGAACATATTTTTTAGCATCCCCGGTCCAAGCTTAACGCTTAAAGGCATCCCGGTTGACAGGATTTCCTCGCCGGGCATCAGGCCTTCGGTTTCTTCATATACCTGGATGGTTCCAATGTCGCCGTCCAGTACGATGACTTCACCGATCAGCTTTTTCTTGCCAACCATGACCATTTCACGCATTTGGAAGGCGGTCATATTAGTCCCTGTCACAACGGGTCCGTTGATGCCTGAAATAACGCCTTTTACTTCATTCTTTACTTCATTACTCAATTAACCCACCTGCTTTTCCATTACTTCATTTAAGTGCATACCGATTGTCTTGTAGTTGGTACGAACAAGATTTTCAACGGTAAAGTCACAATTTATACGATTGTCTGTGTCTCTGACGACAATGCCTCCAATGGTGCCTGCAGGTAATGCATCAAATGTGATGGTGTAATCGGGCAGAACCCTTGAGGCGTTTTGTTTGACAAACGCACTGTCCGGGTCATTTACAAAAATAATAATATCCTTGCGGTCTCTCAAAATGCTCGGAACCTTTTCCAGACATTTTACAAGGTAACCGCGATAGATTTCTGTGCCGACATAATTTCTGGCTTCATCCAGCACCGCCTGTTTAAAATCCTCCAAAATACGGCTTTTTTCTTCCAAAAGCTCTGTTTTTGCAGTGTTTTTACCCTGGGCGATGATTTTGTTCTTATCACGGAAAATAACGTGGTAACCGCGTTCTTCGATACTGCGTTTTTCTTCCTTGATTTTTTCACCAGAAGCCTTCACCATTTCCAGCTTTTTATCCTTCGCTGTATTGATGGTCTGCTTGCCCCATTCGCGTTGTTTCCTTAGGAGATATTGTGTAAAGACACCAAGTTTTTCTTCAACTGATATCATGTGTTCACTTCCTTACAATCCTACGGATTCTTTAATATATTGGGTGATGATTCCCTGCTCTCTCTGATAACCATAGCGGTCAGGTATGACCGTGATCAAAGGGAAGAGAACCTTTTTTTTGGTATCCAGTACGAGATCCTCGATCATTAAATAAGCCTTTTCAGTCAGAAAGATAATGCCGATTTCCTTGTTCTTCAGGGCTTCTTTAAACGTACTTTCAATGGTTTCCTGATCTCTGACGTAGGCGCCTTCGATTCCAGCTAATTTCATGCCTAAATAGGAATCACGATTTTCGCTGATCACAAAAGATTTCATTTTGTCATATCCTTAAAGGCTTAGAGGCTACCGATGATCATGATAGAGATAATTAATCCGTAAATGGCAACCCCTTCAGCCAGGCCTACGTAGATCAGAGTTTTACCAAGAATCTTTTCATTTTCGGATACAGCGCCAAGAGCGGCAGAACCAACGACACCAACAGCGTAACCTGCACCCACACAGGCCAAACCGGTAGACAGTGCGGCGCCAATGTAGCCCAGACCAGCGTCAGACATGCCGGCAGGATTGGTAGCAGCAGCAACAGCAGATGGAGCAAACATAATTAAAGCAGCAGCCATAGTCGGGATAAATCCGGCTAAATTAAATCTCAAAAACTTTTTCAGACGGCTCTGTTCAGAGGTGCAGTCCTTATAAATAAAATAAACACCACCGGCAATGGTTGCCAGAACTAAAAGACCAGCTAAAATTGTAATAATTGTTAAAATACTCATTTTAAACTCCTTTTTCTTCGTGTATCCCATCAGGGATAGAAATATTTATCATGTTATTTTGATTAAAGTGTGTTTCTGATTTCACTGCTCAGAGGAACAAACTCTTCCCCGTCGCCTGTGTAATATTTACTGAACAGTTCATAGAACTGTAATCTCAGGCACTGGATAAAGTCGATCAGACCTTCCAGCACGATGATTAAAACATTACCAACGATCAGAACAATCACACCGCCGAAACCGCCGCCCACCATTGTGGCCAGGGTTTCAAATGCCATAAACAGTCCAACGTGAGTCAGCGCAAAGGCCCCGACTCTGATAAACGACAGGGTGTTGCTGAGCATGGCCAGCAGCATTTCAAAAAGCTCAAAACCGCTTTCCACATAATAATCCCCTGCGGATGTATCGTATAATTTTCTTTTTCTGATGGTATTGGCAATGGGTTCACGCAGCAGCACCAAGATGACCAAAGCGACTGCAAGAACTGCCAAAAACGGTGTAAAGGCACTGCCGCCCGGGATGATCCCCGTAGCGCAGAGCGCGCACAACAAGATGCTGATATAAAGGACAAAACCGGCAATACCATTCTTGCCAAAGAGTCCTTCTTTAATGTCCCCCGCTCGCAGCTTGTTGATAATGCTGTACAGATAAGCAACAAACAGCATAACCACACCGAGTACGACTGCCGTCAAAAGCACCGTATTGATGTTTTCAAAGGGCCTGACCCAAAGCGTCGGCAAAATCGACTCATTACCAAATATACTTCCGTATATGAAGCCAAAAATAATGGAACTGCATGCCATTCGTGCAATAACATGCCCCAATTCTACTCCCCGTTTGCCTAAGATATAGCCGGCCAGTAATAGGACAAGACCTTGACCTACATCCCCAAACATATACCCAAAGCAAAATAAATATGTGATACTGAGAAATGGGGTGGGATCTAACTCGTTATACGCTGGCACCCCGTACATTTTTACCAGTGTCTCAAAGGGCCTGAAAACCCAGTTGTTTTTCATTTTTGTCGGCGGTTTATTCGCGGCGTCGGGATCGGTGAACATGACAATCATATTGTCATACTGCGCAGCGATTTTTTCCAGAGCCGCTTTGTCTTTTTTGGAAACCCAGCCGGAAAAATAGAAGTTTTCTTCACTGAAAGCCATGTACTTTTTAATGATATTCAAATTTGCATAAAGTGTGAGCACATTGAAAACTTCTTCGGCCTCCACTTTGTTTTCATCACGGTGCTTTTCAAGCAGCGTTTCATTTTCAGAAATTGTTTTTTCCAGTTTTACTTTTTCAAGCCCCAGGTCTGTTAAAATGTCGCCTGGTGCTTTTACATAAGCATCGTCATAGCCTTCAACCAGCTTGAAATTCAATGCCTTTAAGATACGGTTGGTTTCCACCTCAAAATCCTTAGGTGAAATAATCATAAAGACTTCTTCGTTCTGGCTGGTGTCCCCCACATGGAACACAATGGAAGTAACCGTGTTGTAAATACTCTTTAACCGGGCCGCGTTGTCTTTAGAGACAGAGCCAATGGTGTAGGTGAAGTATTCCATGTTGTTTAAATCTTCCATCCTTACATCAATATTTTTGATGTATTCGTAGGCTTCGATACTCGTATTAACTCTTTTAAGTTCTTCCCGCGCTTTTCCAAGATTTTCAAATTCCGTATCCAGATAGTTTTGGAAACGATCGGTTTTTTCAAGGATTTCACCGAGGTCGTATTCCTTTTTGGACAGGGCTTTTGTATCTAAGGTCAGCTTATTGTCGTAAAGCTCATTTAATTTCTGCACCTTCTGCACAAAAATCTTCTCATCCACCATGTTCTCGCCAGGAACGAGCTGGGCAAATCCCAGCAGTTCACCGATGTTTTCTTCGCAGACTGGCAAAGTAAAACGCCCGGTATCAATTTCGTTCATGGCATCAACAATCTGGATATCATTGAAAAGAAAAATGTCTTTAGCGAAACGGTCGACGTAGTTTATTTTGCCTACAACGTTCATCATCATAACATTTTCTATAGCCATATAATACTTCCTTTCACATCTTACTCAAAAGATCTGATTAAAAATTTTTCTGTTTCTTCTACAGACATACGGTAGCGCTTGCTTTCGATAATGGAGGTGATATCCTCAATTTCGTATTCAATGAGCCGTATGAATGCGACGACTTTTCCCAGGCCTGCTTCCGTACCGTTAAACAGCTTCAGATAGGCATAGTACATAAATCGTTCACGTCTTCTTTCCATATACAGGTCCAGTGTTTTCGAATGGTTAAACAGAAAAGCATATTCACTGTAGGATTTCATCACTTCATGGAGGGCCTCCATGTTTTTGATCTCACTCATATGCTGAATATCTTTCTCTTTAATCTTAAGACCGCCGCGCAGCGCATAGGCCAGCAGCTCCTCACGGGAAAGGTGGTAGAACTTCTTCCCACGATAAAACCAAACCAGGTTTAAAAGATCAATGCCCTCACGCGTTGTCTTGATAAGGTCTTTGTTCTTTTTCTGATCCAGCTTGTTCAGGTTGTTCTTCAGCTTATCGTAGTAATAGCGTTCCAGCCCTTTTTCAATGGGAAAAAGGTCATCCTCTACAGTTACCTGCTTGTAGATTTCGAGAAGACGATAATAATCTGTGCCGACCAGGGCTTTTTTAAAGCTGTCCCAATCTTTTGTTTTTACCAATTTGTCAAAGGGGATGTTGGTGTACTTTTCTGAATAGACCAGAAACCCGGCGAGCTCTTCAAGATTATCGCCGCGGGCAATCCCGCGGATCAAAACACGAAGGCTTTCAATATCTGAACGGATCAGCAAAGTTTTTACAAAGGTCTTTTCTTCTCCCTGCAGATAATGCATCAGCTTCTCAATTTCATAAATCTTCATCCGGGTGAGGGGCACTTCCAGTTCCAGGCGGTGAAGATGGTCCGTATGAACCTCCTCCAGAAATGGCCCGTAATAGGTATTGTCCTTCAGGTAATAAAAAAGGTCATTCAGCGAAGGGGCTTTAATCAGCGCCTCGTAATCCTGAGTTCCAAGCATCTTTGACTTCATTGCCAATAATTTCGTGTTCACACACGCATGATTACTATTCGCCATTAATCTTCACTACTTTTCTTTAAATTTTTCAAGAATCAGATCGACTGAAACAGTTCGTCCAAAACTCTTTTTGCACTTTCTTGTTTTGCACTTTCGTACTGCTCTCGCAATGATTTAATCGAGCTAGACATTTCTTTTATGGCGTTATCTTTCTCTTCTTCAGCTTTCCTGATTTCAACGTCATAATTGTGTTTACTTTCTTCTTTTGCAGCGGTGATAACATTCGTTTCTTCTTCTTTTAATTCGTCTTTGGTATCGGATACGATTTTTTCCGCGCGGGCAGTGGCGCTGGCTTTAATTTTTTTGGCCCGGTTGTCCAGATCGATAATCTGATGAAGCACTTCATTTATCATCCTAATAACGACCTCCTTCTTCAAAAATTAATTCTAGTCTGAACCCATTATAGCACTTTGTGTATACAAAGCAACCACTATTTTTGTTTTTGAAATGGTTTTAATTGCATATTTTAGACAAAAGCCCATAATTGTAGTATCTTTTGTCACTAATCGGTAATAATAGCGTGGGTTTTTATAAATAATGGATTCACAGAATGAAATTATATTCACTCTGTTGATATTTTATACCCTT
>CAUEUD010000163.1 GCA_959020865.1 Eubacterium limosum | reverse complement strand
CTCGGAGAGAAACAAGCCGAGTGCCCGGATAAACGCTATCTGTGTGCCCATGATGATCTCGATCATCTGGACAAAGGCTATGAAGATGTCGAGACCGGTGACTATCTGGAAATGCTGGAGCGCTATACCAAAGGGATTCAGGGAGAGATCAAGATACTCCGGGACGCAGAGAAAAAGATCGGCGGACCCAATGCGCCCATTCCGGCGGAGCACTGTCGGCTGGATGATCACACAAAAAGCATCATCGGTAAGTTTGTGGTCCTTAAGGCAGAGGTTTTCAGACCCGAATACCAGCACGCCAATGAACAAATCTGCTATGTCACCGGCGGTTCCGGCGCAAAAGCCAATCCCAAAGAAAAGGCCATTATTGTAAAGAACGTGTGCGACGGCAGAGAGGCCCAGTTCGAAAGAAATGAGGTGCAGGGACTTGTCAATATGAACAGCCTGCCGGAATGGGCTCAGAAAGCGATTAAGAAATTCCAGAAAAAAGAAATCATCAGGAAAGGGGCAGCGCGCTAATGAATGCGGAAAACAATGAAAGCATGAAGTGTGGTGATTATGCGATCACCCAAGAACTGTGTATCGGAGATAAGACCGTGGTTTTTGGTGAAAAGCCCGGCGATTATGGACCCGATCAATACTTGTGTGCCAATCGTCAGAACGTCTTTTTTTACGTAAGGTATTCAGAAATCGAAACCGGCTCCTATCTGGACATGATGGACGTGTTTACCACGCGTGTGCAAGCCCAGATCGAACAAGCACGGGAAACCCTGAGTCAGATCACGGTTCCGATGGCGGTGATTACTCCAGAGATGTGCTCCCTTGATGATCCGGGTGAGAACATTAGGGGAAAAGTCGTTGCCATTAAGCCGGAAGTTTTACGGCCAGAGTGCCAACATGCTGCGAATCAGCTGGTCTATGTAACCGGTGGTTTTGGAGCCCATGGCAATGCCCGGGGGAACGCCGTCTTTGTCAAAAAGCTCTACAGCCACGAAGAAACACGCTTTGAACGCTATGACGTCCAGGGCGTCGTGAAGCCCGAATGTCTGCCGGAATGGGCAAAGCAAAACCTCGAGCAGATCAAACAAAGACAAAAGAAAGAAAAAAACCGAAAAGGAGAAGCCCGCTGATGAAGGAGAAAACAACATTGCCAGACTTCTGCTATACCACGTTATTTTCAACCGGCGAGATTGTCCGGATCCGAAAAGGGGCGCTCACCTATGAAAAAACCGAGCTTTCCACTCCCGATCGGGCAACGAACCGTCGGCTTTCAGAGCGCGCCAATGCGGTGATGGGCGTCACCAAAGCCCAGAGAGAAGCCATGCTCAGCGGGATGCTCTTAGGCTGGGACCGTCCAGCCGCCGATCCCAGCCGGTATGACCGCAACGGAAACTTTATTTTAAAAAAAGATCAAGACATATAAATGCGATACAAAAGAAAAAGGAGGATTTAACGTTGAAGGAAGAAATCAATCAAGGCTATGTGATTACAGACCGCGTACAGGTTGATCCGGATCATGCCTTTGTTTTGGGCTATAATCCGAAAGCCCCGGAGCCCTTTGTCACCTGGAAATGCGGCCAGAATGATTACTATTACTATGGCCACTATTTTAATGATCAGGACAAAGCCATCAGAGATTTGTGCACCCGTGTGACGGAGGCGCTTGATTACCAAAAAGAGTTGAAGGTGATGGCCGCCCCCGTTAAAAGTAAGCACAAAGGTTTTGCAAGGTGACGCCATGGCCAAAAACACAAGAGGATTACGGATTCTGTCGCGCCTGATCGACGCCGGATACGATACCGAAAAAGCCATTGCCGGTATGACCCTCGACGATATTATCGGGCTTGAAATTGCGAACAAGAATGATATGGCCGTACTGAATGAACTCATTAAAAGCGTCAAAGCCAACCGCGTGGTGACGTTTTTAGCATCAGGACCAGATCCTGAACGAAAGGATGCACTGTCTCAGGATACTGCGTTAGAAGGAGATGAAAACAATGAAGAAACCCAAACCAATCCCCCATATGATCCCGTTTGTTGACATCCACGCATTGGATCTGTTTGAAATCCCAGATGGTGAGAGCATCATCATTGTCCCTATGACGGGGTGCTCGGTGATTTATCCCTGTTACTTCGTCGACCGCAGACATTTTAAGCTGCAGGACACCGTCTGGCACCCCATAGATTTTGCCAGACAGATGGCCCGCTTAGGGAACCGCTACCGGCCCGAAAACCCTGGGCCTTCCGACGTGCTGGACTTTTATGAAGTCTACCAGATCCCAGACCGGCAGAACAGCGACTATGGCTTTGGCCCGATTGAAAAATTTCGCACGCAGTTTAAGCGCGAGGACTATGCTTTGTGCTACCAGGGCATGTTAGCACCGGTAACGGAATTTCTCGACCTGTATAAATTTCACAACCGAAACGACCGGCCATTCCAGGATAAGATGCACCCTTTGTGTATGGGCGATATTCTTGTCACCCATCGGGAAGAAAAAACACGTGCCTTCTACGTGGACGCCGAGGGTTTCCCGGAAGTACCCGAATTTTTAAACACCGCTGATACCACTGATAAGGAGAAAGTGCGGTAAGCCCATGGCCATGAAATACCAAAGTGTTGTTGCACTTTACAACGCCACGATTCAGGAGGTGACTGCCCGGCCAGAAAACTGGCTGGCCTTTTTAAAAACCGCCAGCACCAACTTTCGTCTGCCCTTTGATGAGCAGCTTCTGGTCCATGCCCAGCGGCCGGATGTGACTGCGGTGCTGACCACGGAGCGCTGGAACCGGCGCTTTGGACGCTGGGTGAAGCCGGGGAGTAAGGGAATTGCCGTCTTTGACAAGCAAAGTGACCGTATTCATCTGAAACATTACTTCGACCTCTCCGATACCAAAGAAGGCTGGGACAAAAGCCGCGTCCGTCCGGTTCCCCTCTGGCAGGTCCAGGAACCGCAGCATCCAGCGATCATCGAAGCCCTCGAGGATACCTTCGGGGCCCTGGAAGCCCGAGACAATCTGGTCCAGGCTATCATCAGCGCCAGCATCAACGCCGGTGAAGACAACCTGACCGATTATCTGGAGGATCTCAAACAGAGTACCGCAGACAGCTACCTCGATGGTCTGGACGACCTGAACCTGAGCAAACGTCTGCGGGATCTGATGGTGAACAGCATGGCCTACATGCTCATGCTGCGCTGTGGCCTGGAGACGGAGGCGCTCTTTGAAGCCGATGACTTCAGGGAGATCACCACCTTTAACACACCCCAGACGATTAACATCATCGGCAGTGCCACCTACGAGATCACCGCTGAAGCCCTCAGCGCCATTGCGAGAACCGTTCGCAGATTGCAGCGGGAGGAACAAAATGATCCGGGCATGTTTGCAAAATCAGAAGAACCGGCCTACAATGAGAAACAAGAGAAAGAACCATTCAATGAAAGGAGTGTTAAAAATGAACATCACCTACAGCCAGCAGGGCGACTATCTGCTGCCGGACCTGAGCGTACCGGAAGAAATGCCCATGCCGGAAGGAAAGTACGCGAGTCTGCGGAAGACCTACCTGATACAACACCACTACGGCCTGTACCTGAACCTGCTGACCCAGGGCCAGCTCAACGCGCACCTGAGCGAGATACAGGAAACCGCCAGCCAGCGGATGACGTTGATCACGACACAGATGATGGAAGCCGAGGGGATCAACGAGGACCTGAAAGCCAAAGACCCCATGCGGTGGACCGGACGGGTGAACAACCTCCAGAGGACCGTGGAGGAACAGATTCTTCAGGAACTGATCTACAATTAAGTCACGAAACACCTGTACCGATACAGTCCCAGGAGATTCTTGAAGAAATTCTGATCGTAACCCCGCACCTTCGGGACCCGAAAAAAACGATTCAGGCGGTTTTTGAAAAACAGACCGAACCCGAGCGCCGTGCCCGCTACCTGCATCGTCTTTTCAACAAAGAAGTGACAGAGGTGACCTTAAAAAATGGCGCGTCCGTCTTTTATGAAGCCACGGAAGACGCCCTGTATTTTTGGAGCGGGTCGTCTGAAACCCGAACAGCCGAAAGCCGTGTGAGCTGGCAATCCATGGCCGACAGCCTTGACCGGATGATTCGCACAAACCGTTTCACAGACGATTACCGCCCCATTCCAAGCGCCTCAGATCAGCAGCGTCTTTTAGGTGGAAAAGCAGAGGAGAAAACCCCCTCTGCTTTTTTGTTGGCGCAGGAAGCCCAGCCCGAGCTTAAGGCGGGTGATGCCATCACTTTAGGGACAACCGCATACCGCATCCTTCGCATGGACGATCAGCAAGTGGAACTACAAAACCAAGCCTATCCGCTTTTAACAGAAGCGTTGGACCGGGAAGCTTTTGATCAAAGCGTTAAGGAAACGTCCGCCCATATTCTGCAACCCGCGCCAGTAAAGCAGAACCCGGTCAAAGCAACAGAAGACACTCCGGCCCCAAAAACAGCGGGGAATACGGTATTGCCAGATACAAAAGAAAAAAGCCCCCTGCCAATACCACTTGAGATCTCCGAGGACACACCGGGCTACAAGCTTGGCTATGGAATGCTTGGAAATGGTGTGACCGTGTGGAACAGCCTCGTGGAAGAACACGGCGATTACCAGACCATCGCACATATTTCCCCAGAAGGAGAGGTTACATTCTACCGGAACGATCTGCCAGATGCAGTGATTAAGCGCATCGAAAACCAAGCAGAGAGTGAAAAACGGGCATATCTGGAGAGAACCAAAGCTGAAAAGCCAGCAGAGACGGTTACCGTCGGGACGGAACTCGAAATGGATGATCGGAAGTATCGTGTTGATGCCGTCGATGATAGACACCATGAAGTTTCTTTACAGGATATTACGTTCAATCAAAATATCGGTTTCCCGATTTTTCGGCATGAACCGATGTCCTTTGTCACCCGGCACCTTGAGAAACAGCCCGCACTGCCTGAAGCGCCTCGTGCCAACGAAGAAAGCCAACCCCAGGAAGCCCCCAGCCAGGAAGTCCTCAACGAGACAGTTCCGGCTGAAAACATTCTTACGGATTCTCTGGAGCAACACCAATACCGTATTACCGAGGATACCCTTGAAACCGGCGGCCCAAAAGAGAAATTCAAAGCCAATATTGCCGCCATAAAAACCCTGAAGCAATGTGAAGCCGAAGGCCGACTGGCAACCCCGGAAGAACAGTCTGTTCTTGCGGGATATGTTGGCTGGGGCGGCCTTCCCGATGCGTTTGACTCTGCCAAAGACAGCTGGCACATGGAATACCAACAACTGAAAGCCCTTCTCACCGAAGCAGAATACAAAGCCGCCAGAGCTTCCACCCTGACGGCTTTTTATACGCCGCCGGTGGTCATCAAAGCCATGTACCAGGCCCTCGAGCGCATGGGCGTCCGTCAGGGAAATATCCTGGACCCGGCCTGCGGGACCGGCCATTTCTTTGGCCTCCTGCCCGAAAGTATGGAAGGTTCCCAGCTCTATGGCGTCGAGCTGGATCCCCTTACCGCCGGCATTGCGAAGCAGCTTTATCCGGGCAGCAGCATTGTGAACAGCGGTTTTGAGGATTTCAAGCCCCCTGACGGCTTCTTTGACGTCGCCGTCGGCAATGTCCCCTATGGACAGTTTAAAGCCAATGATGCAGCGTACAATCGGGAAAACTTTTTGATCCACGATTACTTTTTTGCTAAGGCATTGGATACGGTAAGGCCTGGCGGCATCGTGGCCTTTATCACCTCCAAAGGCACCCTGGACAAGCAAAATTCGTCCGTGCGGGAATACCTCGCAAGACGCGCAGAGCTCGTGGGCGCGATCCGCCTGCCAGACAATACCTTTACCGCCAATGCCGGTACCCGTGTGACCGCGGATATTCTTTTTCTGAAACGCCGCGATTTTTTAGCCCCGGAGAAAGAAGAACTTCCGGCCTGGACGGCATTGAACCGGAATGATGAAGGCATTGAGATGAACGATTACTTCGTAGACCATCCCGAAATGATTCTGGGGAAAATGATGGTTGAGAGCGGGCCCTTTGGTCCCGAAACAAGGTGTAAAGCCCTAGAAGGTGAACGTCTGGCCGACCGGCTTCACGAAGCCATCCAACACCTGCCGCCCAATCTCTTCGAATACGACTTTGGCCCCGAGGAGGACATGGAGGGGGAGGAAACCGAGACCATTCCAGCAGACTTTTCCGTCCGGAATTTCTCCTTTACCCTTAAAAACAACAAAATATACTACCGTGAAAACAGCCAGATGCGCCGGATCACCACCAACAAGACCGCGGAAAACCGCATCCGGGGCATGATCGACCTGCGAGAAATCACGCGAAAGCTCATTGACCTGCAGCTGGAGGACTACCCGGATCAGGACATCACGCTTGAGCAAATGCGCCTGAACCAGGTTTATGACGCCTATGTGAAACATTATGGCCGCCTCAATGCCCAAGCCAACCGGCTTGTTTTCCGGGATGACCACAGCTACCCGCTGCTCTGTTCACTGGAAATTTTGGACCCCATGGGAAACTTTGTCCGCAAGGCCGATATGTTCACCAAACGCACCATTCTGCCACGCGTTGAGATCACCCATGTCGATACCGCAGCGGAAGCCCTGGCCGTATCCTTAGCCGAACGCGCTAAGGTCGATTTGCTCTACATGGCCGGATTGCTCTACAAATCCGAACAGGAGCCTGGGCTGCTTAACCGCCAAATCGAAACGGAAGGCTCTTTGATCCCACTCGATGAGACGCCCTTTCGAGAAATGGTTGAAAGCCTGAGAAACGTTATTTTCAAAACCCCGGAGAGCGGGCCCTTTGATTTTTCCGGAAATTGGGCCGAGGGCTGGCAGACTGCCGATGAATACTTAAGCGGCAATGTGCGTCAAAAGCTCTCAGTCGCAAAGCTTGCCGCCGCCACCTGTCCAGAGTTCGGCATCAATGTTGAAGCCCTGGAAAAAGTCCAGCCCCAGGACCTGGACGCGTCCGAGATTGCGGTGCGCTTAGGCACCACCTGGATTCCCCAGGAGGACATCCAGGACTTTGCTTTCGAGACCTTTGAGACCTCCGACTACTATCAGCGTAAGATAAAAATCCGACAGTTTCCCCACAACCTGGAGTGGCGCATTGAGGGAAAGAAGCTGGACCGGGAGAGTGTACTGGTCCATGAAACCTTTGGGACCACCCGGAAAAACGCCTATGAGATTCTGGAAACCACCCTCAACTTAAAGGACGCCAAGGTTTACGACTACGTGCTGGATGACAACGGCAATCAAAAACCCGTGCTGAATCAGAAGGAGACCACCCTGGCTCTTGAGAAACAGGAGCAGATGAAGCAGGCCTTTCAGGACTGGATTTGGTCCGATGCCGGGCGCCGGGACCGCTTAACCAAGTATTATAATGAAAATTTTAACGCCACAAGGCTGCGAACCTATGACGGCTCACACCTGAAATTCTATGGGATGAATCCCGAGTACACCCTGAGACCCCATCAGGTAAACGGTGTTGCCCGGACCATTTATGGCGGCAACACCCTGCTGGCCCACGTGGTGGGCAGCGGCAAAACCTTTACCATGATCGCGGCCGCCATGGAACAAAAACGTCTGGGCCTCTGCCGGAAAAGCATGTTTGTGGTGCCCAACCATATCGTGGGGCAGTTTGCCTCTGAATGGCTGCAGCTTTATCCGTCTGCGAATCTCTTAGTCACCACCAAAAGAGATTTTGAACGTCAGAACCGGCGGCATTTTTGCGCCAAAATCGCCACCGGGGATTGGGACGGGGTTTTGATTGCCCACTCCCAGTTCGAAAAAATCCCTCTGAGCAATGCGCGGCAGATCGCCTATTACCAGGCTCAGGTCGATGAGATTCTCGGCTATCTTGAAGAACTTAAGTATCAGCAGGGAGAGCGTATGACCGTCAAACAGCTTGAGAGCAGCCGGAAAAACATTGAAAAAAAGATTGAAACCCTGATGCGGCAAAAGGACAAGGACGATGTCATTACCTTTGAAGAGCTGGGCGTGGACCGGCTCTTTGTGGATGAAGCGGACGAGTTTAAAAACCTCTTTGCCTATACCAAAATGCGCAACGTCGGCGGTATTAGCCAGACCGAAGCCCAGAAGTCCACGGACATGTTCTTAAAAACCCGCTACATGGACGAGCTGACCGGCGGAAAAGGCGTCATCTTTGCCACCGGCACCCCCATTTCCAACAGCATGGTTGAAATGTACACTCTCATGCGCTATCTACAATACAGTACCCTCACAAGACTGAAACTGACCATGTTCGACGCCTGGGCGAGCACCTTCGGAGAGACCATTACCGCCCTGGAGCTGGCGCCCGAAGGCAGCACCTACCGCATGAAAACCCGCTTCGCACGGTTCCACAACCTGCCGGAGCTCATGACCCTTTTCAGAGAGGTGGCCGACATCCAGACCGCGGACATGCTGGAGCTCCCGGTGCCCAAGGCGGAGTACCGTGTCATCGAAACCGAGCCCAGTGACTTTCAAAAAGAAATGCTCGAGGGGCTGGTAGAGCGGGCCCAAAAGGTGCGCAACCGGCTGGTGGACCCCAGCGTGGACAACATGCTCTGCATTACCAACGACGGCCGCAAGCTGGCCCTGGACCAGCGGCTCTTAAACCCCCTGCTGCCCGACGATCCCGGCAGCAAGGTCAACGCATTGGTTCATGAAACCTAC
>CAUEUD010000162.1 GCA_959020865.1 Eubacterium limosum | reverse complement strand
TTATAAAAGGAGGAAGGGAAATGGCAAAGAAACCCGCCACGCCGCTGGCTTACTTGATGGATATGCTTTATATTCAGGGTTCGCAGTTGGCAAGAACTGTCCATGTTGACCGCACGATTATCAGCCGATGGAAAAATGGACGTGTTGAGCTGGGGCCTAAATCACCTTATTTTGAAGAAATTATCCGTGCCATTGTAAAGGCCAATAAAGAACAGGGCTTGAATACGCTGGAACGGTTCTTTTCCTCGCTGGAACCGGAGATCGCTCTGGAGACGGAACAGGATCTGGAAAGCTGTGTATCCCGGTGGCTGGTCGACAAAGAATTTGAAGCAAAATATGCAGATAAGGAAAGCGGAAACAGTCTGTATACCGCGACCTATAAAATTTATAAGGGTATCACTGGTAAAATGGATGCTCTGGATGATATGTTTAACACACTGGCATCACTGCCGAAGGGGGAAACCTTCTGGGGCTATGATGCAGACTCACGTATCTTTAAACAAAACAATAATGATACACGGAAAATACAAAAGCGCTTTCTGGAGGCGGAAAAAAACAAGACAAAACTTATCACCATGATCTATTTAAACCGCACGCAGGAAGAGATTTATAATATGTTTGAATACTGGCTGCCCATACTGCTTTCCACAAGTGCCAAAGCTTATTACACCTACGACGTCGAGCGCCCTTTTTACGATTATATTTACAGTATTAAGGGCAAACAGACACTGGTAGGAATAAACGGCACAAACGGTGACACCTATTCCGCCATTTACACCGACCCCATGAGTCAGCGCCAGTTCGATAATTTTCTGGAAAGACATCTTGAGCGTTTTCAGCCGCTGACTAAAAATTTGGGGAGCCGCGTGGTCTGTAATGATTTCACCCGGGAAAATATGGAAGCTTTTAATCGTAATGATACAGACCAATATGTTATTGCCACTTCCATGTCCTTCCTGTCTTCAGGAAAAAATATTATTGAAGGGATTTTAATGGATCTGTGTCTGAGCAGCGAGGAAGAGCACCGTCTCATCGACTATTATGATAATTGCCGGGTAGGACTCGGCCAGTTTTTATCCAAGGAAAAATATACCCGGATTATTTTAAGCCTCGATTATATTAAAAGTCTGGGGCAGCGACCGGTGATTGAAGTACCGGTTTTTTCCGCATTGCTGAAACGTAAGGTGGAGGTCGCTGGGAAGCACATTATTAAAGAGCTGGTCTCTTTTCTGAAGTTTGTGAAAAGCGATCCCAAGGTCCAGATAGCCCTGAGGCCGCCGGCATCACCAGAGTTAATTGAAAACCTGAATATCTGGGTAAAAGATGGCGCAGCCGCGTACTTCCATTTTGATAATGACCTCTCCACCCGTATCGTGACAGAGGAATTCGCAGCAGTCAATACATTTTATGCGATGGTGGATAAATACTGGGACCAGCTTCCCTATGACAGCAAAGACAAGGAATGGGTCTATGATCAGATCAGTAAAATCAGTGGGGAAAAGCTTTGAGTGTCACACATGTGTCAACTTATCAACGTGAATTTTTTGCAGGTGGGTTTAAAAACCAGAGCCACAGCGCTATAATAAAGAAGCCGAATGTATCAATGAGCTCTCCAAAGAACTACACAACCAAGTAGTACCACTGGATACCGAGCGCCACGGTGCCAGTGGTAATGTTCTCATTAATGCAAAAAAAGATGTGCTGAAAAGCACATCTTTTTTTATGTTTTATTGAATGTTCATTTCCATAGTGTGCAGCAGATTGCGGCAGAGAGCCAGGATGATCAGAGCGATCACGACATTGGCTGCGCAGTCCACAAACAGTCCGGCTGCCAGGTTTCCGGCAACGAGGCCGACAGCCACACCGGCGATGACGCCCGGAATCAGCAGGACAACGAGGATCAGGTAATAGAGCATTACGACCAAAACTTTGCTCTGCATATTGCCGAGAATACGCTCGATTAAAATATTGCCGGCAGACAAAAGGGCTGCCAGCCCCACACGGGCAGCAATGACCGCGATGATCTCAGCGGCGGGCGCGCCAAGAATCAATCCGCAGGGAATAAAGATAATCAAACCACTGACAAAGCTGTCCACCACAGATTCCAGGCTGGCAAAAACCAGTTTTTTAAACGGATTCTGGGGAATCATATAAATGTAAGGCAAAGTCAGCTCTTTGACCCAGCGGCCCATGGCCCCGGTCAGCACCTGAAGGTAGCACAGCATGCCAAAGATCAGCATCAGACTGACATGCTCCTTTGCCAGCAGGCTGGCAAGAATGGCCACCACGGTGTAGATAAGCGTAAACTGGTTTAAAAACAAATAACCCGAGCGGCGGTTTTCCAGCAGATGCTTGAAAAAGAAAACAGAAGCGCCGTTCCCGCGGCCGATGCCGGTTTTTTTACGGCTGATTTTGGATGCGTCCTTGGTGTCACTGATGCGCCCATCCTTGGCGGCAGTTTTAGTGGTGTAGGTTTTTTCAGCCGACTGAAGCACATCTTCGTAGTAGTCCGATTCGCTCCGGCAGATATACAGGATGATCAGACCGATCAGAGCGATGAGCAGTACCAGAAAGACAAGGGCCTTCAGGAAATTTCCGGCAATCAGCCCCATGGTGAAGGCTTTTGTCCAGCCAAGGACAGGAATGTACTCCATCAGGCTGGAATCCGCTGCGCTGAGCAGAGCTTCGTAGAAATTCTGGGTTTTAAAAAGTATTGCCAAAAATAAGGCGGCCATCAGGAAGCCGAAACAATAGAGCACTGCCCTTACAACGCGGCGGCGGTTGTCATCTCCCCGGGTATAGGAATAAATGGCAAGAGCCAGGATTTCTCCGACCACCAGAAATAGGCAGTAGCCAACAAACAGGGCGATGAGCCCAGGGGTGCCGACGCCAAAGATCGTCCGGAGAGTAGCTCCCTGAAACAGGATAAAGAAACCCAGCAGCAGGGACATGCCTACCTGCTTAGCCAGGCCGTAGGCCAGGATCTTTCTCGGAGAAACCGGCGCCAGAAAGAGCAGGTTGACGTCTGCCATGGTAAAGAAGCTGCCTCCGGAGGAAAGTCCCTTTTGTATCTGGGTGACCAGCAGAAACAGAAACAGGCCGATAAGGATTGCGCCCAGCAATGGGAGATTCTGGTTTTGTGCGAGAGGAATATCCTCTCCGGGTGTAAAGACGGTCGACACAAGGGCAAAGCCAAAAAACAGGACCACGAGAATGGTCACAACCAGATGGCTGGGGTGGTTCTTCAGGTCAAGAAGCCGGTTTTTAAAGGTTGTTTTCCAAAGGTAAAAAATACTGGACATTCTAGGCCTCCCCTTCGGTAATGCTGAAGAAAAGCGCCTCCAGGGATTCGTTGGCTTTGGTGAGCTCCTCTGCCCGCCGGGTTGCCCGGATTTCGCCGTTCATCATGATATGGGCCACATCCCAATAATCCTCCACCGAGTCGATCATATGTGTGCTGATGAGAAGTGAAACACCCTGATCTCTGAGCTCAGAAAAAATCAGCTTCAGCTCTTTGATGGCATGGGGGTCAAGGCCTACCATGGGCTCGTCAAAGATGATGACCTTCGGCTCAAACAGCAGAGCACAGCAGATGCTGACCTTTTGCTGCATTCCCTTAGACAGCTCCTTGCCGAGCTTTTTGCGCTTGTCGTCAAGCTCGAAGCGTTCGATAAGGGCGTCGGCTTTTGCTTTCCAGTCAATAAGACCATAGGCCCGGGCGATAAACTCCAGATGCTCCTCGATCGTCAGCATATCATAAAGAGCGGGAAGCTCTGGAATATAGCCCAGCTGGCGCTTGGCGTCAAGAGAGCGGCAGGGCGCACCGTTAATTTCAATGGTACCCTCAAACCGGAGCAGCCCGCAGATACATTTGATAATGGTTGATTTGCCAGCGCCGTTTGGTCCCAGTAGTATAGCGATCTCGCCATCTCCGACGGTAAAATTAAGGTCGTTGTTGGCTTTGGTTTTTCCGTACTTTTTTGTAACGTTGTTTACTGTGATCATGGTTGTTTCCTTTCGGTTCCGGTTTGTCAGCGATTTGGATATCGGGTATAATAGAGAAACCAGAGAATTGATTTGACAAGAATTCTTGTCAAAAAGTATATCATTGACAAGAAAAGTTGTCAAGTTAAGAAATTTTAAAGTTGTAAGAAGGAAAGCATATGAAGCATAAAAAGTTAAAACAGACTCTTGTCGGGGTTGTGGCAGCGCTGCTGCTTTTATTGCCGGCGGGCGGGATCGCGGTCAATCGCATGTCCTATCAGCCGGAAGCAGCCGCACAGCAGGCCTTGAGGGGGAACAGCCACGTCGCGGTAAAAGAAGCCGGAACCATTGCCTTTGAACCAGAAAACCGAAAAGGGGAGACGGGCGTCATTTTTTATCCCGGCGCTTTTGTAGAGCCAGAAGCCTACGCGCCTCTGGCTCTGGAAATTGCGGAGCAGGGCTATCCGGTTTATATTGTCAGAATGCCCATGAATCTGGCAGTGCTCTCGCCTGAACGGGGAAGTGAGGTCATGGCACTGCACCCGGAAATTAAAAGCTGGGCAGCCGGCGGACACTCTCTGGGCGGTGCCATGGCGCCGGAGCTGGCGGAGGCGCAAACTAAAGTAAAGGGAATCTTTTTTCTGGCTGCCTACCCGGCAGATGACGGTATCAGGGATACAGAGGTCCAGGTGGTCTCACTCTGGGGAAGTGATGACAATGTCGCGGATTTGGATAAGGTGAAGGCAGCGAAGGCCGTTTATCCGGGAGCAGCGGTCATGACAGAGATCGAGGGCGGAAATCACGCGGGCTTTGGTGATTATGGCGCGCAGAAGGGAGATCACCCGGCAGCCATTTCAAATACTGAACAGATGCATCAGGCGGCAGAGGGAATTCTCGGACTGCTTGAGAAGATCCGTTAGCGATGGAAAATCTGGATATTTTTATGAAAAAGTACCGATTGCAGCTAAACGCCCAGCAGCGGGAGGCTGTTGGCAGGATTTCCGGGGCTACACTGCTTCTGGCTGTGCCGGGCAGCGGGAAAACCACAGTGGTCATTTGCCGCATTGCTTATATGATCCGAGTGAAAAAAATACCTCCGGAATCCATTTTAACACTGACCTTCAGTAAAGCCGGCGCCCGTGACCTGAGCCGGCGTTATCTGAAAATTTTTGGCGAAAAGGGCGCGGAAGGCCTGCGGTTCAGTACCATACACAGCTTTACCCTGTCGGTTATCCGTCATTATGAACGTTTATATCATCGCCGGGCTTTTCAGATTGTCGAGAATACCGGAAGCATTATCAGGGAACTTTTTCAGGAGCTTTTTAAGAGCTATCCGGCGGAGAATGATATTGTGGACATTGTGTCGGCCATTACCTACTGCAAAAATATGCTGCTCTCTGAGGAAGAAATCGGGGAGATGAAAGTGGGCGATGTGGATTTTCCAAAGTTGTTTGAGGCCTATGAAGCGTATAAACGCAGGCATCACCTGATGGATTTTGATGATATGCTCAAATACGCCTGGCTTCTTTTAAAAAAGAACCCTGAGCTGCTGAAGGTTTTTACCAGCCAGTACAAGTACATCAATATCGATGAAGCCCAGGATACCTCGAAGATTCAGTATGAAATTATCCGGCTTCTTTCAGGAGAGGATGGCAATGTCTTTATGGTGGGCGACGAGGACCAGAGTATCTATGGTTTTCGCGGGGCTTATCCTGACGGGCTGCTGAGCTTTAAGGAGACTTACCCTCACGGTGAGGTGCTGCTCATGGAAACCAACCACCGCAGCACCCAGGAAATCGTGAACGCGGCCAACCGTTTTATCCGGCTTAACAAGGAACGCTATGTTAAAAACATGCGGACAGATAATGAAAAGGGGGTGCCGGCAGTCCATGAATATGTAAAATCTGTGGAGGACCAGTACTGGTTTATCCTTAAATCGGTCAAAAACGAGGGCAAAGAAACGGCTGTGCTCTACCGCAATAACGAGTCGGTCATCCCGCTGGTAGATCTTTTTGAGCGGGAGGGCGTGCCTTATGCGGTTAAGGAGCATAATCCTCTCTTTTTTACGCATTTTATCGTGCAGGACATCAGAAGCTTCGCGGCTCTCGCGGCAGATCCATCAGATTTTGAAACTTTTGAAAAAATATATTATAAAATGAACTGTAATATTTCAAGAAAAAACGTATTGGAGGCTGGAAAGCTCAGCGAATCCGGACAGGATGTTTTTGAGGCCTTGCTGTCCCTTGATGAAATCCCTGAATGGCTTGTGGAAAAGGTGGAAAATATCCGTGCGGCATTTAAGCGTCTGGCCTCCATGAGCGCCCAGGAGGGGCTGGACTTTATCATCTGGAATATGGGCTACCGGGAACACCTGGATTACCGGGTTTCCTGCGGCTACCGGGAAGAGCAGCTGAACCAGAAGCTGGATATTCTAAAAACACTGGCGGGCAGGGAGAGTACCATGGACGCCTTTTTGAAACGTCTGGACACACTGCAGGAGGCTCTGCGGGGTTCAGCTTTGCATCAAAAGGCAGAAGTGACCTTTTCGACGATCCACTCCAGCAAGGGACTGGAATTTGAAAAGGTCTTTATCATTGACGCGGTGGAGGGCGAATTTCCATCAATGGCAGCCCTTGATGACAGTGAGGAGGGCCGCCGGCTTTTCTGCGAGGAGGTGCGTCTTTTTTATGTAGGTGTGACCCGCGCCAAACGGGAGCTGGAGTTTATTTCGGTGGGAAAAAAGAACAGCCGGCATAACAGACGCCCGGTATCGCAGTTTGTCCGTATTTTTCTGGGGGAAAAAGCGCCGGAGGCAGCGCGCAGAAAAATCACAGGCGGTGTGATTGGAGAAGACGCCAAAGCCCATGGGAAAGGCTTCGGCATTTTTGATGTATCCATTGTCAGAAAGGCGGAGCTGAAGGAAGTGGACTGCTCAGCGTATGTCGCCGGTGCAGCGGTAACGCACCAGGGCTTCGGTGAGGGCATTATTCTGGAGATTAAAAAGGATATGGCGACCATTGATTTTGAAGGGTGCGGCCGTAAAAAGCTGAATATAAAGGTCTGTGTCACCAATAAAATTATCCGATTGCAGGATTAAACTTGACAAGAAACAGGCCGAACGGTATACTGTAAACAAATGTAAAACCGTTGAAGATGGAGTAAAGCGTGTGACGTGTTAACAGAGAGCCGGGGTGCTGGAAACCGGTAATAAACGAGCATGGCATAATGGGCATCTGAGGGTGTGATGAAAGAGTGATCGAGTATTTCACAACGTTTCGAGGGCGTTAACCGGAGAAGGTGTGTTGGCATCTTGGACAAAGTGCGCAGTTATGCGAAAAAAGGTGGTACCGTGGGTTATAACAGACTCATCCTTTATAAGATAAGGATGGGTCTTTTTTATTTGTAGAACGAGCAAGGAGATAAAGATGATCAAACCGTTAGAAGAATTAAAAAGCTTAGTCAGCCGGCTGGAAGCCTCCAGCCCCTTTTACCAGAAAAAGTTTAAAGAATGCGGCGTAGAGGCCGGAGATATCAAAACCATGGAGGATTTCAGAAAGCTGCCCTTCAGTGACAAAGATGAGCTTAGAAAAGCATATCCTCTGGGAATTCAGGCTGTGCCGGACGAAGAAGTGGTGCGGATTCATTCATCCTCTGGCACCACCGGGCAGCCGGTCATTATTCCTTATACCAGAAAGGATGTGGAGGACTGGGCCGTTATGTTTGAGCGCTGCTACCGTTATGCGGGCATGGACAATAAAGACCGTATCCAGATCACACCGGGCTATGGCCTCTGGACGGCGGGTATTGGTTTTCAGGCAGGGGCAGAACGGCTTGGAGCAATGGCCATTCCCATGGGGCCCGGGAATACCCAAAAGCAGTTGAAAATGCTGGTGGATATGCAGAGCACTGTACTGGCCAGCACCTCCTCATATGCTCTGGTGCTGGCAGAAGAGGTGGCCAAGCAGGGCCTGCAGGATAAAATTAACCTGAAGCGTGGAATTATCGGTTCAGAACGCTGGGGTGATAAAATGCGTAAGCGTATCGTAGATGAGCTGGGGATTGAAATCTTTGATATTTATGGTCTGACCGAAATCTATGGCCCGGGTATTTCCATCGACTGTCATCATCACTGCGGCATGCATTATTGGGATGATTACCTCTTTATGGAAATCATCGACCCCGACACACTGGAGCCGGTGGAGGAAGGCGCTTATGGGGAAATGGTGCTCACAACCCTGCACAAAGAAGGCGGGCCGCTGCTGCGCTACCGCACCCATGATATCACTCGTTTTATTCCGGGGCCATGCCCGTGCGGCTCAGAACACCCGAGGCATGACCGCATTGTGGGAAGAACCGATGACATGGTCAAAGTAAAGGCCGTCAACATTTATCCAGGGCAGATCGACGAGCTGCTAAAGGAAATCGACGGTGTCAGCTCAGAATATCAGGCCATCGTGGCAAATGAGAACGGCAAGGATGTCGTGCGTCTGCGGTTTGAGGTGGAGCACGGTGTTGACAAGGAAGAGATCCAGAAGGAAGTTAATTATCAGTTTAAATCCAAAATCGGTATTACAGTGATCCCTGAAGCAGGGTTTATCGGTTCACTGCCGCGTTCCGAAAAGAAATCCGTCAGAATCATTGATAATCGGTTTGAATAGAGTTTTCAGGTTTAAGTTTCGCTTAAACGCCGGTTTATAACAAGTAAAATTTCAGTAAAATCTT
>CAUEUD010000161.1 GCA_959020865.1 Eubacterium limosum | reverse complement strand
GCTTTTTAACATTTATTTTAATCTTTTTTGATTTTATTTTAACCTGGATATTTTAAAAAGCAGATGCGCGGCGGCATCTGCTTTTTTCTACATTATATAGAGTATCTGCAGCTTACAATTTGCTTCGGTAGAGCTGGATACCATCCAGTCCCCAGATCTTTTCGGAGAAGGCGCCAGGCTCTAGGCTGTTCTGAACTTTTTCCATGGTATTCATACGAGCGTCAATGATGTCGATGTGGTGAAGCAGCTCAGCTTCTGGAAACATCGGCTTTTTGGGGCTTCCGTATTCAGCTTCGTAATGGTGTGACAGAATCATGTGCTTTAAGAGCAGCAGAACTTCCTCACTGACGCCGAGTTTTTGCCCATATTGGTCGATTTCCACGATTTCTGTGACGATATGCCCCAACAGCTTGCCTTCCTCGGTATAGTCGCTTACAGAGCCGTTTTCATCGGATTCCATCTCAGTAATCTTGCCGATGTCGTGGAGGATGATGCCTGAATACAGCAAGTCTGCATTGAGAAACGGGTAAAGCGGTGTCAGGCTTTTTCCGATTTGCAGCATGGAATAGGTGTGGTAGAGCAGTCCGCCCTTTAGGGCATGGTGGTTAGACTTGGCTGCCGGGAAATAGGACAGTACTTTTGTCTTATCTTCAAAGATGGCCTTGGTCAGCTTCTTAATGTCTTCATTCGCAAAGGCATCAATGGTCGTATTGATCTCTCTGATCATGTCATTGACATTTTTGGGGGCACACTCCACAAAATCGTCAATGCTGACATCGTCGCCTTCATTGGCCAGACGCATACGGTTGGCAATGAGCTGGAGATGCCCGTTATATTCCTGGACAGCGCCCTTGATCTTTACAAGCTTGCCAGTGACAAATTCCTCTTCGTCGGCTTCCTTGACATCCCACATTTTTCCGTCGATTTCGTCGAAATTGGTGTCGGTGAGCTTCATATTAAAATAGCGGCTGCCATTGGCAGCGGTTTTGGTTACCTGGGATTTGATAAAGAGGTAGCCTAAAAACGGCTGACCCTTCTGTAGATTTTTTATTTCCATTCTTTTCTCCTATTTACAGCGTTCCGGGAATTTTTCTTTATAAGTATTGAGTCCCTGCTTCAGGGTTTCCACGGCAGCTGCCATATCCGTATCTTTTAAAACATAGGCAATGCGCACTTCATCTGCGCCGTCCTCGGGATGAATATAAAAATCATTGGCAGGGGACAGCAGCACGGTTTTGCCCTCATAATCAAAATCGGTGATCATCCATTCGATAAAATCACAGGCGTCCTTTGTTGGAAGCTTGGCCACATAGTAAAATGCTCCTGTCGGCTTTTTACAGACCACGCCGTCGATGGTTTTCAGACAGTCGTAGACAATATCGCGTCGATGCGTGTATTCCTTGAGCACGTCATCAAAAAAGCTGGTATCCAGCTTGAAAAGCTCAGCGGCGCCGAGCTGGTCGACACTGGAGACAGCCAGTCGCATCTGGCAGAGTTTTTTAATCTGATTCATAAACGCATGATTTTTTGACAGGATAAAGCCAATACGGGCGCCGCAGGCACTATAGCGCTTTGAAATACTGTCGATAATGATGCAGTTCTGGTCCAGCTCTGGATAATGGCCGGGGCTCACATACGCGAGCCCGTCATAAATAAATTCGCGGTAAACTTCATCAGCGATGACATAAAGATCATGGGCAAGAGCGATATCCCGCACGCGTTCGATTTCTTCTCTGCTGAACACCTTACCGGTCGGGTTGCCGGGGTTGGTGATCAGAATTGCCTTGGTCGCCGGGGTGATGGCCGCCTCGATGGTTTCTCTGTCCGGCAGGGCAAAGCCTTCTTCGGCGTAGGTTTTAATGCCTCTTAAGTCAATGCTGGTGGCTGAGGCCATCTCTTTATAAATGCTGTAGAGCGGTTCCGGGGTCAGAATCTGGTCGCCGGGGTTACAGATGGTCAGAAAGGTGAACAGCAGGGCTTCGCTGCCGCCATTGGTGATGAGCATATCCCCTTTATGATAGGTTAAGCCGTATTTCTGGTAATATTTGCAGGCTTCTTCCCGCAATGCGTTTTCGCCTTCGGGAGCTGCGTAGGCCAGAACGTTTTCCTTCATTTCGTTGACTTTTTTCATGAAGCTGGGCGGGGTACAGATATCGGGCTGTCCGATATTCAGGTAGTAGACTTTTTTCCCTTCAGCCTCGGCTTTATCCACCAGGGGATAATATTTTAAAAGGGCGGGTTCTCCCATCCCCATTACGCGTTCGGATATTTGCATTTTATATTAACTCCTTTTTGATTTCCTCACATTAATGTATTCATTATAAGCTTAAGGCGAAAAAAAAACAAGCGTCACAAGGATTTTGGCGCGATAAAAAAGGAGTGCCACGACAGGCTTTGTCAGCCCTTTCGTGCACTCCTCTTTTTTAGATTACTCTTCTTCGCCGAAGCCAGAATCGATCAGCTCGATCAGTGTATCGACTGCCTGCTGTTCGTCGTCGCCTTCAGCGCTTACAGCAACGCGTGTTCCCTTTGACAGGCACATTGCCATAACTGCGATGATGGATTTTGCGTTTCCTTCTTTATCCTCATCCAGATTTTTTACATTGATAGCTGATTTAAAGCCGCTGGCTTTTTTGGTAAAGTCCGATGCTGGTCTTGCATGAAGACCGGTTTTGTTGATAATAACCGTTTCTTTTGAATACATATTTACCTCTCCGTTTTCTTAGGTGTGAATGATTTCGATGGTACAGCCTACAGTAATTTCTGGCATCCCTTCGCCAAGGAGTTCGATGTGTCCTGGGATCTTCGCCGTATCCCCTCCGTTGAAGCAGAAAGTACAGTGCCCCATTGTTCTGAATGTTTCGTTGGCTTCACTGCCGACAGCTGTTACCACGAATTCCTGTCCGCCAATGGCGATGATATCGTTCACGGCAATATCCTGTTCCATTTCTTCGATTGAATGGAGAACAGCCATTTCTCTGAGGGCTGCAGGTGCGTTATCGTTAAAGACGATAATCATTTTTTCACCGATAAAGTCCTGCACCATTGGTCCAATTTCGGTTACGGTTGATTTATATCCCATGATTCTTCCTCCTTAAAATCTATTCTAGAGCATTGTTGCTACAAAATATGCGATAAGCACCATGATCGGTCCTGTGAACAATCTAGATAATAACACAGATGGTACCCCGATGTCTACTGTATCGCTCGCGGCGTCCCCCATGGATAAACCAACTGGGATAAAGTCGCAGCCTACCTGAGCATCGACGGCAAAGAGGGCCGGAAGTGCTAAAACGACTGGGAATGCGCCAATCATGATTCCATAACCAACCAAAACGGATAATACCTGGCCGATTAACGCGCCGGAACCCACCAGCGGAGAAATCATAGGAAGTGCACAAATAATTACCAGTATCAAAAGACCCGGAAGGGTTCCTAAATACGGATAAACGTATTGTCCCATCAGAGCGCCTAAACCGGAAAACTCGATCAGGCCGATGAGCAGTGAATAGAAGGCCATGAACGGGAGAATGTCTTTGATGGTAATATCAATGGCTTCTTTACCGCCCTGCACACACTTGGTAGCAAAACCAGCCAGGGCTTTACCGCCGCGTGCGACCCAGTTTTCTTTTGGAGCGTCTGCTGCCGGAGCGGCTTCTTCAACCACTTCTTCTTCAGCCACGTCTTCTTCGACCGGGACTTCTGAACCGTCTGCCGGTGTGATGCCGCTTTCGACAACGCCGGAAACGTAAATATCTTCTTTAATAAATTCTGCCAAAGGACCAGACTGGCCAACCGGGGTGATATTAACGGTCATAACGCCTTTTTTCGGGTATACACCACATCTTAAGGTACCGCCGCAGTTAATGATAACACAGGCCATTTCATCATCCGGCACACCGTTTGAGAAACCGTCAATGGCTTCTGCGCCAGTGAGCTTGGCAATCTTGCGGGTTAACGGGTCAATGCCGCCGCCAGTAATAGAGACAATTTTGTTTTTCTTTTCAGTTGGCTGGATAACGAGCGGGCCGCCCCATCCGCCATGTCCTTTTTCGATTCTTACTGCATTATACATGGTTTATGCCTCCGTTTCTGAGCCCTGTGCATGGCCGTATTTTGCTTTGTACTTAGCGTTGTAGATTACCTGGGTAAAGATGCTGCGAAGCAGTACCATCACCATCCCAAGCAGGAAGTATTCCACTGCTAAACCACCAAGAGATTCGATGCCGATACCGAACTGTAAGCCCTGTACGTAGACACCGCTGGCAATCCCCAGCCATACGAAAAGTTCGCCTGGGTTGGCGTGTGGGAATAAACCGGTAACCGGGTGGCAGAAAGAAATACCAGGGTCAAAGAAGGCTACCTTCTGGTTTTCTGGTAAGAAACGGGCATAAGGATAAGTCATCGGGTTACCTGAGAATACCATGGCGATCACCGGTGACAGAATCCAGCGGGTTAAGAAAAATTTGTTGCACAGTTTAACAAGCTTTTCGATTCGTTCCAGTCCGATTAATTTAAACAGAATGTGCATAAAGGTTATCATGATAATAACCCATGGCAGTAACTGTAAGACATAAAGTTGGATAAAGTAGTTCGCGCCGTTCTGGAACAGACCCATAAAGCCTTGTCCGAAAGTTTGTAAAGCTTCCATAAAATCACTCCTTCTAAAAATTAATAAATACTCATATAAATAAAACCATTAATCCTGCCGTATGCGTTACGGCCAACGTTTACACGTTCTCTGTCTTCGTCCTTCACCTGAAGGTGAACCGCCCCCTCACACAGCCCTGAAAGGCCCCTCAGCCTTTGTCGGACTGTTCTTTTCTGATTTCACGCTGTCTTGCGCGCAGCCGTGCCTGTAACTCCTGCCGTTCTAATCCGTCATCCTGCACGACCTTTTTTTGTTCCTCTTTTTCCATCTCTTTTGCGAGACGCCTGTCTATGGCTTCAACAGCCTGTATGAGAGCGCCTTTTTTACGGCGCTTATCAACCAACAGCGGACTGTAGGGTTCTTTTTCGCGTAACCGGGGGTTGATGGCAAGATCTTCCTCGATCCCGATTTTGCGCACTTCATTGAGTGTCATGCCGTTATAGTCGTCCACATCTTCAAAACGCTTCCACATGGCAATCCCCTGTAGTCTTTTACAGGCCATGACCTGGTTGGTTTTCCGGTCCCATGCCAGCACAACAATGGCGCCGCCCTTTATATGGAAGCCCCCTTTGCGCATACCAATGCCCAAGATCCAGCCCCTCCCCTGAAGGGCGCTTACAGCTTTCTGATAGCTTTTATATTGAAGATAGGATAAAAAGCTCTGCAGAACCATCATGGCAAAAGCCAGAAATATAAAATACTTTAAGCCATCGTTCATCTGGACACTCTCCGTTTTTCTACTAATAATCCTATATCCTATTATATAACGATAAGCGAAGTTCGACAATAAAGAATATTAAGCGGATCACATTTTTAAAAGAAAGTTTTTATATCCTTTCAGGATAACTTTCTTTTAAAAATGCGTTAGCCTCATTGCCGGACTCTCGCTGCCGCTCTGCGCCCTACCAAATTTCTGCGAAATTTGGATTCGGCGTCATAGGTATTTGCTCATTTCGTATAATGAATCATAAATACAGTCGGGTTCGACTTCAGACTCGGCAACGGTCTGCATATCCGCTTCACCGGTAAGGACCAGGAAGCCTTTTGCACCGTTTTTAACGCCGGTAGCCACATCGGTATAGATACGGTCACCGACAAAAGCAACCTCGTCACGTTTGAAGCCGGTGATTTCGAGTACCATATCCACCGTTTCCTTAAAAGGCTTGCCCAGGAAACGCGGCTTCACGCCAGTGGAGGAGGTGATCAAATCGCACATTGCACCACAGTCCGGCATAAAGCCATCCTCAGTCGGGCAGTTGGTGTCCATATGGGTAGCCACAAAAGGCACGCCGTTACGGACAAAGCGGCAGATTTTATCCAGCTTTTCATAGGTGAGGGTGGTGTCAAAGCTCTGAACCGCCACTTCAGGTTCGTCATCAACCAGATTGATGCCCTTTTCCTTAAAGCTGTTTTCCAGCAGCGGTGTCCCATTTAAGTAAACACGCTTGCCGGGGTAATAGGTTTTCAAGAATTCTGCGGTGACATCACCAGCGGTGACAACATCGCTTTCCTCTACCTCCAGACCCATCTTTGCCAGCTTATCCTTGTAGAAAGATGGCACGCGGGACGCGTTATTGGTAAAGAAGATAAAGCTTCTTCCGGTTTCTTTAACCTTATGGATGAAATCCAAGGACCCTTCGATCAGGTTGTTGCCTAAATAGACGGTGCCATCCATATCCAGCACGAACAGTTTGACATCATTTAATGCCTGGTCTTTTTCAAATCGCATGTTTATTCTCCGTAAATTGTATTTGTAATTTTGTCTGCAATTTCTTCCAGACGGCCGTGGGCTTTTGCAAATTCCATAACAGAATACCGCGGACGTACTTTGTAGCCTTCGATCAGGCTTCTGTGGAATAAATCTCTGTCAATGCCGATATCCTTCGGTGTCACCGGGCAGCCTGCTTTGCGAAGAAGCGCTTCAATTTCTTCATGCGGCGGGCACAGTGCTCCGGTTCCCTCTGGCAGCAGGTCTGCCATCTCTTCAAAGAACATGGCGATGACTGGTGTCGCAACACCAACCTGTGTGCCGTGATGGATGGGTGTCAGGCCTCTCGCGATATAATCCATTTCCCAGTAGTGAGACAGCATGTGTTCTGCGCCGGAAGCCGGACGGGAGATATTGACAAGACCCATGGCCACACCGGTCAGGGTTAAGGCTTCGATCAAATATAAAGTCGCTTCGTCGTTGCGTTCCTTTAACGCTTCTGCCTGGCCAAAGCATTTGTCCAGAGCGCGCTGTACAAGCTCTACGCAGGTTTCGCAGCGGTATTCGTCATTGACCTTAACGGATAAATCCCAATCTGCCAGAGCGGTAATTTTTCCTACGACATCGCCAAAGCCCGCATGGATTAATTCCATCGGCGCTTCTTTCATAATGTCGGTATCACCGACAACGCCATAAGCAAGGCATGCCGGATAAGAATATTTATAACCGTTGCAGATCAGCGGAGCGCCATCGGCCACATAGCCATCCATGGAGGGTGCGGTGCAGACAATGATATAAGGTACCTTTGTGCGGGAGGATACATATTTAACAGAGTCATTAAGTGAACCTGAACCTACGGCTACCATCAGGCTGACGTCTAATTCCTGTTCTTCGAGAATACGTCCGACAACACTTTCATCTGGAATCAATAATTCTCCACCACGGTCAAACAGTAATTCCTTGACATTGAAGCCTGCATCGTCTAACAGTTGTTTCGCTTCTCTGCCGGCTGCTTTATAGGTATTATCATCGTAAACGATGAGGATTTTTCCTTCTTTAAAGGGTTCCGCCACACGCGGCAGCTCCTTGATTGCGCCCTTCCCGATGGCGATGTCATGGATTGAAAAATTGTGATGTCTCCCACAGGAGCAGTCGAATTCAGTGTTTGCCATTTCGTTGATGGCCAGGTTCAGGATTTCATTCATTGTTAGTATCTCCTTTTAATTTAAAAAATCTAAAAGTATTAATGACCGTAAATTACGGCTATTCTTCAATCAGCTTTCTTGCACTTTCCACATCCGTGACCAGGGTATTGATATACTTGCCGTTGATGGCGCCCTTGATGGCATCGACCTTTTCAATGCCGCAGGCTACACCGATGGAATGCGGTACGCGGCGCAGCTTTTTAATTTCAATGCCGACCACGTTGTTATCAATTTTGAAGGGGGTTGTGCTGCCGTTAATGTCGTAAAACTGCATGCAGATGTCGCCTGCCACATGTTTTTCGCGCATTTTGTTCATTTCTACCCGGTCATAGTAGCCAGTAGCCATAATGGCAGAAGTGCTGTTGGGAACCCCGATTCCCACCAGTGCCACATCCAGCTTATCACCCATCCGGATGATCTTGCTGATGCCGTCCTCCTTCAGAAGCTCTTCTTTAATCTGTTTTCCGGAAACCCTTGCCGGCGCGTGCATGAGCATGAACTCCCCGCCAAAAACCTTTGCCAGATCCTCTACAATATAGTTGGAGTGCAGTTCCATCCGAAGATGGCCCATACCGCCGATCAGCGGAACAAAGGTGATATTCTTGGTCGCGTTGCCCACAACATGTCTGGCGATATACCCCAGGGTCGTCCCCATGGATACTCCGACAACGTTGCCGTCCTTGACTACACGCTCCAGATACTGGGCGGCAGCCCGGCCAATTTCGTTTTTCTGGTCTTCGATGTCCTTCTTGGTGTCGACGACAATGACCTCACGCAGGCCATACAGGTTTTCGATTTCCCTTTCCAGCTCCACATAGTCGGTGCCTTCCAGGTTATCAATGATGATTTTTACAATTCCCCGCTCCTTACCATTGCTGATGATCCGGGAAACCGTTGGCCTGGACAAGCCAAGCTGAGCTGAAATGACTTTCTGATTTAAATCCTGATTGTAATACATATCACAGATCTTAACCATCAGCCGCTCGTCATCAATGACCTTCTTCATCTTTCATCCCTCCAAACCTTTGTGATTTTTACTTTTGTTTATATCTGAAATATTGTCAATCATTGTTTAATGTCATTATATAACTTCTATAATGAATGTCAACCTGGAAAACCCATTATCTTAACAAAATTTTTAGATTTTTTCTAATTTTCTGGAAAATTTACGGATATTTCTTTCTGAAAATATTTACATTT
>CAUEUD010000160.1 GCA_959020865.1 Eubacterium limosum | reverse complement strand
GCCATTTTAGTAAAAACCTTACCCTTGGCAGCATCCTGTTTTCCTTTTCTGTTTTTAATATTGGCCCATTTTGAATGTCCTGACATATTATTCCTCCGTTTAAAGTTCAATCATCACTGCAACAAAGCGCGTTATACGCCTTTACTGCAATGCTTTATATAAATTCTTGTTCCGACTATTAATTGTATCATACACGTTTCGGTTCATCAACGCTTAATTTAAAAAAGGTATGTCCACGTAGCGCTGCTCCACAACCGCGTAATCAAAACGCCCGTTGGTGGTTTCCCGGACCAGCGTCAGGAAACCCTCGGTTTTCTTTACCTCGATTTCAAAGTCCAGACCCACCTTTTCGCCAAAGCTTTCGGCAGTTGGCTTATAGCCCGCGGCGGCCAGCACATTCATCAGTCCGCCGTAGCTCGTATAGTCGATCTCAACCGTAATAATGTCTGAAAACTGCTTTTTGACTACCTCGCACTGATTCAGCACTTCGGCCGCTGTCCCGCTGTAGGCCCGGATAAGACCGCCAGCGCCCAGCTTGATCCCGCCAAAATAGCGGATGACCAGCACCAGTACATTTTTAACCGCGCGCTTGTTAATGACCTCCAAAATCGGCTTCCCGGCCGTTCCCGAGGGCTCGCCGTCGTCGCTTGCCTTCTGGCGGGCCGGAACTGTGTTTAAAACCCAGGCAGAGCAAACGTGGGTGGCCTTGTAATGCTCTTTTTTTACCCCGGCGAGAATCGTATCCGCCTCAGTTTCATCCTGAATGGGATAAACCCGCCCGATAAAACGGGATTTTTTAATCTCAAGCTCTGTCTCAAAGGGGGTGAGCACGGTCAGATAATCCTGCTGTTCCATTCTATCCTCCTGTTACTCCGCTTCTACTTCATACTTTTCATATTGATGCGCTGGAAAGTCTGCGTTGATGGAAACCCGGACCCGTGTGCCGCCCTCGTCGTACCGGGTATCCAGAACCGTACTCTTTTCATGGAGCACGGCCATGGCGCGGCTGTCCTCATAAGGAATGCAATAGGTCTTTTCAAGCGACATGCCCCTGAGATCACCGTCAATTATTTCTGTCAGCGCCCCGATATGCCATTTCTCCCTTGCGGAAATGCAGATGGCGTCGCCAGCCCGGGCGGCTCTGTTCTCAAAGCGTTCCCGCTCTTCAGGCGACAGCCTGTCCATCTTGTTGTAGACCATCAGCACCTTCTTATGGCCTGATCCGATATCCCGCAGCACCTGATTGACCACCTCGATCTGACTTTTATAATTGGGGTTGGAGGCGTCCACCACATGCAGAAGCAGATCGGCGGTTTCCACCTCTTTCAGGGTCGTTTTAAAAGCCTTGATCAGCTCATGGGGAAGCTTTTCGATAAAGCCTACCGTGTCGGACACCAGGTAGTCCCCGGCCTCGGGGCGTACCTTTCGGATGGTGGAGTCCAGGGTGATGAACAGCCCATCCTTAATGACCGCGTCGCTTTCTGTGAGCACATTAAACAGCGTGCTCTTGCCCGAGTTGGTATAGCCAATCAGGGAAACGGTACGGATATTGTTTTTCTTGCGGCCCTTGGCATTCAGCTCATTGGTCTGGTTAATTTTGGCGTTTTTGCGCTCCAGCTCGTCGATCTGCCTGCGGATATGGCGTCTGTCCGTTTCCAGCTTCTTTTCACCCGGGCCGCGGGTGCCAATGCCCCCGCCAGTACGGGACAGCACAATCCCCAGTCCCTTCAGATGGCTGAGGCGGTACTTCTGCTGGGCCAGCTCCACCTGGAGCTTACCCTCCCGGGTTTTTGCCTGGCGGGCGAAAATATCGAGAATAATGGTGGTTCGGTCAATGGTTTTAACCCCTGTGATGCCCTCAATATTGCCGATCTGGTTGGCGCTGAGCTCATCGTTGGCCACAATCAGGTTGATATCCTTATTCTGGATTATTTTCAGAATTTCCAGAAGCTTTCCCCGGCCAACATAAAAGACCGGATCGATCTGGGGCCGGTGCTGGGTCACCACCTCAGCCACGTCGCCTTCAGCCGTTTCGACCAGCCGGGCCAGCTCCTCCATGGATTCCTCAAGGTCGATACCGCCGCGGCTGCCGCTCACCTCTACTCCGATGAGAAGCGCGCGCTCCCTCTCGTCCTCAATGTCAAAGCCCGCACTCGGGTCCCGCCGCAGAGCGCGGTTAGCGGCCAGCACATAGTTTTCCAGCGGGAAGCGGTTCAGCTGCGCCAGAGACTCACAGATGCCCATGCCATAGACCACCTGCCCATCTTTGATCACTGGCGCGCCAATACCGAACCGTACAGGCTTGCCTTCCCCCACGCCCACGGCCACCATACATTCCACCGACAAATTATCTGACGCTGAAAAATCCTCCTCTGACAGATGCGGGTTTCCGCCGGGATGGGTATGGATAACCCGGATGCGGTTCAGGCTTTTCCGGTTTTCCTGAACCTTGGAGTGGTCCAGAGGCACCTTGGACGCGTCGCCAATCCCCACATATTCAATTTTGCTTTTGTCGTTAGTCATCACCAGAATTTCCCGTCCCAGGGTCTTCGTGAGCCGGACCAGCACTGCAAGCACGTCCTCATCCAGCAGTACCTGGTTCTCCATGGTGTAGCCAATCAGTTTATTCAGTTCGTCCAGGATGCTCCGGCGCACCCCTTCTGCCTTTACTTCAGTCATAAATACTTCCTTAATATATATTAATGGCGCAGAATGTTAGTAAAGCGGGTTATAAGATGCCAAGAAAAAGCTTGGGGCCTTACTAAATGGAAAATTTCGGAACGCTTTCGCTAATGCTCAAGTGATTAAGATTGCAGCCTATGGCCGCAAAGCCATTCAAAATGCATCAGCATTTTGCTCCTGTAATTCTCCATTCTCCATTTCGAAAATTCAATTTTATAAGCGCCATCGCCAACACTCCACTCGCTGCCGTCACAGACAGCGAGTTCATTATAACACGAATGCCTTAAAAAAAGGTCGGTAATTTACTTCATCTATTCTACCCCGGAATTCTCCATTGTCGATTTCATTGCTATTTTTTTCGTTTACAGATATAATAGTACGGTCAGAAACTTAAGTAAGTAGGAGGTTTTATAATGTTAGAAGATAAAACACCCCCTGAAAATGAACCCCGGAAAAAACAAAGTTCAAAACCGAAAACACCGCTCCGAAAAGAAGCCGCCTCAAACGGCAGAAAAACGGAAAAACCAGTTTCCAAAAGCCCTGAAAAAAAGAAAAAGGGCTGGAATGACCGGACCATTCCCCAAAAGGTCGGGTTGATTTTTATCATTCTTTTTGTTTTAGCGCTCGCAGGCGGCGGCGCTGCCTTTGGCGTGCTCTATGCCCAGACGCCGCCCCTTGACACCGACAATTTTAATTACATCGAAAACGCCCGCATCATGGATGTCAATGGCAATTTCTACCAGGACCTCCAGGGTGCTGAGCGGCGGGAGATCGTCTCCATCGACACCATTCCAGACCATGTGCAGAATGCCTTTGTCGCCATTGAGGACCAGCGTTTCCGCAGCCACCACGGTGTGGATTACAAACGCTTTGGCCGGGCCCTGGCCGGCGTGCTTTTTTCGGGCGGGAGCCTGGACGGGCCGGGCGGCAGTACCATTACTCAGCAGCTCATAAAGCTCACGCACCTGACCTCAGAAAAAACCGTCACCCGCAAATTTCAGGAAATGGTGCTGGCCACCAAGCTGGAACGGGTCTATACCAAAGACCAGATTCTGGAGGCCTACCTGAACAAGATTAACCTCTCCCACGCATGGGGCGTTCAGGCCGCTTCCGAAATTTATTTCGGCAAAAGCGTCTCCGACCTGAATGTGGCCCAGGGGGCCATACTGGCCTCCATTGCAAACTCGCCGTCCTACTATGACCCTTATGTCTATACGGCCGACGAGCAGGGCAATGATGTTTTTGCCACTGAGCCAGACGGCCGCTATACCCTGAACCCCAATAACATGGAACGCTCACTGCTGGTCGTCGATAAGATGCTGGAGCTGGGTTATATTGACCAGGCTCAGTACGACGAGGCCAATGCGGAGCTCTCCGGCAATCAGGTAGGGCTTGTCTATAATGAACCAGACAACACCTACTCCTATTTTACCGACGCCGTCTATGAACAGGTCGTAAATGATCTCCAGACAAAGTACCGCTATACCGAAAACGAGGCGACGGATATGCTGCTCGGCGGCGGGCTCACCATCTACGCCACCGTCGACCCCAAAGTTCAGAGCGCCATGGAAGAAGAATCTCTGAACGAAGATCTCTACCCTTCCCAGTCTGGATCGGCAGCGGCGGCCTCTGAGGCTAAGACGGCTGATACGGGCGTGGAAACAAACTATATCCCTGAGGTCGGCATGACCGTCATTGACAACAGTACTGGCAATGTAGCCGGTATTGTGGGCGGCCGGGAAGAAAAGACCAACCTGTCTCTGAACCGGGCCACCCGAAAATTCCAGCCCGGCTCCTCAACCAAGCCCCTGACTGCCTATGGTCCCGGGATTGACACCGGAGCCATCACCCTCGGCACTGTTTTTGCCGATGTGCCAATCGCTTATCAGGGCTGGCGCCCAAACAACTCCAGCGGCACCTTTGAGGGCCTGACAACTGTGCGCGAGGGGATCACCAGCTCGGTGAACACCATTGCCGTCCAGGCCAATGTGGCGACCGGGCTCACCCAGTCTGCTCTCTACGGCACCCGCCTTGGCCTGGACATTGTACAGGACGGCGACGCCAATGACATGACGCCAGCGGCTCTGGCTCTCGGGGGCTATACCCACGGGCAGTCCTCACTGGCTATGGCCAGCGCTTATTCTACCTTCCCCAATATGGGCGTTCACAAAACACCGTCTTTCTACACAAAGGTCGTAGACCGAAGCGGAAAGACCCTGCTTGAAAAATCAGACAGCTCCGAGCAGGTCTTTAAGCCCCAGACCGCCTATCTGATGACCGACGCCCTGAAAGGGGTTGTAAACGGCGGAACCACCAATATTTATGTGGACGGCCAGCCTGTGGCCGGAAAAACCGGTACCACCGATGAAAACCGCCATGCGTGGTTCTGCGGCTACACCCCCTATTATTCCATGGCGGTATGGTATGGCTATGATGAAAATATCGTGGAAACCAACGAAGGCACCTATTATCTGAATATCGGTATCTTTGGCGGCAGCAAGCCCGGTCCTGCGTCCATGTTTGAGGCCGTGATGAACGATATTCACGAAAGCCTTGAGCCGGCTGCTTTCCCGGATAACCCCGGCGGCATTGTCACTGCGGCCATTGACCGCGTCTCCGGCAAGCTGGCGACCGATTTATCGGCCAGAGATCCCAGAGGGTCCATGGTATTTAATGAAATGTTTATCGACGGCACCGCCCCTACCGAAAAGGACGACTGCCATACACTGGTTACGCTGGATGTCACCACAAACAGCTACGCGACTCCCTACTGCCCGGCCAGCTCGGTGCAGAGTGTGGTGCGCCTGCAAAAGGTCAACCGGAATTTCCCCCAGGGGATAACGCCGGTAGATTCGGACTACATCGCCTCCTCCGAGGCGTCTGTCATGGTTCCGCCCGAATCCCAGACCTGTCCGGTACACACCACCGCTCCCGGGGTTGAGATCACATTTCTGGTAAACGGCGGCGCTGTTGGGGGCACCCTCAACATGCAGTCTGGAAAATCCATCACGGTTACTGCCAATGGCCCCAACAACCCGGCCACAGTGGTTTCCGCAAGCGGCTCCTCCGCCTCGGTTTCCCAAAGCGGCAATCAGATTCAAATCGCTGCGGTCAGCCCTGGCGTTACCCAGATCACTGTAACCCAGAAGGTCTCTGTCAACTATCAGCAGGGCAGCCAGGTGAAAACCTACGAAACCACCTACACACGCACGTTAAACATCAGCGTCACAAGCTAAAACGGCCTCTCAGCCCTTTTCAGGCTGTCAAAAAACCAAAAGTTTGATTCAAAGTTAAAGCAGAAAACTGTTTCAGGTGGAAAGTGGAAGACGGAAGGTTCATGACCCCTTTGGCTGACGCCAAAGCGATTAAAAATGCGGCCATAGGCCGCATCACATCAAATCTGCCAGCGGCAGATTTGCACCTGAACTTTCCACTATCCACTTTCAACTTTCAACTGAACCGTCCTCTCTTTAACGCTTCACCTCTTCATGACAACATTTGTCTACATGCTAAAAAGGGCTTCGCAGCCCTTTTTTTATTTCTTCAAAAGCCCACCCATCAGTATAAAATAATCGGGCAGCCTCTCTTCAGACATCCACTGTATTTCCTGTTTCAGGTATTTCTTAACCGACAGCCCCACATTGCCGCCTACAGATTCTACCGAATGGCGCATTCTTTCCGGTCTCCTGCAGGGCTCTCCCAGAGGTCTGGTGCAGCCTCCTTCCCCACAGACATCGCAGCTGCCCATCGACAGCGCCACACTGCCCGGATACTGGGCCTCAAGCTTTATGAGCTCATCCTCGAGAGCGTGGCTCTCTTTTTTAAGGATCTGCCTGGAAATCTTTTTAAAATCCTCCACCGCATATTTCCGGCTAAGCTCCCGGGTGTCAAAGATAATTTTCTTGCCGCTCATGTAAAAGCTCCGATAGCCCAGCCAGAAATCCTGAACCGAAAAATCAAAGGGCGGGCAGGCCCATGTTTTTTCATAGCTTGGACAAGCCTCGCAATAACCCAAAAAGGTGGGAATATCCACGCAGCTCTCCATATATTCGGGAACGGGTACCTCGGCCACGTAAGCCTCCACCCGGTATTCCGGCAGCTCAGCCGTTTCAAAGGTCCTGTCTTTAGCGTTATCTGCCATTGTTTTTTCCTCCTGTAATCATTTACCTGTACTCAGTATAGTGACAAAAAGCCCGCTTGTCAAACCTTTTCAGTTTTTTAAAAAAACGCATAAGGAACCGCCTCAGACATAAAAACACCCTCTCCCAAAGGGCAGAGGGTGAGCGTGTCAAAAACTTTATCCTAAGGAGACAAAGCGCTAAAAGGAGGACGGTTCAGTGGAAAGTTGAAAGTGGATAGTGGAAAGTTCAGGTGCAAATTCGCCATGCGAATTTGATTCGATGCGGCCTGTGGCCGCCCTTTTAATCGCTTTGGCGTCAGACAAAGGGGGCATGAACCTTCCACTTTCAACCTTTCACCTTCCACCTGAGCAGCCACTGATTTTTTTGTCTCCAGCTTTCAATTCCACTGCGCCTTTAAGACAGCTTAAATACATTTTATTCTCCCAAATCTTCCTTAACCGATACAATGACCTTGGTATCGTAGGATGCAAAGGCGTCGTCCACCAGGCGCTTTCTGGGCGCTTTGGTCAGAAGACTGATGACCGGCACAAAGATCAGGCCCATGATCATGGCAAAGGCGCCCGCGTTGATGGGTGACTGCAAAACCGGCGGGAAAGCTGTGCGGAAGAGCATATTGCAGATCATGAGCACCGTGCTGAAAATAAAGGAAACCCAGACAGCCGCTTTGGTTGTCCGCTTCCAGTACAGACCGTAAAGGAACGGCGCCAGAAACGCACCGGCCAGAGCGCCCCAGGATATGCCCATAAGTTGGGCAATAAAGGTGACCGAGCTCCTGTACTGCACAATGGCGATGACCACTGAAATCAGGATAAAGACCACAATCAGGCAGCGAATCGTAAAGACCTGTTTCTTTTCATCCATGTTCTTAACCAGGTTGTCCTTGATCAGGTCAAGGGCCAGGGTCGAGCTGGACGCCATGACCAGCGACGACAGTGTGGACATGGACGCCGACAGAACCAGGATCACCACAATCCCAATGAGCAGGGACGGCAGATCCTCCAGCATGGTTGGGATAATGGCGTCATAGCCTCCGGTCGCAATGTCGATCCGGTCAGAGAACAGACGGCCAAAACCGCCTAAAAAGTAGGAACCGCCAGCGACAATAATGGCGAAAAAGGTAGAAATAACCATGCCTTTATTGATGGAGTGCTCATCCTTGATCGCGTAGAACTTACCGACCATCTGCGGCAGCCCCCAGGTTCCCAGAGAGGTCAGGATAATGACCCCCAGCAGCGACAAGGGATCTGGGCCAAAGAAGGACGTGAAAGCCCCGGCCTGGCTGGAGACCGCCGGGTCATTGACATGGGACAGGGTATTGAGCGCCTCCATAAAGCCGCCGTTGTTTCCTAAAACCACGGCCACCACGGCAATGATCCCAAAGATCATAATGATCCCCTGGATAAAATCATTGATGGCTGTGGCCATGTATCCCCCGGCAATCACATAAATTCCTGTCAGCACCGCCATGACGACAATACAGACGGTATAGTCAATATTGAAGGCCATGCCGAAAAGACGGGAAAGCCCGTTATAAAGCGAGGCGGTATAGGGAATTAAAAACACAAAGGTAATGATGGACGCCCCGATTTTCAGCTTATTGGAATCAAAGCGCTTGCCGAAAAATTCCGGCATGGTGGCGGTATCCAGATACTGAGTCATGATACGGGTGCGCCGCCCGAGCACTACCCAGGCCAGCAGCGAGCCTAAAACCGCGTTCCCCAGGCCAATCCAGGTGGACGCGATCCCAAATTTCCAGCCGAACTGTCCGGCATAGCCCACGAAGATAACGGCGGAAAAATAAGAAGTCCCGTAAGAAAAAGCCGTTAACCACGGACCGACAGAGCGGCCTCCCAACACAAACCCATTGACATCGGTGGAATGCTTCCGGCAGTAGAAACCAACGATCACCATACTGGCAAAAAACGCCACGAGTAAAACAATCTTT
>CAUEUD010000159.1 GCA_959020865.1 Eubacterium limosum | reverse complement strand
ATACAAAAACACCCTGCTTGCTAAGCGTAAGCAGGGTGTTTTTTATGGTCCTTTTATTCAGCCAGGCTAAAGGTCACCTCGACGCTCCCGCTCCCGAGGGCGTCGGCCAGGCCTGCAGTGTCCGTGATGGACCCGAGGCGGGTATAGCTGTAAGCGCTCTGAAAGCTTTCGTAGAACAGAACAAGACAGTTGTCTCCGTAGAGCATCAGGTCGCCAGCGGCAATACTACCTGGCCGCTCGGCGTTTGTTGGCAGTGCGTCTGAGAGGAAGAAATATTTTTCGTTTCCGTTCATTTCATCCATATTTAAGGTCATGGGCATGGCGTCGGCCAGAGCCTGTGCGGCCGGAGTATCCTCCAGCTGCGCGGTGAAGACCCTGTCCCCAGCCTGAATGCGCAGCTCTGTGACAGCAGTGGGAGTGGCCTCGGCCTTGGGCTGTGCAGTTGTCTGGACAGATGGGCCGGGTTTTTCCGGTTCGGGTGCGCCTGAGGCTGTCGTGTCTGCGGCGCAGCCTGTGAAGGCAGCAGCCAGAAGCAGAGAACAGCACAGGAAAGCGGCTTTTTGGCGAATCATCACTTTTAGTACCTCTGGTTTGCTTGTTCAGAGAGTTTTGCCCATATCATAGGCCGCCTTTAAAACCAGCGGGGCGTTTTTGGCTGCGCCCACAGCGTCCAGGCCAGTGCCCCGGAGCACGCCGGCCAGCTTTGCGCGTTCAAAACAGTCGATCCAGCCCTGGAGGCCTTTGACAGCCCCATCCATTGAGTCCCTGTTTTCATCCGCCGAGGCCGCCAGCAGACAGATCTCTCTGAAAGCGTAATCTGCTGGAAACAGTGGGTTGCTGCGGTCGAGCAGTGTTTTCATCTGGCCGGACATCTCATAGAAATAGATGGGTGTAGCGAACACCAGCACGTCGGCGCTCAGCATCTTTTGTACAATGGCGCTGGCGTCGTCCTGGATGACACAGCGCTCTGTTTTCTGGCAGGCCAGACAGCCCCGGCAGAAGCCAATGCTCTTGCCAGCCAGACGGATTTTCTCGGCCTTGTGGCCTGCGTCTTGTGCGCCCCGTGCGAATTCATCGGCCAGCGTGTCGGAATTGCCGCCCTTGCGGGGACTGGTCGAAAGGATTAAGATATTTTTCTTCATAATGGATAACCTCTTTCTTTAAGGATTTTTATGCGTCAAGCTCACGGAGAATCTTCGCGGGGACTCCGGCAGCGATGGTGCCCGCTGGGATGTCCTTTGTGACCACTGCTCCGGCAGCGATAACTGCATTATCCCCGATGGTCACGCCAGGCACCACAGTGACACTTGCGCCCAGCCAGACATTTTTGCCGATGACCACAGGCGTGGGGTGCATGGAGGTTCGCCTTTCTGGGGAAAAGTCATGGTTGAGGGTGGTCAGCACTGCGTTATGACCGATGAGCGCGCCGTCACCGATGGTGATACCGCCCTGATCCTGGAAACGGCAGCCGCTGTTGATAAAAACATTTTTCCCCACCGTAATGTTCTTGCCGCAGTCTGTGTAAAAGGGCGGGAACAGGCCGAAGGAGGCGTCCACAGGCTTGCCGGTCAATTCTGAAAAGAGTTCCCGGATTTCCTCGGGGCTGTGGTAGGTATTGTTGAGCACGCTGGTGATCCGAAGCGCCTCCTGGCTGACCCTGTGCATAAATTCATGGACTTCTGACCCTCCGTCAACGGTCAGGCCTTTATTTAAATGCTCTAAAAACATATCGAGATTCATTGGCAATCGGCTTCCTTTCAAAAATTTATTTTTCATGGCTTTATTATATAACCTGCCTTGCCGCAATAGCAAATACTTATAGGCTATACAATACTATGCTTGACAAGCATGGAGAGCGCCGCTATACTGGAAGAAACAGAGAAAGGGAGTACAGCCAATGGAACTGAGGGTTTTACGCTATTTTCTGGCAGTCGCCCGAGAGGAAACCATCTCCGGAGCCGCGGAGTCACTGCATGTAACGCAGCCAACCCTCTCGCGCCAGCTCATGGAGCTGGAGGAGCAGCTGGGAAAAAAGCTTTTTATCCGGGGAAGCAGAAGGGTTACCCTGACCGACGAGGGGGCTTTCCTGCGCAAGCGTGCCCAGGAGATCGTAGACCTGGCAGACCGCACCGAGGCGGATTTTAAAACATCCGATGCGATTGTCGGCGGCGATGTCTATATCGGCGGCGGAGAAACCGAGGCCATGCGGCTCATCGCCCGGGTGATCCGGAAAATGCGCGAAAGGTATCCCAATATCCGGGTGCACCTTTTCAGCGGAAACGCCGAGGCAGTCACCGAGCGTCTGGACCGGGGCCTCCTTGATTTTGGCGTTCTGATCGAGCCGGGCGATATTACAAAGTATGACTACATGCGCCTCCCGGCCGCCGACACCTGGGGCGTGCTCATGCGCAGGGACAGCCCTCTGGCGGCTCTTCCTGCCATTGAGGCAGAGGCTTTGAGGAGCCTCCCGCTGCTCTGCTCAAGGCAGGCCCTCGGGCAGAACGAGCTGTCCGGCTGGTTCGGCAGCGCCGCGGATAAAGTGAATGTCGTGATGACCTATAACCTGATTTACAACGCGGCCCTCATGGTGGAGGAGGGTATCGGCTATGCCCTGTGCCTCGACAGGCTGGTGAATACTACCGGTGACAGCGCCCTGTGCTTCAGGCCCCTGAAGCCCCGTCTGGAGGCTCACCTGGACATCGTCTGGAAAAAGCATCCGGCTTTCTCAAGGGCCTCAGAAATCTTTTTGAAGCAGCTCCAGGCATTATTGACAGAAGATGATGGCGAATAAAAAAACAACCGCACCCTTTCGCAGGGATGCGGTTGTCAGAGTGTTAAAAAACTTTATCATAAAGAGACAAAGCGTTACAAAGAGGACGGTTCAGTTGAAAGTTGAAAGTGGATAGTGGATAGTTCAGGTGCAAATCTGCCGTGGGCAGATTTGATTGGATGTGGCCTGCGTCCGGTTTTTCATTCGCTTTTTCGAAGAAAAAGGGTTCAATAACTATTCACTATCAACCATAAACTATCAACTCCAAAATCGCAGTTCGTTTTAATTGTGTCTTCGCATTTTTACTTTATCTATACTCTGAACCGCTTCCTTTATTGAGGAGGTGGTTGTTTTTTATTTTAGAAAATTTACAAGGATGATGGAAACCCCAAGGATGGAGAGTACCACGCCGGTGGCCCGGTTGAGCACAATGGGGCTGGCTTTGTTGGCGAACTTGGCCGCGATTCTGGCCCAGAGCAGGGTGGATAAAACACAGAAAACAAGGCCCCAGATATCCGGTGGGCCGCCGATGGCAAAATGGCTGACCGCGCCGGTAAAGGCCGTAAAGGCCATGACAAAAACACTGGTGCCCACAGCTGTTTTGAGCTCATAGCCCAGCACGCTGGTCAGGATCAACAGCATCATCATGCCGCCGCCCGCGCCCACAAAGCCGCAGATAAAGCCAATGGCCATGCCGCAGACAACCGACTGCACAAAGCGCTTTCTGGGGCTTGTGTCCGTCATGGATTCCTTAGTGGTCATGACGGGTTTCACGATGAACTTAATGCCCAGCAGCAGCGTCATGAAAACCGAAAAGCCGCCCATGGCGGTGCTGGGGACCAGGCTGGAGACCCAGCTGCCCACCAGCGTGAAGCACAGAACCGCCACCATCATGACCAGCCCGTTTTTAATATCCAAATTCTTATTTTTGCCGTAGGTGTACGCGCTGACCGCGCTTGCCAGCACATCGCTGGCCAGGGCAATGCCCACAGCCTCATAGGCCGGGATCCCCAGGAAAGTAATGAGCATCGGGCTGATGACCGCAGCTGCGCTCATGCCCGCGAAGCCTGTCCCCAGTCCCGCGCCGATACCGGCGATAAAGCAGATGATAAATTTAAACAGCATAGACATTCCCCCTCGTCTGTCCAAAAGATTTTTCTGAAAATTTATGCGTATAACCTATATTCTATGCCTTAACGTGGTGAGTGTCAATGCAAAACTGCCCTCTTAATCCCGTTGCAAAAAGCCTTGACAGGCCTTAAACTAAAATCACAGGCAGCGCGCAGACCTGAAAAACTTTTGGAGGTTCACAATGGCAGTAACAGCAAATGTAAAAAGTGTCGGTTTGAAAATTGTTTCAAACTATGGTGAAGAGAATGGAAAAATCGTTAAGAAGTCCAAGACCTATGGCGATGTCAAAAGCGATGCCACCAATGAGAGCATCTACAATACCTACAAGCTGATCAAGGGCATGCAGGAACCCATCGGCGAGTCCTGCACCAAAACCATCGCCGAAGAACTCATGGATGTCGCGTAAGGATAAAGGAGGAAAAGAAAAATGGCAAATGTTTCAAAAGATTTACAGTTGATTTATGAATTGGCTAACGGCAAAAATTATACTCTGACCATTCCGGATTACAAGGACGGCATCACCGATGCCGAGATCGCCACAGGCGCAAACGGTATTTTAACCGAGGGGATTTTTGCGCCCGACGGACAGCCCCTGGCGGCGCTGGTATCCGCGGTGCGTATCGACACCACCAAAACCGAAGTGGCTTTGGCTTAGGCAGCAGGCAATGCGGGAAATCATCCGGGGCGCCGCCGCTGTGGCAGGCGGCACCCTCTCCTTCCTGCTCGGGGGGCTTGATGATTTATTGGTGGTACTCACGGTTTTAGTCTGTCTGGACTATGTGTCCGGCGTTATCAAGGGAATTTACAGGCATGAGCTTTCCAGCGCGGTGGGCTTTTACGGAATACTGAAAAAATTGATGCTATTTCTGGTGGTCAGCGCCGCCTTCATGGTCCAGAGGATCATAATGGCCGAGCTGCCCATCCGGGATATCACCGTGCTTTTCTACATTTCCAATGAAGGCATCTCACTGGTCGAAAACGCCGCAGAATTTATTCCCATTCCCGATAAGCTTAAGGCCGTGCTCAAGGAATTTACAAAGGATGAAGAGGAAAAGAAATGAGTATTTTAGAGGTACAGAGAATTTTATCCCACCTGGGCTATGACCCGGGTGAGCACGATGGCCTGGACGGCCCCAACACCCAGGCAGCCGTCAAAGCCTTTCAGCGAAAGACCGGCATCGAGGCCGACGGTATTGTGGGTCCGGTAACCCGGGGACATCTGGCAGAGAGCTATAAAGACAGCCGCGCCAGCGAGCACTTCGCCATGAGCGAATACCAGTGTGACTGTGATGGCATGTACTGCGGCGGTTTCCCCGCGCTCATGGAGGAAGCCCTGCTGGCCCAGGTCGAAAACCTGAGAAGCCGCCTCGGCCGCCCGGTCATCATCACCTCTGGCGTGCGCTGCACACAGCGCAACCATGAGGTGGGCGGCATCGAGTACTCCAAGCATAAGATCGGCTGCGCTGCCGATCTGTACTGCCCCGGCGTCCACTACTCCGAGGTGGCCGCTGTGGCCAGAGACCTGGGACTGGGTGTGATCGAGTACCCTGAGCAGTTGTTTGTGCATGTGGAGGTATAGAGGTAAACAAAGCCGAAACATATCGACAAAGGCAAAGTGAGAAGCTGTTTTAATGGAGAATTGAAAATGGAGAATGGAGAATTTACAAACCCTTTTTCTGCCGAAAAAGCGATTAAGACAGCGACCTGTGGCCGCTATACCAATCAAAATACAACAGCATTTTGTTCCTGTAATTCTGCATTCTCCATTAAAAGCGCTCTCTCTAACCCTTCACCTCCTCACAATAAAATTTATCTACCCCCTACATCTCCTCAGCCCCGCCGGTTTTATTCAGGACAACGACCGCGGCGATGACAACAGCGATCCCGAGAATTTGAATCCAGGAGATGACCTGGCCGAACATAAAGTAGCCTAAAACGGCAGCGGTGATGGGTGAGAAGGCCGCCATCATGTTGGTGATGGCAGGGTCCACCAGAGAGAAAGATTTGACCCAGACATACTGGGTTAAAATCTGAGTAAAAATGCCGTAGGCGGCAATGGTCGCCACCAGCAGCGCGATATTCTGGGCGGCGGCAATCTCACCGACTACAGCCCAGGGCGGGCACATGGTCCAGTAGATCAGGGCAGCGCCCAGGTTATAGTAGGTGATGAGCACATCGTTGTCGATTTCATTGTTGAGTGCCCATTTGAGCAGCAGAGCGATGGCGCAGTTGCAGAACCAGTCCACCGCGATCCACAGAAGACCCATGGGACTTATAAAAGCCTCGGGCGAAAAGACATTTAACACCATGACCATCCCCACAACCGCCAGTGAAAGTGAGATGATCTTTCCTCTGGTGATTTTATATTTAAAGATGAATGAGGACAGCAGCATTAAAATAAAGACGTGTGAAAAATCCAAAGCCGAGAAAACACCGGCGCCCATATAATTTAAGCACATGGCGTAGGAATAGTAGGTCAGAGCATTGACGATACCGCCGCCCACCAATACAATCAGCAGATGCTTCCAGCTGATTTTAAAGGCCTTTGGATTTTTGATCAGCGTTTTGATGCCGTAAAAAATAATAATGATCATGGGCCCGAGCGATGAAACGGCAATGTCGCTCATGCCGAAATTTTTGAGCAGTGAGATAAAAATGCTCAGAGTCCCCCAGATTATCCCGGCCAGTCCGCCGTACAGTATCCCCTTTGTCAGATTGCTCTTAGTGGTATCACTCATTTTAATTTCCCCCTTACATAATTAAGCTGATGATAAATGTTTCGAATTCCTTTTCCGTGACCGACAGGCTCTCCCGGATCAAGTCCTGATATTCCTCAGGATATTCTCCAATTAACGCTTCAACGTTTTGATTTTCTTCGTACATGTTCGTATTCCCCCTTAATATTTTCCGTATTCCCGTACAAATTGCAGCACGGCTTTTATTTTTTCAGGTGCTGCCTCGCTAATGTGGAAAGGCGCCTTGTTAAAACCAAAGTAGAACTGCCCCTGCGCCATGCCTATATCCATGAGCTCCTTTGCCTTATCCAGACATTTTTGAAGCGGGTAATGCGTCAGATAGTCCAGTGGGTAGGCGCAGGAGACCATATTCCTCCCCTTAAAGGCCGCAAGGGTTCTGGCGAAATCCTGCTCCTGAAGGGCAATGATGACCTTATTCTCGGGCAGCTCAGCATAGTAGTCCAGATAGCGGCCATTGCTGTAATCTCCCTGAAACTGGAGATACAGGCAGTAGCCTTTTTCCACCAGGGTATCACAGACCTTTTTAAAAGTCGGCCAGAAGAATTTGTCGAAATTTTTCGGACTGATCATGGGCGGAAGATGTACAAAGGCACAGGCGCAGGACAGACCGTTTTCATCTGCCGGCAGAGTATTTTCAATGTAATTGATCATGACGGGTGCCAGCGCCTCGCAGGCAGCCTCCAGCTCCTTCTTTTTCCGCCGCATGTCCAGCGAAACCTGTGTCAGGCCTCTGAGATGGTCGCCAATCAAATCAAAGGGGGCGTAGAACATGGAGCCGTAATAGATGGGCACTTCGTGGTCATAGGTGACGGTAAAAAGCTGGTTGTAGAAATCTGCCATCTGGTTTTTTTCAAAGAGCATGGTCTGGGCGATGGTTCGTATATCGCTCAAGCTTCCCTTGCCGAGAGCGCTGTACATTCTGGGCAGGACTTTTTTGACAATGCAGTCCACTGGACTCTCGATGAGCTCAGGATATTCTGCATCGCTCAGTGCCATGATCTCGGGGTGCTGCATGATGCCGTTCTCCCGGTTCTGTATCCAGGTCCGGCTGCCCAGAAGAATGCTTTTCTGCGGCGGTATCCAACCAAGGCCAAAGGTGGCGTCGATTTCAAAATCGTCTAAAAGCTTTTTGTAGGCTTCTGTAATTAAGTTATAATCCCAACTGGCCCTCATAAAATCCAGTCCCGCGTATTCACAGGCGTAGCTTGTCTCAAAATCTGCCAGTATGGGGACGTGCGCGGCGTCCTGCCCGCACATGGTATTCTTAATGTTTTGAATGCGTTCTTCATAAATCATTTTAATCTCTCCCTTTTATTATATGCATATAATATTATATTCATATAAGTTTATAGTCTTCTGATATTTTTGTCAAGTAGTTTTTATTTTTTGTTTTTTTTACAAAAAATGCATGCTATAATAAGCCAGAGGTGAATTATGGCCAATTACAAAAAAGGAACAGAAACAAAAACAGCGCTGTACAACAGCGCGAAAAAATTTTTTTATACAAAAGGTTACAATGAAACAACCATCAAGGAAATCGTTGTGGAGGCTGAATCAAACCCCGGTCTGTTTGTCTATTATTTTGAGGGAAAAGAATCGGTAGCCATCAGTATTTTTCGAGAATTTGCAGATGCGATTACCCTTGCGCTTGAGGATATCCTCGCGCCGTTAAAGGATAAGGGAGAGGATTTGCTCATCGACATGGTGGAATACCGGGCGTATTTTGAGTGTATTAATGCCGGCCCTGAGATTGTACGGTTTTATAATAATATTTCGGAGCTTGGCAGCTTTCCAAAGCTGGTCATCAGCTGGATGGATTTCTTCACCCATAAACGCTACAAAGATGGGCTGAAATATGAGACGAATCCGATGATCTGCGACAAAACTTATTTTGACGCGGTCGCCTCTCTTACTGCTGGTATGCAGATCCAGTTTTTCCGGGATATTATTCAAAAAAATATTAATATCCCCTATGAGGACGCGATCGATATGTTTTTGACGGAGTGCTACCGCTTTCTGGTGCCGGATAAAAATCAGGTTCAGGAAAATGTGCGGAAATCCCGCAAGGTGGCCGGGAATCTGAAATTTGAGGTGAGCGAATACTTTGAGGTGAAAGTGTTCCAGAAAAATTAGAAAACCCCACAGCCAT
>CAUEUD010000158.1 GCA_959020865.1 Eubacterium limosum | reverse complement strand
ACTAAAAATTGATTTATTTTTGTTTTATTTTTAAAATATGGATTTTCTCGATACATAGGATAATTTTTTTTTATATATAGTATTATTTTTTCCATGAATTTCCTTGGCACTTTTTTGAAACGAATCACTAAAGCCTTAGCTGTAGTGAAACAAAAGTAATTCAAAAAAATATAATCAATCTCATTTTTATATATTTCATATAATTTTCTGCTTCGAGTTTCTTGAACTAATAGCATCGCCGACCTACATCGATCCTGCATTTTTGAAATATTCATGCTTTTTGTAGTGCTACTTTTATTATCTTGAAAGTAATTATATAGTGCATCATTTATATAAGAATATTTTTTAACATAAAACATAGGTAAATGTGCTTGACAATTATCTTCATAAAAAATATTTTCTGGATAGTAAATATTGTTATCTAACAGTAATTCTCTTTTATATAATTTAGCACAATGAGAACCAGGGTTTAAAATAAGCCTTTTTCGTTTCTCTTCATTAATTATCCCCATATTTCTTTCTTCATTCATTTTACAATAAGTTCCATGACTTCCATCAATAGTCTCTAAAACGTCATAAAAGATTATCTCTGAGCCTGTTGCTATAGCGTTATTATAAACTCTTTCACAAAATTTATTTTCTACCCAATCATCACTATCGACAAAACAGATATATTCTCCACGAGCTTTTTTCAAACCTAAATTTCTAGCTCCTCCTTGCTTCCTATTTACTTTTGAATCAATAATTATAATTCTATTTGGATCTTGTTTCTGATATTTTTTCATAATGCTTAATGAATTATCAGGCGATGCGTCGTTTACTAAAATAATTTCAATATCACTTAATGTTTGATGTATTAAAGAATCTATACATCTTGCGAGGTACTTTTCTACGTTATATACCGGGATAATTATACTAATTTTAGGTTCATATTTTTTTTCATTTATCATATTCAAACCTCTTCAGCATCTCTGCCATAATAAAATCAAACCGGTCATCAATGTCAATCGAACTCTGTTTATCCATAATCACAGCAAAGCTTTTATCATCATATATTTCATCATCTGTCATTAAATGCTTTGTTTTTAGTATATAAACAGCACCATTGATCCGATAATAAGTCGGTAAATCCTGTCTTCTTTTTCCAACAATAGCCTTATCAAAAAAATTGCTCATATTGCCATCTTCAGGCAGTGTGTTTTCCCATAGTGGTGAATGTTCAGTTTCACATACCGACACCACTGTATTGGCATCTTTTTCGATAAATTTTTCTAAAGCATTTAAAATATCCTTTTCTGTTCTGAGTGGTGATGTTGGCTGCAAAAGCAGACAAATATCAAACCTCTGCTCTAGATTTTCGTATTCAATGACCGCTTCTTTGACGACATCCCAAGAGGATGCCGTATCTGTCGCTAATGTATTATTCCTTAAAAATGGAACATGGGCACCATACGCCTCTGCTATTTTTTTATACGCTTCTGAATCGGTGGATACAAAAATTTCGTCAATTGCTTTTGTCTTTTGAGCTGCTTCAATCGTATATGCCAGCAAAGGCTTGCCATTGAGCTCTTTAATATTTTTATCAGAAAGCCCTTTAGAGCCGCTGCGTGCTGGTATCACCGCTAAAATCCTTTTTCCTTTATACATTCAAAACCTCTATATCATAAAACTGCTTTTTCAAATCAACCCGATCATTCATCAAAAAATCGGTGATCACTTCAATCATCTTGTCGCTGGTCTTTCCATCGCCGTAGGGGTTTACCGCATTCTGTATGCTTAGCCTAAAATCTGGAGCATTCGCCTGATTCATTGCATGTAAAATCGCGTCCTTTTCAGGCGCACAGTTAATGACGGTTTCTCCCTGTATCCTGCCCTTCTGACGGTCACCGATATTGATGGTGGGGATATGAAAGCTGGGGACCTCAATCAAACCACTTGAGGAATTGCCAATGACCATCCGTGCGTATTTTAAAGCGCTCAGATAGCGGAGCATGCCCAGGGATTCAAATGCGACAGCATTCTCATTCTGGTTCGCATAGTCATCAATCATCTGGTTGATGATTCTTCCATGGGCATCGGAATTGGCTTTGGTGAAAATGAACTGCATCTCCGGATGGGTGTCACAGGCACTTAACAGGGCGTCAAATTGTTGTTCAACCTGATTTTTTTCCAGTGTGACGGGGTGGAAAGTGATCACTGCGTAGGGCTTATCCAGTTTGAACGCAATACTCGCCTCTAACGCTTCTTTTGAGAGGAGCTCCATCGAAAGAATATTTTCGACCCCCATGGCACCGACTTTAAAAACACGATCAGGTGCTTCACCCAATTGAATCACCCGCCTTCGGTATTCCTCAGTGCTGGTAAAATGCAGGTAACTCATCTTTGTGATTGCGTGGCGGATGCTCTCATCAATGGCTCCTTCGGTTGTCTCTCCGCCATATAAATGCGCAATGGGAATCTGTGCATTCATGGCCGCACAGCAGATCGCCAGGGTTTCATAGCGGTCTCCCAGAACCATGAGCATATCAGGATTGGTACGGTCAAAATACTCTGCAAAGCTGATCATGGCCAGCCCCATGCTTTTGGAGATGGAGACGGGCGTGTCGGAACTCATAAGAATCTCGATTTTCTGATCGATCTCAATCTTATCTTTTTCAATTTCACGGTAAGTTAAACCAAACTCTGGCGAGAGATGGGCCCCTGTCGCGACGACGCGTACATCAAAGCATGCATTTTGATCCAGTTTTTTGATAACAGGGTTTAAAAGTCCATACTCTGCCCGTGTTGCGGTAACAATGCCTATTTTTTTCATACTTCAATCAACTCATCCTCTGCAAAGTCACGTGTTGCTTTCTGACCGAGAACCTGGCGCCACCGCATGGCACTGATGCCAGTTCCGGGGCGCTTGGTGGTAATGTTTTTTTCTGTGAAGATCTCACCTTTTTTAATGGGCTGGCCCGCCACAATACTCTTTCGGGCAATGGCCATATTTTTAATCTCTGAAGGTGTCGGCTTTTTATCCCCGTTTCCAATGGCTTTTTCAATATTGCGGATTGCCTGAACCATCGCCTTTAGTTCAAACGGTTCCAGACTGGCTTTGTGATCCGGACCTTCCAAGTTTCGATCCAGGGTAAAGTGTTTTTCAATAATCGTCGCGCCCATGGCAACTGCCGCGATGGGAACCTCAATGCCTTGTGTATGGTCGGAATAGCCTATGGGTGTACTAAATGCTTTTTTTAAGGTTTCCATCGCTTTAAGATTGACGTCTTCCATTTGGGTGGGATACTCGGTATTGCAGTGCAAAAGGGATATTTTACCCGCACCGTTCTCTCTTAGCACAACGAGTGCCTCACTGATTTCATCCAAGGTACACATGCCGGTGGACATGACAATCTCCTTATGGGTCTCGGCGATTTTAACCAGATAGGGATAGTTTGTGACTTCGCCCGATGGCAGTTTCCAGAAGGGCATCTCCAGTTGGTTTAAAAAGTCAATGCTTTCAAGATCAAAGGGGGTTGACAAAAACTGAATGCCTTTTTCTTTTGAGAAAGCCTGAAGCTCTCGAAAGTCATCAAAGCTTAATTCCAGCTTTTTGACCATTTCTAACTGGCTTTCATCGGCACTGCCGGTATTTTCAATCTGATATGCTGCTTTCTCAGCAAATGTGGAAACCAGCTTTTCTGATTTAAAAGTTTGAAACTTGATGGCATCTGCGCCAGCCTCTCTGGCTTTAATAACCATCTCTCTTGCCCGTTTTAAACTTCCATTGTGATTGACGCCTGCTTCGGCGATGATAAAAACACTCATTTGATCGCTTCCTTTGAATTAATTTCCCGCGCCGGGACACCCGCAACGTGCACTTTATTCGGAATATCCTTTAGCACGACACTGCCTGCGCCGACAAGTGCGTTTGATCCGACTTTTATTCCCTGTATGACCGTCGCATTGGTTCCGATATGTGTATGATCTCCTATCGAGACATTACCGCATAAGGCCGCTGCCGGAGCGATATGACAAAAATTGCCGATAATACACTCGTGCTCTATAACAGCAGCAGTGTTGATGATCGCCATCTTGCCTATGGAAGAACCGGCATTGACGGTGACACTTTTTCCAATAAAAACACCTTCCCCAAGCTTGACAGTAGGGCTGATGACAGCGGATGGGTCGATGATATTGGGCAAGAGAAATCCAATTGCCTTCAGTTTTTGGTAGAGCCTTTGGCGTATAATAGTGTCACCGATGCTGCCGACGGTAACAAAGGCGTGCTGTATCCCTTTTTCATAAAAGCGCGGCAGATCCTCATCTGTCCCAATAATCGGAATGCTGAGAACATGCGTATCGTCAACCTCAGTTTTATCAATGATACCTGCCGGTTCATATTTTCCCTGCGCTTTCAGGCTGTCGATCACGCTTTTGGCATGGCCACCCGCCCCGATTAAAAGTATCTTTTCCATTCGCTATACGCCCAAGTCCTTCCGCATTTCTTCCATCTCCTCAAGCTGCCCCATATCCATCCATGATTTCTCGCTCACGGGATAAATGGCGACTTTTTTGCCCTGCTCCCGTTGTTTCTCAACAATGTCTGGAAAGCCGATGCTGACATGCTCCTCAATATCGTCTAAAACCTCAGGCTCTACAAGATAAAAACCGGTATTGGTCAAAAAGGAATACTCTGGTTTTTCGATCATATCCGCAATATCGCCGCCTTCCCCCATGGTGATGACACCGTAAGGGATAGTGAAATGCTTGTAGGCGCAGACAATGGTGATGGTATTGCCATTCTTCTGGTGAAAATCCAGGATATCGCTGTAATCCGCTTTGACGATGATGTCGCAGTTTGTCAGGAAAAAAGGCTGGTGGATTTTTCCCTTTAACAGGCTGAGACCCCCGCCTGTTCCTAAAGGCTCAGTCTCATCATAGTAAGTAATCTGATTGGCAATCTCCGTTTCGGCAAAATAGGCTTTGATCATCTGCTTTTTATGGTTGACGATCAGGTGAAACGCATCACAGCCAAAGTCCATAAACCGATTGATGATATGCTCTGCAATGGGCAGATCGCCAATGGGAATGAGGGGCTTGGGCAAAACCTTGGTGTAAGGATACAGCCGTGTGCCCTTTCCGCCTGCCATCATGACAACCGGCAATTTGAGCTTTTGTCTTTCCTCCAGTGCGCCATTGTTCAAAAAACAGATTCCCTTTATAACTTTCTCATGATCCACAATCGGGATGGAGAGAATATGCTTTTCACGCATGGTCTGCTGTGCCTGCTCTCTGTCCTCAACAAAAATATATTTCGGGCTGTAATTGGCAATTGTTTTGATGGATGCCTGCAGTTCTCCGCCTTTTAGTAAATGTCTTCGGATATCCCCATCGGTCAGCGCTGCCAGAAGCCGACTGTTTTCATCCACCAGATAGAGAATGCCTTTGCTCACGGTGTCCAGCTGTTTCATGGCCTCGAGAACGGTTTTGTTTTCGTTAATAAATAGATCCTGAAAATGCATGGTGGTCTCCCATTATTATTTTATATTACTGAGGGTTTCAAGCACTCGATCCACGTCTCCCGCGGTCAGGTTACTGCTACAAGGCAGATTGACAATACGTCTGTGATAATCTTTGGCTTTTTTGATGTCAAAGGCAATATCCTTCTGATAAGGCTTCTGTTCATGAATCAAGCCCCAGATGGGTCTTGTCTGGATATTGTTTTCGGACAGCGTTTGGATGATTGCCTCTTTTGAATATTTTTCTAAATCTTCTATATACAGGCTGTAAAACCAGTAATTCGGCTCGATGGCTTGACTAAAAGGCAGCAAGCGAAGGCCATCCAATAGCTGGATACCTTTTTGATAGTGTTGGTAGTTTGTTTTCTTAACCGCAATAAAATCATTGAGCTTTTCAAGCTGAGCAACCCCGACAGCTGCCTGAAGATTGGTCATGCGGTAGTTATAGCCCACATCACCGTGGATAAAGTTAACGGCATCGTCTTTGGCCTGGGTTGATAGATACCTTGCTCTCTGGCTCCATGCAGGATCTTTAGTGACCATCATCCCGCCGCCTCCGGTGGTGATGATCTTATTACCGTTAAAGGAATAAACTCCGATATCGCCAATGGTTCCGGCATATCTCCCGGCAAAGGGCCCTCCGGTATAATGTGACCCTAAAGCTTCAGTAGCATCTTCAATGAGAACCAGATGGTACTTGTCTGCGATCATAACGGCTTTTTCCATGTCGGCCATATTGCCAAAAACATGCACCACAACCGCTGCTTTCACGTGCTTTTGTGTCTTAAGATGGATTAGCTTCTCACCTTTTAGTTCACATTCCATTTCACAAAAGCGCTGAAGCTTGTCCATGTCCATACAAAGGCTGTCATCACAGTCCATAAAAACCGTTGCAGCGCCTAAGTATTTCACTGGATTGACGGCTGCGATAAAGGTCAGGGTGGGCACGATGACCAGATCGTCAGAGGTAACGCCTGCAAGAAGCAGTGCCAGATGCAGGCCGGCAGTCCCGCTTTGGCAGGCAACAGCTGTATCCACATTCAGATAGTCGGCGATTTCTTGTTCAAACCGGTCGATGTAAGCGCCGCCTGTGGAGACCCATTCTTTTTCAAGGGCATCGGTCACGTACTGGATTTCATTGCCTTTGATGTTTGGGACGGATAATGGGATAAATGGTTTCATCATTTTTCTTCCCAGATTGGCTCTTTTAATTTCCATTGGCCAAAAGCATCTTTATAAAAAAGCTCTTTGTTATATAATTTATCAATAACAGACCAAAATTCATCTTCTGTATATTCTAAAAATTCACAGAAATCCTGTACAGATTTTGAATCTAAGTTATGATCGTGCTCTTTCACCAGTTGAACCGCTTCTTCCCGTGTCATCATCCCATAACGAATAAATCGAGCCGCATAATCCGTTGCAGATGCGTGTCCAAATTTAGGATACTTTAACCAGGAATGAACTAAATACGCCGGTGAATCAATTTGATCAAAGTTTTCAATATGATGTGTGCGATCCCATTCATGTGTTAAATCATGGAAGCCACGCTTCTTAGCAAACACATAGTTTTTATAGCTGTTCCATGGTAAAAAATAACTGAGATAAATTGGGTCAAGCTTATTAAGCTCTTCCTCAGATGGCGGATTCGTCAAGGACAGATCTTTTTCTGTAACGCCTTCACCCAGCAGAAAATCAAGTTCCATATCCGACGCTACCCCATTAAAAATCTGGTTTTTGGCTGAATATGTTTCCACGGCATTCGATCCACCGTATGTATAGCTGACATCTTCACCATAAACCAAAAGTGGCGTATTGAATTTCAAGGCCATTATGAGTGGGTACGTGTAAATTAAACGGTCAATGAACCATGTGGGTTTTCCAAAGGCCTCAAATGTTTTACGCATTAACTTTTTTTGTGTTTTAATATCCGGTTTTAGTGAAATAATATTACACCCGAATGTCTCTGATATATTTTTAAGGTTATGTTTTCCGGCCTCTGTCATTTTAAAATTATCTTCGACTGAAAAAAGAATGGGATTCATCCTCATGACTTCTTTCATAATATACACCTGATAATGGCTGTCTTTACCGCCGCTGACCGCGATAGCACAGTCATAAGATGACCCGTTCATTCCTCGGTATTGGTCACATAATTTTTCTAAATCTTTATAGCGTTGTTCCCAATTGGTTTCTTTTGCTTTTTCATAGGCAACACACGCCGAACAAACACCGTCTTCGTTAAACTCAATCCCTGGGCGGGTATCCGGCATCACACATCTCTTACAATATTTCATTCGTATTCCTCTTTTCTACACGTTATAAATATCCGTCTTATAGGCATCCATGTTCTGTTTCATCCACTCAATGGTTTCCTGTATTCCCTGTTCAAAAGTATATTGAGGTCTCCAGTTCGTCAAACGCTTAATCTTTTCATTAGAACCTAACAAACGGTTGACTTCACTTTTTTCAGGTCGGAGCCGCTGCTCTTCACAGATAATTTTAGCCTTTGGATTAATCTGATCGATGATTTCCTGTGCCAGCTCACCGATAGAGATTTCCTGTTGTGTGGCAATATTAATTTCCTCGCCAATGGTTTTATCCGACTTAGCAATTTCGATAAACCCATTGGCTGTGTCTTTAACAAAATTAAAATCCCGGGTCGGTGTAAGTGAACCGAGTTTGATTTCTTCTTTCCCTGCCAAAAGTTGGCTGATGATTGTCGGAATAACGGCTCTGGCTGACTGTCTTGGTCCATAGGTATTAAAAGGGCGCACAATGGAAATCGGCATGTCAAAGCTGCGGTAAAAACTTTCAGCAAGCCGATCTGCACCAATCTTTGTCGCAGAGTATGGCGACTGCCCCTGGAATGGATGCTTCTCATCAATGGGTACATACTGGGCGGTTCCATACACTTCGGAAGTAGACGTGACTAAAACACGGCTGGTCTCTAAATCCCTGGCTGCCTGAAGAACATTCAACGTGCCCTTGATATTCGTATCCACATAAGAATCCGGTGAATGATAGCTGAACGGAATGGCGATCAAAGCCGCTAAATGAAAAACCATGTCCACACCTTTCATGGCAGTTCGGACACCGTTTGGGTCACGAATATCGCCGGTAAAAATCTCAATTTGACTAAGTTTTTCCTTAGGGAGGGTGTCCAACCAGCCCCAGTTGTTGAATGAATTGTAGTAAACGAAAGCTTTGACGTTGTAGCCTGCTTCGAGTAGTGCTTCGGTTAAGTGGCTGCCGATGAAACCGTCGGCACCGGAAATAAGAAGTTTCATGTATTTCTCCTATCAATTTTATAACGAGCCAAAATGATTAATGTTCCTATTGAGATATATAAAGTTACAGTCCCCACTCCAGATACAAGCGTCGATTCAGTTGT